>CAMCSE010000083.1 GCA_945877515.1 uncultured Clostridia bacterium | reverse complement strand
GATCAGGTCATCCAAATCGTTGAAATAGGTATAGATCATGGAAGTGTTATATCCGCAATGCTTCGCCAGGGTACGGATACCGGTACCGTGCAAACCTAACTCGGCAAAGCCGTTAAAGCACGTTTCCATAAGCTCGACCTTTTTCGCATTCCATTGTGCTTCTGTATAATTCGCCATCTGATCGCCTCTTTCATTCAAATCGTTCGTGTTAAATCAAGTATAGTACATCCATCCGAAAAAATCAACAGGCCTGTACGGTATCTGCTGAACTTTCGACAGTCCGCCAGTCGTTCCGGCGATATTGCCTCGCCTCCCAGCCCTTGCGTCTGGCAGATTTTTCTCTATGGCTGCACTGGGAGCATGTACTCCCAGTGTCCATCCCGTAAATGTGCATTCAGGGGCGCTGCGGCTTTATCTTTGATTATGGCATAGCATGCCTTGCGCTGGCCTGGTGTAGAAAGCCGTTGACGAACTCTGTAACCAGAGTTACTATCAAGCTACAGATATCAGTCAAGCCTCGCCGGATACTCCGGCGAGGCTTGATCTATGACCACAACGGATACCACAGAGGTTTCCGGGACAGGCGGGAACATCTGGCACAAGAGGACACAAGACCATTTGCTTTCCAGACGAAATGGCTGAAAACAGCCGGAAAGCGCCACAAATTGCGTTCCCGAATGCGTTCGCATCCGTAAGGTCGAGGGTTCGATCCCCTTCGTCTCCACCATCTGCAAGGCAAGCGGTTATACCGCTTGCCTTGCTTTCGTTTCAATGGCCAGAAGCGTATCTCCCCCGGGGCCTTTCGATTCCTCCGGCTCGCCCTCCAGATACAGGGCCTGGAATTCTTCAAACGACACATTGAACTCTATGTCGATCTCATAGTCACGCCGCACACGAACAGCCTTTACGAACTGGGCCACGATCATTTTCTTGGCCTCAAAGGTGCAGTTATCGTACATCTCAGCCCAGCCTATCAGTTGGTCATATTCCCGCAGCACTTGACTGGCATCACGCAGGGTTTCCTCAAGCTCCGTTGTGGTAGCCTGAATTTGCTGTTCCAACTGTTTGATTTGGTCAGAGGTCTCATCCACAAGGCTGTTAAGAAGGTCTACATTTAAACGGCTGATACCTTGAACAACCTTGATCGTCTCAGCCCGCAAGTCCTGATACTCTCTCTGCTTCTGCCGGTACTGGTCATTCAGAAGTTTCAACTTGGATTTTATAAGTTCCAATTCCTTGGCCTGCTGTTTTTCTATCAGCTCCTGCGGGGGAGCGTTCTGGATGCGTCCAAGCTGAATACGAATGATTTGGTCTACTAATTTGTCCAGTTTATCAACGCCATACCCGGATTGTCCGTCGCACTCGCCGGGATGTCTAATGTGTGTCTGAGATCGTGAAATCGCATATTGGGAAGCCCTGCATCCGCCATCAGCTTTTTCATTCGTTCATAACCACTGTTTGGCATGATAAGACTTTACGGCATGGCCAACGCCTCCCTGCTGTAAAAACTGATACAAATAGCTCAGAATTTACTGACCGCTTTCGCGACCCCAGTTTTTTATTTTACCCAGACTTAACAAGGGCGTGGTGACGGATTTTACGTTGGACTGTTTATACTAAGGCCGTGGCATGAAGCAACAGACATATGAAAAAAGGAGAATCATTGTAATGAAAAAAGCATTTGCTATTCTGCTGACCCTGACCATGGCCTTGAGCCTGCTGGCCGCCTGCGGCGGCAAGCAGGAGACTCCCGCCCAGACTGAGCAGTCTACCCAGCCTGCTGCACTGTCCGGCACCGTTTCCACCAACGGTTCCACCTCCATGGAAAAGGTCATCGGTGCTCTGAGTGAGCAGTTCATGACCGACAACAGCGGCGTTTCCGTCACCTATGATGCCACCGGCTCCGGCGCCGGCATCGAGGCCGCTTCCAATGGCAGTGCTGACATCGGTCTTTCCTCCCGGGCCCTGAAGGACGAGGAGAAGGTTTCCGGCCTGGTGGGCACCACCGTGGCCCTGGACGGTATCGCCGTCATCGTCAACCCCGCCAACAAGGTGGCTGACCTAACCGTGGAGCAGATCGCCCAGATCTTCACCGGCGAGATCACCGACTGGAGCCAGTTGGGCGGCGAGGCCGGGACTATTTCCTGCATTGGCCGTGAAGCCGGTTCCGGCACCCGGGATGGCTTCGAGTCCATCACCAAAACCAAGGACGCCTGCAAGATGGATCAGGAGCTGACCTCCACCGGCGCCGTCATTGAGGCTGTGGCGGGCAACCCCAACGCCATCGGCTACGCCTCCCTGTCCGCCCTGAAGGACACCGTCAAGGCCGTCACCGTGGGCGGCGTGGCTTGCACCGAGGACACCGTTCTGGACGGCAGCTACGCCATCCAGCGCCCCTTCGTCTTCGTGACCAAAGACAGCACGGCGCTGAGCGCCCAGGCCCAGGCCTTCTTCGATTTCGCCACCTCCGCCGCCGCCAATGACCTGATCCGTGCCGCCGGCGCCGTACCTGTGGCCTGATTTATACTGTCAACATCCCACCCCCT
>CAMCSE010000082.1 GCA_945877515.1 uncultured Clostridia bacterium | reverse complement strand
CGGTGGTAGCGCCGTAAGGCACATAGTCCAGCAGGGACTGGCCGGTGGTACGGATGACGGCGATGATGTCGGCGCCCTGCTTGGCAGCGGCCTTGGCCTGGGTAATATCCTCATAGATATTGCCGGTGGCCACGATGACATACAGATAGGGGCCTTCCTTATCGCCGAACTCCTTGAGATAGTTGTTGCGGTTGCTGACGTTCTTATTGATACGCTCCATGGTGGCGTCCACCACAGGAGCGATGGCGGCGCGGATCTCCGCATCGCTGTGAGCGGGAACCTTGCTCAGATCCAGCTCGCCGCGGTCGACAGCCTCTGCCACCTGCTGGGGGTTCATGCCGGTCTCCGCCATGGCGTTGCCGATGGCCCAGGCGGCGCCCATGGGCAGGATGGAGTTGGCCATCAGGTGGTCCACCACCACGTTGGGCATGGGGACGTCCATCTCATTGACGCCATCAATGCCCAGCAGGCGGCAAACGGCACGCTCCACCGTGACGGTGGTATGCTGGTCGATAAAGTGCTGGGTGTCATCCGCCACCTTGGCAGCGGAGGCGCGCGCCTGATTGACCAGCTCAAAATTCAAGCCGAGTTTGCTTTCCATATACTTACCTCAAAATTCGTAAAGTCATCAAAGCCCCGTGAAATCGGGGCGGATACGTCAGGTATCCCGGTGCGGTGCGCCGGGATACCTGAAGCATATACGGTCTTACTTCTTGACGTGACGCTCGTTGCGCAGCAGCTTGGTGGGCTCCAGATAACGCTGGGGAGTGCCCTGTGCCACCCATGCCACACCGGTCTTTTCCGCCTTCTTCTTGCCCGTGCAGACGTCGCAGTGGCAATCCTGCACATAGTGTTCAGGCTCGGTGTAGGAGGTGATGACGCCCTCGAAGTTGCGCAGGATGACCTTGCGCGGGGTCTGGGAGATCAGATAGTTGGGCATGACGGGAGTCTTGCCGCCGCCGCCGGGAGCGTCCACCACGAAGGTGGGGATGCAGTAGCCGGAGGTATGGCCGCGCAGCGCTTCCATGATCTCGATGCCCTTGGACACGGGGGTGCGGAAGTGGCTCAGGCCCAGAGAGGGATCACAGGCATAGATATAGTAGGGACGCACGCGCATCATGACCAGCTGATGGACCAGCTCCATCATCACATGGGAGCAGTCATTGACGCCGGCCAGCAGCACGGACTGGTTGCCCAGAGGAATACCGGCATCAGCCAGCATGGCGCAGGCCTTCTTGGCCTCGGGCGTGATCTCCTTGGGGGTGTTGAAGTGGGTATTCAGCCACACGGGATGATACTTCTTCAGCATGTTGCACAGCTCGGGGGTGATACGCTGGGGGCACACCACGGGAGTGCGGGAGCCCAGACGCACGATCTCCACATGGGGGATGGCACGGACGCGGGAGATGATGTACTCCAGCGCTTCATCGCTGACCATCAGAGCATCGCCGCCGGACAGCAGCACGTCGCGAACCTCGGGGTGAGCGGCCACGTAGTCGATGCACTTGTCGATCTGCTGCATGGGCACTTCGCAGTCGTTCTGGCCGGCAAAACGGCGGCGGGTGCAGTGACGGCAGTACATGGAGCACTGGTCGGTGATCAGCAGCAGCACGCGGTCAGGATAGCGGTGGGTCAGGCCGGGCACGGGAGAGTCGGTATCCTCGTGCAGAGGATCGGCATCCTCATAATCGGCGTACTCCAGCTCCTCGGCGCGGGGAATGGCCATCTTGCGGATAGGATCAAAGGGATCGTCCAGATCGATCAGGGACAGATAATAGGGGGTAACCGCCATGCGCAGCTTGCCCAGAGTCTTGGCAATGCCGGCTTCCTCGTCGGGGGTCAGGGTCATGTACTTCTTCAGATCTTCGATCGTCTCAGCGCGGTTGGCAACCTGCCAATGCCAGTCGTTCCACAGATTTTCGGGAACGTCAGCGAACAGACCATTGCGAGTTTTCATGTTCGTTTCTCCTTATTCTTAAATCAGGATGATGGAAAGTCTCGTGCTGAGGGCAGGGGGTGGCCCCCCTGCCTCAGTGTGTTGCTTTTTCGTTTAGCAGTACTTCTCGTCGAACAGCTTGCGCAGCTTGGGATTCTCACGCAGAACGTTCAGGGTGATCTCGGCGTGGTTCTTGGTGTAGCCGTTGCCCACGATCATGGTGACGTCCTTGCCGATACCCTCGGCGCCCAGAGCAGCCTTGGTGAAGGAGGTAGCCATGGAGAAGAAGTATACCAGGCCGTCATCGCGGACGGGCAGAATGGCGGACATCTCGCAGGACTCGATGTTCACGCAGCAGATGGAGATATCATACTCCTTGCCGCCGTTGGCAGCCAGAGCAGCCTCCATGACCTCGACGGGCTTGGTGCAGTCGGCCACGACCACGTCGGTGTAAACGCCCAGCTCCTGCAGAGCGGGAACCTGAGAGGCCTTGCGGACCACGCCCACGACCTTACCGTTGGGGCCGACCTTCTTCATGGCCTCGTAGCCGCACAGAACGGCGGACTTGCCGTTGGCGCCCAGGATCAGAACGCTGTCGCCTTCCTTGGGCAGCTTGCGGGCCTGAGCGGGAGCGCCGGCCACGTCCAGAGCGGCCA
>CAMCSE010000081.1 GCA_945877515.1 uncultured Clostridia bacterium | reverse complement strand
GCTGGAGGAGCTGCTGCAGGGCGGCGGTAAATGATCGTACCGATGAAAAAGGCTGCCGGTTGGCAGCCTTTTTCATATCAATAACGGACAGGGGGGTGTTTTTCCCGCGCCGCAGAGCCTGTCCAAAGGGCGAACATCCCTATCAAAAGACGGAGGACGGAAAAACCGTCCTCTGTCTTTTCCTTGTTGAAAATATCCAGCATATACCGATGATTTTTGTGTGTTCCGTCTATGACTGAGTCCTGCTTTTGCGGGTTTTGCCCCAAAACAGGACTCAGGCCTATATTTTTTCCCTGCGAAAATTGGTAGAGATAGAGTCAACAGAGCCGCAATCGGGAGAACTGCCGGAGAGGAGGGACTACACATGAAGCAGATCATAAAGGAGGCGATGGGAGACTGCTCTACCATAGGGGAGTTTCGCTTTCTCCTTCGCTGTCAGGAGTGCGGCAGAACATGGCACAGCAGCCCCGTCCACTTTTCCAAGGCCGGCACGAAGCCGGAGACAGAGGGGATGCGTGCGGTGTTCCGGACGCTCTACGAGCGGGAACGGGAGGCTGCCCGGGAAAAAGCCGCGGCGGAGGCCTTAGAGATATTCAGCCAATGCCCTGTCTGCGGCAGACTGGTGTGCAACCGCTGCTTCCTGATCTGCGAGGATCTGGATCTATGCGCTGCCTGCGCGAAAGCATTGCAGGTGCGCGGCGATATCGTGGCAGGAGAAACTTCCTCCCCACGGGAGTTTCCTGCCGAATCAGCCGGAAGGATTTCAACAGAAGAAGATAAAACGACATGAGAAAACGGAAGCTTGCTGAGAGAATACTCTTTCCGCAAGACAAACACAAATTATGGGAGAAAGGAAAGCATCATGCAAGTAACACTCACCCATCTGCCGGATACGGCGGCGGAATTTGAGGCGTTGTCCCGCCGCACGCCGGAGGAGGTCTGCGCATGCTTCCTGTGCGCATTGAACCTATACATAAAGGACAAGGACGCAGGTGTGGCCGCCATGGACCTGCTGCGCGGGCCGCGTCCCATGACGCCTTATGACGCCCAATTTCTGCGGGACCGTCTGCGGGGCAAGGAGTATCTGCCCCTGGCCTACTTTGAGGGTGCAGCGCCGGAAAACAGCTATACCCCTGCGCAGCCCTATGTGCTGAATGTCCTGCCGGATCCCCGGCCCCAGGACATGGAGCCGGGCTATCTCCGGCTGTTTCTCCGGACGGCAGGCGCAGATTCTCCCCGTCCCATCAAGCTGCGGCAGAAGCCCTCTACCGGGGAATGGTTTTTGTGGGAGTATTCCAGCCCCTTGAGCGGCATCCGCATCCCCGCCGCGCAGGACCCGTGGGCATGACGCGATGGGAAAGAGATGTTTGACGCTGGTGCTGGCGCTGCTGCTGGCACTCAGCCTGAGCGCCTGCGGCAGTCGGCCGGATACCACAACTCCCCCCACCGGCAGCGGCGGAGAAAACGACAGCGCATCGCCCACACCTGCATCGCATGACACCACCTATTGGACTGCCGTGCGGTACGAGTCCTACAATCCCTCCTTCGGCCGCACGGAGGTCAGCGCCATGCCCACGGAGAAATGGTGGGCAGACCTCTTCCTCAATGAGGACGGAACCGCGCTGTTCCGGGAGGCGCTGGGCTTTGGCTACGCCTCCTACCTGATAAACGCCGAATGGTGGCTGGGGGCGGACAATGCCCTGCGGCTGACCGGAGAAGACCTTGACGGAAGCTTCATCTCCATGGACGGACGCAAGGAGAAGGACGGCTCCGTGATGCTGGAGACCCCTTACGGGAATCGCTTCTATTTTGAGCCGGCGGAACGGCCGGTTTCCGGCGGGGAGCTCTGTATGGCGGACCTGAAGGGGACCTGGCGGATGAGCGCCGGTGAAGCGGAGGGCGACGAGTTCAGTCCGGAGGAGATGCACATGGCCTCTCTTCTGAACATTGAGCGCTGGTGGTCCGACGATGAGGACGGCTATACCCTGCGTGCCGACTACTACAGCGCCCGCCTTTTGGATACGGATGCTCCGGAATACGAGACGGAGGAGGATCTGCTGACGGAAAAGCTGGATGAGCCGCTGATGTACGGCCTTCCAAACGAGCTTTGGTCTGCTCGACTCTACGCCGAAGACTCTGAGGCGGAGTACTATGTCGCCCTGACGGACCGGAACACCCTGTACCTCCGGCAATACGATGAGCTGGACAACGCGCCGGCAGCCCGCGCCGCCATCTATACGCGCGAAGAGAGCCTCCTGCCGGAGCCGCTGACGCTGGCTCTGGCGGACGAACCCAACAAGTCGCTGATGTTTTACTGGCGTGACCCACCTGTGGAGGTGGCGCAGCCGCTGGCGGCGATCCCCATGACCGCGCTGGAGAAGGGCGGGCAGAACAAGCTGCTGCTGGTGGGACGCTGGTACGAGACGGATATCCGGTTCTGCACGGGAACGCCCCAGCTGAATGCGGACGGCACCATGCGGGAGTGGATCACGGATACGGTGCTGTATGAGGGAACGATCCGGATCAACGAACCCCAGTGGTTCTCTCTTACGATTCCGGAGAAAACGGCAAAGCTGTGCCTGTTCATGAAGCGGCCCTGGGACGAGAGCTGGTTTACCTGGCCCATTACAGATCAGGATCCGTTTTTTGTCAGCGGAGACACCTTCCTGACGGAGGTAGATTAGTGCTCCGCCGCCCTGACGGCGAAGCGGCAGTCATTGCAAGGAAACCATTTCAAACAAAACCAAACAGAAAAGGAGACAGGAACTATGGGACTCATTAAAGCGGCATTGGGCGCAGCGGGCGGCGTGCTGGCCGACCAGTGGAAGGAATACTTCTATTGCGAAGCCATCCCCTCGGACGTGCTGGCGGTAAAGGGCAGGAAAAAGGCCACGGGCCGGTCCAGCAACAAGCACGGCGACGACAACATCATCACCAACGGCAGCGTGATCGCCATTG
>CAMCSE010000080.1 GCA_945877515.1 uncultured Clostridia bacterium | reverse complement strand
TTTTCTTGCCAATCCATTCATTTCAGGCTTGACTTCTAATAGTTAGTCTTTCAAAGTAGCCGGTCAGGACGCTGTACCCGGTCGTCCGGAAGGCCCGGAACCATCCGTTGTCTCCCATTTGTATTCGGTCATTTGTACAGCATAAGCGGTTTTCTCACTGGTTTGCCCCCATGCGGGCTGCACAAAGCTGTCAGATCCCGCATGGGAGCAAAGCAATTATTTCTCTTTTCTTACAATGGGGCGGCCCTGCTTGTCGGTAAACTTGCCGGTGACGATCTTGATCAGATCCACCAGCCAGCCGATACCGAATACGCCGCCGCTGATGAGCCAGAGAATACCGGTACCGGTTTTACCCACATAAAAGCGGTGAATACCCAGGCACCCAAGGAAAATCTCCAGCAACAGCGTGGTGAGCCAGTCTTTCTCCTTTTCCGCTCCCGGCATCTCCTCCGGTGCCGGCGCCACATAGTCCTCCACCTGCTCGCCGCTCAGGATCTTCCGGATGGTTTCCGTCACCGTGTCGATGTACTCACCCTGAAGCAGAGGCATGCTGGCGACACCCTTGACGCCTTTCCGAAGCACACTGTTCTTGTCGGTGCGCATATTGATCCCGCCCACACCTACGGTGGACGTGGACTGCTTCACCACCGGCTGCACCTTGACATGGTTGCCGTTCACAAAGACATTCAGGGCCACGTCCAGATTCGGTTCCTTCTCAAAGGCGATACGCTGTCCGCCAATTCCGTTCTTAATGGAAAAGGGCATCTGGAAAGCCGCTGCTCGGTCGTTCAGCTTATCAAACGCCTCCTCCTGCGTCCACTCTCTTCCGAGGTCAAATTCTCTGGCTACCGTTGATTTCGCAAAATCCTGTAAAGTTCCCATTTGTATTTCCTCCTGTTTTTATTTGGGGCGTCATATTTCAACTCTGCCGCCGCTTTATTCTCCGCCGATCACATCCGGCATCTCCTCGCCGTACTGGATGGCGGGCAGATACCAGTCATGGTAAGAATCGGGCAGGGAATTGGGGTGATCTTCCTCCACATCCGCCCAATCCATACCCCAGGGCTTTATCATAATTGTATAGTCAAAATAACTGGAAGCGTCGATTGGGTCAGTGTAGGTTCCCTCGATAATGACCATATGCTCGAAGTAGGTGCTTTCCGCCTCGATCACCAGGTCGCCGGCGCCAATATCACAGTCCCAGAAATAGCCGCTCTCACTGTCGAGCTGTCCATACTCATTGCTGCCCTCAGAGACGGTAAACGTCACGCCGATCATGGGATTATCCATAGAGGAGGCTTCGTCCCAGATGATCAGGCCGCCCTCGTTGTTTTCATCAACTTCAATTTCGGCCAAGCAGTCCCAGCTGCGGTTGTTCCACTCTGCGGATTCGCCGACACCGTTGTAGCACATCATCCAGCCGTACCAACCGCCGTTCCAGTACTCCTGATAGGCAGTAAGCTCCGCAGTGTTGGCCGTCCCCGTAGTGCCGCCCTGCTTTTCAAACCGCATATTGACGTCGCCGTACTTAACGTCCAGAACGCCGTCCTTCAGGGTCCCCTCCATGGCGTTTTCCATGCCCATAAAGATCACTTTCCCCGTGAAGGTATCGCCGCTCAGTTTCCATTCAAGGTCGAACTCAGTACCGCCGCCGCCGTAATAGGTGCCTTTTCCGTCTTTAGCAAGCTCTACCCATTCACCGGCAGGCTCACCGAAGCCGTCGCTGTAGGTGGCGCTCACGCATACATACTTGCCGGTGACATCCTCTCCGCTGCCGCCGCCGCAGGCGACGAGGGACAGGAGCATCATGGCAGCCAATATGACCGAAAATACTTTTTTCATTTTCTTCCTTCTCCTATTTCTCTTATTTTTGAATTTGTCTCCGAAGAAACGGGCGACCGTTCTCGCAGACGGCCTTATGTCGCCGGCATAAGGCCGTCTGCATTCGTGGCCCTTATGGCGTCGCGTATTCCACCGGGGCTGCTGCCAGCAGGGCCGTCAGCAGCTCACGCAATTCTGACTCGTACTCCCCGTTGTAGACGGTGGAGACCGTGTCGCCCTCTGTTGTCCGCCATGTGACCGACAGGGTACTGCTGGCGGCATCGCAGACTTCAACTCCCTCGGGCAGCTCCGTCTTGGCACGGTGTTCGCCGTCACGAAGGCACTGCTCTACCTTGGCCCAGTCCTCCGCTGTCAGGGGAGCGTTCTCCCGCTCTACGCGCTCGCCGTTCTCCGGATCGGCACACTCACCGGAAATGACATAGCCGCTGTCCTCCGCTGCAAGGTCGAAGTGGAAGCACTCAGCGAAACTCATGGCGCTCTGGCTCCAATTCAGCGACAGCAGCGCGGCATCCATCGGGATTCCCGGCAGCTCCGTGTCATCCGGCGGAAATGGGTTCTCCATGCCGTTCCGGTCCAGGACCTGATTTATCACGAAATGCCAGTAGAGCAATACGCCGCCCAGCACCAACGCCACACCCAGAACAATGGGAATTATATACCGCTTCATGGGTCAAGCACGGGGAGAGCCGCAGTTGGCGCAGAACTTGCCCTTGTTCACACTTCCGCAGGAGCAGGTCCACTCGCCGGCAGGTTTGGGCGCACCGCACTCGGCGCAGAATTTTCCGGTATTTACGGCGCCGCAGGCGCACTTCCACTCAGCGGCGGGGGCAGGCTTGGGCTGACCGCATTCGGCACAGAACTTGCCGGTATTGCCGCTATGTCCGCAGGCGCAGGTCCAGCCGCCTGCCGCAGGGGCGGGCGCCGCCTGCTGCTGCATTTGCTGTTGCTGCTGCATCTGCTGCTGGCCCATGGCATACAGGTTCTGGGCGTTCATGCCGCCGGCCTGACCGGCCATGCCCATGCCCATGAAAGCCATGGCGGGGCCTGCTCCGGTGTTGGAGGCCGCCATCTTCATGGCGTCACCCTGGCTGCCTACCAGATGGGCGGCGGCGCGGGTGGGATCCATGAAGGCCGCGTTCCGCTGCAGCTCCTTGAGCATCTTCT
>CAMCSE010000079.1 GCA_945877515.1 uncultured Clostridia bacterium | reverse complement strand
CACAAGGAGTATCGTCGGCAGCGTCAGATGTGTATAAGAGACAGGTCCATTACCTACCGGCGTACATCTGCGGAAATACAAAGGATCCTCCGGCTGACAGATACGGATGCAGCGCAGCCTTTGGTACAGAAAGCGCTGCAAAACTGTGATTCCAGACTGGTTATGCTGATCGAGGAGTACCGGCAGACAGATTTTGACCAGCTTGTCCAGAATCTGGCGCTTGCCTACCCGGAGTCGGTAATGGAAACGCCCCAGACCGTGGAAACGGTCTACGGGAAGGGCAGCTCCCGGGTGGTGGAGCTGAGCTTTACTTACGAAAACAGCCGGGATAATCTGCGCCAGATGCAGACCCAGGTCCGTCCGGTATTTGATTCTGCGGCTTTGTATGTCAGCGGCGACGGTGCCGACAGTCAGAAGTTCGGCCAGCTTTACGCTTTTCTTATGGAACGGTTTGAGTATAAGCTGGAGACCTCCATCACGCCGGCCTACAGTCTTCTGCGCCACGGCGTGGGCGACAGCCGCGCCTTTGCCACGGTGTACGCGGCGATGTGCCGCATGGCCGGACTGGAATGCCGTATCGTTACGGGAACCCGGCAGGGAGAGCCCTGGACCTGGAACCTGGTTTGGGACAATGGAAAGCCCTATCATGTGGATCTTCTTGCCTGCAGCGCGGCGGGCGCCTATCGGGAACGGACGGATGAGGAAATGCAGGGGTATGTATGGGATTATTCTGCCTATCCGGAATCGGTCCGTTCGGTGCAGGAAACTGCGGAGAATCCGCCTGACCAGACTGCAGCGGAAGAAACAGAAGGAGCGGCGCAGGTGCCTGTAAGCACGGACCAGGGGCAGAGGTCAGCTCCCTGAAAAAGCAAAGCGCTTTTTATGAAAAGGCTCTTGACAAATCAAAAAAAAACGCTATAATATGCCTTGTCCATGCGGGTGTAGCTCATCCGGTAGAGCGCCACCTTGCCAAGGTGGAGGTAGCGAGTTCGAGCCTCGTCACCCGCTCCATACAAAAAGCAGCCGTAAGGCTGCTTTTTTCGTCTCCGATTTACGGGATTACACATGAGTAAAACCAGCCTCCCCGAGTGGGAGGCTGGTTTGCTGTGTGCGCCCGGCATGGGCGATAACTTGGTGGTGAAAGTCCACTGCGGACTCGGCAGCAGGAACCGCTAGCCGAAGGCAAGGGTGTCCATCGTGAGGTGGAATCTGAAGGAAGCCGGATTGCGGAGGTTGAAAGGTCTACCGCAGGGCAAAGTTTCGGGCCGACGAACAGAAATCTCATATAAGGCTGAATAGGGACGGACGACCCTGCGCAACAAGGAGAAGTCCAATGCTACCCGAATTCCTTACAGTAGATGAGGCGGCTGCGAGATGAAGGTTATCGCTCTTACCCGGGGAGGTCTGCAGGATATGCTCCCGACAAGAGGGTACAAATGATACCCACAGGAGTAACCCACATCGCAAGGTGGTGGCTGAACCTGCAGAAGTCAGCTCTACCCATAGTACCAAAGAAATGGTTAATCACCAGGAAGGGAAGGGGTAGACGGTTGGAAACGGCTGACGAAACAAGTTGATGTCTGTGTTGACATCAGTTGCTCTACGGAGATTTAACGATTGAGGGTAGGCTGGAAGCCGAGAGTAAAGGTCGGAAATGACGAGCAGATATCAAGGGAAAGCGTCTTAGGTCGGAACCAGCCGAAACGCCGTATGCCGAAAACGGCACGTACGGTGTTGTGGGAGGACGGGGGTTAGTCACCCCCTCCTACCCGATTCTTTTTTACTTTACGCTGAACAGGATTTCGCCGTAAGAAGGATAGGGCCAGCGCTTGGAAGAAGCAATGGATTCCATTTCATCCGCCGCGATACGCAGGGAACGCATATCGGCCAGGATGGTGGATTTGTAGAACTCAGCCAGGGCTTCATTGCCGGTGATGGTCTTGGCATCCGTCAGATCCTCTTCCAGCTTCTTTACAGCCCGGTGGGCAGCGCCCAGCAGGGCGGAGATGCTGCGAAGAGTGTCCATCTCATAGGAGCAGTCCAGGTCGGCACCCAGACCGGTCTTTGCGTGAACAGCATCAGCCAGATCCGCGGTGAATGCGCTCATAGCAGGGAGAATGTCCTTGCGCGCCATATCCAGCATGGTCAGCGCTTCGATATGGATGATCTTGCTGTAGTTCTCCAGCTTCACCTCATGCCGTGCCCGCAGTTCGGTTTCACTGTAAACCTTGTGAGAGGACAGCAGTTTGATATTTTTGGGATCCAACAGGTGGGCAAGGGCATCGGGGGTGGTCTTCAGGTTCAGAAGGCCTCTCTTTTCCGCTTCACGCACCCAGCTTTCGTCGTAGCCGTCACCGTTGAAAATGATACGCTTGTGCTCACGGATGACCCGCTGGATCAGGGTGTGAATGGCGGATTCAAAGTCCGCTGCGCCCTCCAGCTCATCGGCAAACTGCCGCAGTTCTTCAGCGACGGCGGTGTTCAGCATGGCATTGCAGCAGGAGATGGACTCGGAGGAACCCAGCATCCGGAACTCAAATTTATTGCCGGTGAAGGCAAAGGGGCTGGTGCGGTTCCGGTCGGTGGAGTCCTTGGGGAGCTTGGGCAGGGTGTGTACACCGATCCGAAGCAATTCCTTCTCCTTGCTGTCGTAAGGAGTGTCATTTTCGATGGCTTCCAGCACTTCGCTGAGCTCCGTACCCAGGAACATGGACACGATGGCAGGGGGCGCCTCGTTGGCTCCCAGCCGGTGGTCGTTGCCGGCGGAGGCGACGGAGATCCGCAGCAGATCCTGATACTCGTCAACTGCCTTGATCACGGCGCACAGGAACAGCAGGAACTGGGCGTTTTCATAGGGGGTGGCGCCGGGCTCCAGCAGATTCACGCCGGTATTGGTGGAAATGGACCAGTTGTTATGCTTGCCGCTGCCATTTACACCGGCAAAAGGCTTCTCATGGAGCAGGCAGACCAGACCGTGGCGGTCGGCCACCTTCTTCATCAGCTCCATGG
>CAMCSE010000078.1 GCA_945877515.1 uncultured Clostridia bacterium | reverse complement strand
GCTCGGTCTCGGAGTAGCGGATCTCGCGGACGATCTTCAGCTCGCTGGTGTAGTAATCGAACTGGGTCTGCACATAGGTGAAGCCGTTGATCCGGCTGATGATCTGGGCAGCATCCTTGCCCAGGCCGTTCAGGATCACCCGCAGGGGCTGCTTGCGGGCCTTATTGGCGTTCTTCACGATGCCGATGGCGCCCTCAGCGGCGGCAAAGGACTCGTGACCGGCCAGGAAAGCGAAGCACTTGGACTCGTCACTGAGCAGCATAGCGCCCAGATTGCCGTGCCCCAGACCCACCTTGCGGTCCTCAGCCACAGAGCCGTCAATGCAGAAGGACTGCAGGCCCACGCCGATCATCTTGGCCGCCTCAGCCGCGGTCTTGACGCCGGACTTAATGGCGATGGCAGCGCCCACGGTATACGCCCAGCAGGCGTTCTCGAAGCAGATGGGCTGGATGCCCTTGACGATCTCATAGGGGTCGAAGCCCTTTGCCTTGCAGATCTCACGGCATTCCTCCACAGAGCCGATGCCGTACTGGGCGAGGACGCCGTTGATCTTGTCGATTCTTCTTTCGTAACTTTCAAACAGTGCCATGTTTTCGTCCTCCTCCCTTATTCATGACGCGGGTCAATATACTTGACCGCGGTATCCCACTGGCCATAGTGGCCGGTGGCCTTCTTCAGCGCCTCGTTGGCGTCGTCGCCTTTCTTGATGAAGTCCATCATCTTGCCAAGGCTGATAAACTCGTAGCCGATGATCTCATCATCCTTGTTCAGCGCCAGCTTGCTGCAATAGCCCTCGGCCATTTCCAGATAGCGGGGACCCTTTTCCTTGGTGGCAAACATGGTGCCCACCTGAGAGCGCAGGCCCTTGCCCAGATCCTCCAGAGACGCGCCCACAGACAGGCCGCCCTCGGAGAATGCGGACTGGGTACGGCCATAGACGATCTGCAAAAACAGCTCGCGCATGGCGGTGTTGATGGCGTCGCACACCAGGTCAGTGTTCAGTGCCTCAAGGATGGTCTTGCCGATCAGGATCTCAGAAGCCATGGCGGCAGAGTGCGTCATACCGGAGCAGCCAATGGTCTCCACCAGCGCTTCCTCGATGACGCCGTTCTTCACATTCAGCGTCAGCTTGCAGGCGCCCTGCTGGGGAGCGCACCAGCCGATACCGTGAGTAAAGCCTGAAATATCGGAGATCTCCTTGGCCTGTACCCACTTGCCCTCCTCAGGGATGGGAGCAGGGCCGTGATAAGCGCCCTTAGCCACAGGACACATATGCTGAACCTCAGTCGTATAGATCATAATGACGATGTTCCTTTCTTAAATTGAAATGATCGCCGGGGTCGCCCGGGGTGTTCCTGACAGATAGTATAACAGATTTAAAACGATATTGCAAGAAACATTCCAAACATTTGGTTCTTATTTGGCAGCCACAAAGCCCACCTTGCGCTGCACCTTGCTGAGTGTCTTTTGCGCCAGACGGCGGGCACGCTCCGCGCCCTCCTGATAGACGCTTTCCAGATAGGCCTTGTCGTCCATGATCCGCTGGCTCTCCTCCCGAATGGGACGCAGCAGCTCCACCACAGCCTCACCCACGGCGGGCTTGAACACACCGTAACCCTGGCCGGCAAACTCAGCCTCCGCTTCCGCCAGCGTCTTACCGGTGGCGGCACAGTAGATGGTCAGCAGGTTGGAGATGCCGGCTTTGTTTTCCTTATCAAACTTTACGGCGGTCTCACAGTCGGTGACAGCACGCTTGAACTTCTTCATGATGACCTCGGGGGGATCCATCAGGTTCACGCAGCCGTCCGGCAGGGACTTGCTCATCTTGGTGGTGGGATCGTCCAGCGACATGAGACGCGCGCCGACCTTGGGGATAAAAGCCTCCGGCAGCACGAAGGTGTCGCTGTAAACGCTGTTGAAGCGCTGGGCGATATCACGGGTCAGCTCCACATGCTGGCGCTGATCCTCTCCCACCGGCACCAGATCCGCCTGATACAGCAGGATGTCCGCCGCCATCAGCACCGGGTAGGTGAACAGTCCGGCGGTGATATTGTCCGCGTGCTGAGCAGCCTTGGCCTTGAACTGGGTCATGCGGCTCAGCTCGCCGAACTGGGTATAGCAGCCCAGGATCCAGCTCAGCTCCGCATGCTGGGGCACATGGCTCTGAATAAACATGATGTTTTTCTGGGGATCCAAACCACAGGCAATATACTGGGCCAGCTGGTTGACGCTGCGCCTGCGCAGGGTGGCGGGATCCTGCCGCACGGTGATGGCATGCATGTCCACAATGCAGTACAGGCAGTCGTACTCATCCTGCAGGTCCACCCAGTTTTTGATGGCACCCATATAGGAGCCCAGCGTCAGCTCTCCGGAGGGCTGGATGCCGCTGAAAATTCTCTTTTTGCTTTGATCAGCCATTTTTTACCTCTCATTGTTGCAGACTTTGCGTCTGTATTTTCTTCTTGCGCCCTTATCCTACCACGTTTGGTACAAAAAATCAATGGAATCTGCCAATCATCATTGACTTTTCCCCGGAAAAACATATAATGGATAAGTAAATTTGTCAAAAAGCCGGAGGATGAAAGAAATGGCGATGGATATGAACTATTTTACCCAGATGGAGGAAAAAATTCCTCACGGAAAGGTGCGTACCCGTTTCGCGCCGTCTCCCACCGGCTATATGCATGTGGGTAACCTGCGCACGGCGCTGTATACCTGGCTGATCGCCCGCAATCACGGCGGCACCTTTATTCTGCGGATCGAGGATACCGACCAGGGCCGTCTGGTGGAGGGCGCCGTGGACGTGATCTACCGCACCATGGCCGAGTGCGGTCTTGACCACGACGAAGGCCCCGATGTGGGCGGCCCCGTGGCCCCCTATATCCAGTCTCAGCGCCGGGACACCTATGGCCGCTATGCCCGCCTGCTGGTGGAAAAAGGCGGCGCCTACTACTGCTTCTGCGAAAAGGCAGAATCCGAAGAGGATTCCGGCGAATTTGACCGGGCCGCCGATCCCTGCCGCAATCTGCCGCTGGAGGAGGCCCTCAAGCGGGTGGAGGCCGGTGAGCCATACGTCATCCGTCAGAAGATCCCCGCCGAAGGTTCCACCACCTTCCATGACGCCATCTTCGGCGACATCACGGTGGAAAACAGCACGCTGGACGATCAGGTGCTGCTAAAGCGTGACGGCCTGCCCACCTATAACTTTGCCAATGTGATCGACGATCATCTGATGGGCATTACCCATGTGGTGCGGGGCAGTGAATACCTGTCCTCCGCTCCCAAGTATGACCTGCTGTACCATGCCTTCGGCTGGGAGGTGCCTGTCTACGTCCACTGCTCCCCTGTTATGCGGGACGCCCAGAACAAGATGTCCAAGCGCCATGGTGACCCCAGTTATGAGGATCTGAAGGCACAGGGTTATCTGACCGAAGCCATTTTGAACTATGTGGCGCTGCTGGGTTGGTCCCCCAAGGGCGAGTATTCCGAACAGGAGATTTTCTCGCTGGAGGAGCTGA
>CAMCSE010000077.1 GCA_945877515.1 uncultured Clostridia bacterium | reverse complement strand
GACTCAGCAGCACGCCGATGGTCACCAGCACGTTGCACAGGAAGCCCATGAAGAACGCATTCTGGAAGGGCATCGTCATCTTGCCCAGCGCCACCTTCATAGCGTAGGTGGCCAGCAGATTGCCACTGGCGGACAGCCAGCCGAACTTGGCGCACAGCACCGCCACCAGCATAGAGCCGATGAAGTTGCCGATGTACACGAACAGCCAGTCCTTCAGCATGGCGGTCACCCGGACCTTTTTTTCCAGTACGCTGATGAAGATCAGCGTGTTGCCGGTGAACAGCTCCGCGCCGATGAGGATCACCATGCCCAGGCCGAAGGCAAACAGCAGGCCGGAGACAGCCCGGATCACACTGTTGTTGTCCAGCCCATAGCTGGCCATATTGGTCACGCAGGAGGGAAATGCGATCAGCATACCGGCCAGAATCCCCAACAGCAGCATCTTGCTGATCGGCATACTGCTCTTTTTCACGCCGGCTTCGGCGTAGTTGGCCGCGATCTCGGCGGGTGCAAACAGATTCATATGGCAGCCCTCCTCACGCCAGCGTGCGCTCGGCGGCCTCCACCACATGACCGATCAGCACGGAGGTGGTGACGGCGCCCACGCCGCCGGGCACCGGGGTAATGGCCTCAACGACAGGCTCCACTTCGCTGAACACGGCGTCGCCCGCCATGCCGCCCTTACCCTTGGAGGTGACTTTATCGGGATCCCAGTTCATGGACACGTCGATAACGATCTGACCGGGCCGCACATAGTCCTTGGTCAGGCTCTTCAGCACACCAGCGGCAGACACCAGAATGTCCGCCTCCCTGGCCACAGCCTGCACGTCACGGGTCTTGGTGTGGCATACGGTCACGGTGGCGTTCTTGCCCAGCAGCATCATGGCAGCGGGCTTTCCCACCACCAGAGAGCGGCCGATGACAACGGCCTTCTTGCCGGTGCAGTCAATGCCGTAGTAATCCAGAATCTCCATGCAGGCCTGAGGCGTGCAGGGCGCGAAGCCCAGCTTCTTGCCCATGAACACACCGGCATTGGACAGATCGGTCATAGAATCCACATCCTTGCAGGCGGCCAGATGGTTGCAGATCTCGTCCTGATCCGCCTTCAGATGCTTGGGCAGCGGGCGGAACAGCAGGCAGCCGTGGATGGTATCGTCGGCGTTGATGGCCTCGATCTGGTCGATGAGGGCCTCCTTGGTCACATCCTCCGGCAGCACGAACTTCACCACGTCCACGCCGATCAGCTCGGCACGGGAGGTGGCGCCCTTTTCATAGGACAGATCGGAGGGATTCTCACCGCAGCGGACGATGGCCAGCTTCGGCGTCACGCCCTTTTCCTTCAGCGCCGCCACACGCTGCTGCAGCTTCTCATTCATGGCGGCGGTCACTTCTTTGCCCAGTAATTGCTTTGCCATAGTATGACCCTCCCTTATTTGAAGAAACCGGCCTTGACGGTCTCAAAAATACCGTCGGCCTTTTTGCCGTAGGTGTCCAGCATCTCCAGACACTTGGCGTTCATCTCCTCGGCCAGCGTCCGGTTCTGCAGCGTCTTGGTGTTGATGAACACGTTCAATGACGCGGCCTGCAGGGCCGCTTTCACGATCACCGCGCCGCAGCCTGCGTCGGACACCGCCAGGCGGGAACCCTTCTCCGCGAACACCTCGATGGCATCGATGGCCTCGCAACACAGCTCCATAATGTGCATGGGCACCTGGCATGCGGTGATGGTGGCCTCCTCCATGATGCGGGGCCGGTCGGGATCGTCCTTGGGAATGCCGTAGGCCCTGGCCAGCGGCACAAAACCCTCGGCGTCGGCAGGCACCTGATCCAGCAGCTCCGCCTGCAATGCGTCGCACTTCTTCTGCAGGGCGATGATCTCCGCCTCCACATCGGCGTACTTCTTCTTGCCCACGGTCAGGGAACCGACCATATTGCCCAGCGCCGTACCGACAGCGGCCACCAGCGCGGACGCGCCGCCGCCGCCGGGAGCCGGCTCGTTGGAAGCCAGCACCGTGACAAATTCACGGCAGGACTTGGTAGTATAATCCATAGTTCTCTCCTCGCATTCTATCAGTCTGTCAGAAAGATCAGCTTGCTTTTCTCCCGCCCGGTCACATCGCCCGCGGCGGCAAACAGCCGCAGCTCCTCCGCATCCCCCGCCATTTGAAAGCACCCCTCCGGCAGGCGGAAATACAGATGGCTGTGCTCATGAGGCGGCAGCAGCCGCGTCTCGCTGTAAAGCCGCAGCAGCCGTCTGCCGTCGTCGCCGAAAAAGGCGATCTCCGTCTCACGGGGCGCATCGGTGCGGTTGGTGGCGATCAACAGGATATTCAGGCTGTCGCGCCGCCCCACCTGAGTACGGGCGGGATCGAAATAGTCGATGGTAACCTCTCGTTTCATGGCAATATAACCCTTCTGTTGAAAAACTCCGGCGGCGCAGCCGCCGGAGTTTTTTTGTTGGGAACGACTTTGTGCCGGTTCTCAGAACAGGCCGGAAACCTCGCCGGTCTCGGTGTCGACGTCGATGCGGCGGTAAGCCGGGTCTGCGGCGGTGCCGGGCATCATGGAGATGGTGCCGGCCATGGGGCACAGGAACTTGGCACCGCCGTACTCCAGGATGTCACGGATGGCAAGACGCCAGCCGGTGGGCACACCCTTCTTGCTGGGATCGTCGGACAGGGACAGATGGGTCTTGACCATCATGGTGCAGTAGTCGGCGTACTTGGGATCGCTCTCGAAGCGCTGGGCCTTCTCCACCGCCAGAGGCGCCCAATCCACGCCGTCAGCGCCGTAGACTTCCTTGGCGATCAGCTCGACGCGCTGCCGCAGCGGCATGTCGAGATCATACAGGAACTTGACCTCCACCGGCTCTTCGCAGGCTTCCACAACGGCCTTGGCCAGCTCGATGGCGCCTTCGCCGCCAAACCGCCAGTGGTTGGACTCGGCACAGCGGATGCCGCGCTCCTTGCACAGCTTCTTGAGCAGGGCGATCTCCGCGTCGGTATCGGTGTAGAAGCGGTTGATGCAGACGACGGGGTTGATGCCGGACTTCTTGATGGTGTTCACATGGTGGAACAGGTTGCAGGTGCCCTTTTCCAGAAGCTCCAGATTCTCCTCGGTGTATTCCTTGGGCAGAGGCGCGCCCGGCGTGACCTTGGGGCCGCCGCCGTGCATCTTAAGGGCGCGGACGGTCGCCACCAGCACGGAGACGTTGGGCGTCAGGCCGGACAGACGGGTCTTGACATTCCAGAACTTCTCGAAGCCGATATCGGCGGCAAAGCCGGACTCGGTCACATGGTAGTCAAACAGCTTCAGGGCCAGACGGTCAGCGATGACGGAGGACTGGCCGATGGCGATGTTGGCAAAGGGACCGGCGTGGACCAGCACAGGCTGATGCTCCACGGTGTAGCACATGGTGGGGTTGATGGTGTTGCGCATCCATGCGGTCATGGCGCCGGCAACTTCCAGATCCTCGGTGGTGACGGGGTTGCCCTTGCGGTCATAGGCCACCACGATCTTGCCGATACGCTCCCGCAGATCCTTCAGGTCGCGGGCCACAGCCAGGATCGCCATCAGCTCGGAGCCCACGGCAATGCCGAACTTGGACTCCATCATGAAGCCGTCCAGACGGCCGCCGATGCCGATGA
>CAMCSE010000076.1 GCA_945877515.1 uncultured Clostridia bacterium | reverse complement strand
GGCTGTACCGTGTGCGGCTCAACGATCCCTGCAACATGCGCCTGGATGGCAAGGCGGAGGTGGACGGCGCGACCTATGATTGCGCCTATGTGGAGCTGGGAGACCCCGGCATCCCACATGCGGCAGTGCCCATGAAGGACCTGAAGAATTTCGACACGCAGACACTGTTCCGGTTGGGTCGTAAGCTGCGGTTCTATAAGGATTTCCCCAAGGGCGCTAACGTGAACTTTTACGAGATCATCGGCCCGGACCATGTATATGAGCGCACCTATGAGCGGGGGGTGGAGGACTTCACCTATGCCTGCGGCACCGGTACCGGCTCTGTGGTAACTGTGCTGACGCTGCTGGGCAAGGTCTCCGGAAAAAACGTCCGGGTGGATATGACCGGCGGTACCCTGTATATTGACGTAGAGCGGGACGGAAGCGGACATGTCACCGATCTATTTCTCACCGGCCCCACCAACATCGTCTGCAAGGGCGAGATTACCGACGAGGCTCTGACCATCTGACACCAATTACAACCATTTAACTAAGGTATGTAAGCAATATGCTTTACATAGAGAGCAAATCAAATCAACCAAAATCAGTTAGGAGGAGTAAAAACTTATGGAAAAGAAAGCTGTAGTCAAGAATTATATTTTCCTTGGCATCATGCTGGGCGCGATGGTGCTGGGCGCCATCGTCGGCTGGCTGGCTCCTGCGAAAGTAGTCGCATTCTTCAAACCCTTCGGCACGGTGTTCATCAACATGATGTTCTGCGTGGTGGTTCCCCTGGTGTTCGTGTCCATTGCGGGCTCCGTCGCCAACATGAAGAGCATGAAGCGTGCCGGTAAGATCATGGGCACCACGGTGGCGACCTTCGTCATCACCGGTGCCATCGCTGCTGTCATCATGTTCACACTGATGAAGATCTTCCCCCCGGTACTGGTTCCCTGGAACGACATCCCCTCTGAGGAGATCGGCGAGTACGCCTCCATCTCCGACATGATCGTCAACTTCTTCACCGCCAGCGACTTCGTGGGTCTGCTGACCCGCAAGGCCATGCTGCCCCTGATCGTGTTCTCCGTGCTGTTCGGCTTCGCCACTAACATGGCGGGCGGCTCTGAGACCCTGGTCGCCAAGTGGCTCAGCAGCATGACCGATGTCATGATGAAGTTCATCAAGATCATCACCTACTACGCTCCCGTGGCCTTCTTCGCCATCTTCGCCGGCTTGGTCGCTGACTACGGTCCCCAGATCGCCGGCTCCTATGGGCGTGCCATGGCTGTGTACTATCCCCTGTGCTTTGTCTACATCTTTACTGCGTTCCCGCTGTTCGCCTGGTTCGGCGGCGGCAAGCACGGAGTGAAGACCATGTTCAAGCACATCACTAAGCCCGCTGTGGTCTCCTTGGGTACCTGCTCCTCTGTCGCTACCATCCCCACCAACCTGGAAGAGGCTGAGGATACCGGCGTCAGCAAGGACGTGGCTGAGATGGTCGTGCCTCTGGGCGCTACTATGCACATGGACGGCTCCTGCTTCTCCTGCGTGTTGAAGATCGCCTTTGTTTGGGGCGTATTCGGTCAGGATATGAGCTGGGGCAAGCTGATTCCCATCGTTCTGGTGGCTGTGCTGTCCTCCGTCGGTATGTCCGGCGTGCCCGGCGGTGGCTACATCGGCGAGTACATCATCTGCTCCATCTTCTTCCCCAATCAGATGGAACTGGCATTCCCCATTCTGGTGGCCATCGGCAACCTGGTCGATCCTCCCGCCACCATGATCAACTCTGCCGGCGACTATGTGGTGACCTACATCGTCTCCCGCTTTGCGGACGGCAAGGATTGGCTGGAAAAGGCTCTGGCCAAGAAGAAGGAAGCTGCTGTCGCCGAGAAGGCTGAGTAATCTATTTCAGTACCTCCTCTGCTCTCGGAAGAATGGGCAGGGGGCTGTGGTGTGGTTGAGCCGCAGCCCCTGCGCCCAATTTCATTGACCCATTCATACAAGATATTATCCACCTTACATACAAACAAAAGCCTTAAATTTGTATATCCGGCTCGCTGTGAGCCTTACACATACATTAGAATCGAATCAGTGGGAGAAAGAAAGGATATCGCTATGATCTGTGAGAATATTACTATCGGAGCCAATGGCCACCTCCACTTTGCCGGCCAGGACACAGTGGCTCTGGCTAAGCAGTACGGCACACCGCTGTATCTGCTGGATGAAGACTATATCCGCCATCAGTGCCGCGTGTATCAGAATGCCTTCAAGAAGCATTTCGGCCCTTCCAGCCGCCCCCTGTATGCCAGCAAGGCCAACTCCTTCAAGCGCATCTACGAGATCATGCGGGAGGAGGGCATGGGCATCGATGTGGTATCCTCAGGCGAAATCTACACCGCCCTGCAGGCGGGCTACGATCTGTCCCACGCCTACTTCCACAGCAACAATAAGACCGATGGGGATATTGTGTACGGTATGGATAACCATATTGGCTACTTTGTAGCGGACAATGTGGAGGAGATCAAGGCCATTGAGGCCGAGGCCGGCCGCCGGGGCATCAGGCAGAAGGTGCTGCTGCGCCTGACCCCGGGCATCGACCCCCACACCTACGAGGCCATCGCCACCGGCAAGGTGGACAGCAAGTTCGGCTCCGCCATCGAGACGGGACAGGCCGAGGAGATCACCGTCTTCACGCTGGCGCAGCCCCATGTGGAGCTGATGGGCTTCCACTGTCATGTGGGTTCCCAGGTATTCGGTGAGGATATTTTTGAGCGTGCGGCCGTCATTATGCTGGAGTTCATTGCCGCTATGAAGGAAAAGCACGGCTATATGGCGCAGCAGCTGGATCTGGGCGGCGGCTATGGCGTCCGCTATGTGGAGAGTGATCCCTTCCTGGATGTGGACACCAAGGTGAGTCAGGTGGCAGCAGCCATCCAGGCGGCTTGCAAGCGGCTGAACATTGAAATGCCTGAGATCCATATGGAGCCCGGCCGCAGCATCGTGGGCGCGGCAGGCATGACTCTGTATACCTGCGGCACGGTGAAGAAGATCCCCGGCTATAAAAACTACGTCTCCATTGACGGCGGCATGCCGGATAATCCACGCTATGCGCTGTATAAAGCCAACTATACCTGCCTGCTGGCTAATAAAATGAATGAGAAGTGCGACTTCGAGGCCTCTGTGGTGGGTCGCTGCTGCGAGAGCGGCGATATTATCCAGGAGCATGTGATGCTGCCTGCCTCCGTGGGCCGCGGCGACACTGTGGCAGTGTGTACCACCGGTGCGTACAACTACTCTATGGCCTCCAACTATAACCGCCTGCCGCGGCCCGCCACCGTAATGCTCAGCGGCGGCAAGAGTTATGTAGCCATTCGGCGGGAAACCTTCGAGGATCTGTGCGCCTGTGACCTGTAAGCAAAAGCAATAAAATCAAGGCCCGCCCAGGCGGGCTTTGATTTTATACCCATTGAAAACGTTGCGGTAATCGTGTAAAATTATTGTGTAAACTGTGAATACAGCAGGGCAGAGAGGAACGAACACCGCAGAAATGGGTGAAAAGAGGTATGCAGGATGGATATACTGCAAAATGTCATGGACTCATCCTCCCACGCCATGTTCACCATGGATCGACAGGGGATTGTAACTCATATCAATCAGCAGGCCAAGGAACGCTTTGGCCTATTTAACCACAGCCTGTACGCCCATTCAGCCGGTCGGCTGGAGCCGGGTGATCTGGTGATTCTGGCCACCACCGCCATGGGCGCCGATGACGGCAATCTGACGCCGGAGGATCTGGCGGTGATTGGCATCCGGGATCCGCGCCTGCGGCCGAATGACATTCTGGCGGCGGTGGGCGTATACAAGGGGCCGGGCGTCAAGCC
>CAMCSE010000075.1 GCA_945877515.1 uncultured Clostridia bacterium | reverse complement strand
TTTTCCTCAATCACTTCCGGCTAGCTCACCACTTCAATACCATTCAGAATAGGGCGCACTTCTATACGCTTCTGGCGTAAATATTGTGCGTCCTGCGTTGCTTTTTTTGTCAAGGGAGCTGCACTCCCTTGCGACGCTTACGCGTCTATCCCTTGTAGCTTGCCAGGTAAACACAAACAAATCCTCCATATGATCGCTGTGTGATCATATGGAGGATTCACTGTCTTATGGACACTCGGCTATGGCAGAGGAGTGTTTTTTCTGTAAAGCGTTTTTACTTTTCAGGCGTTTCCTTTTCCTGCTTTCTGGCGCGGCAGAAGTGGATGACCATAAACACCAGAAACGCCACGCTGATATAACCAAAGACGGGGTAGACGGTTCCGATGATCTCCGCAAAACCCAGCAGACTGCCCGCCCATGCCAGCACGCTGATGGCCAGCAGGACGACCTTCTTGTGGGTGCGGACAAGGGCGGATTTCTGCTCGATGTAGGCGCTCAGTCCCACCAGACTTGCCAGCGCGTTGCAGAACATGGCCACCAGCAGCATGATGCCGTAAATGGTGCCCATCGTGCCGTTCAGATGGCTGGCCAGTGCCACCATGGGCAGCTCCGCCTGCACCGCCTCCGGATAGGCTGCCAGGCTGGTGAGGATGCTCCCCGCCACCACCAGCAACATAAGCCCGGCGAGGATGATGCCGCCGTAGATGTGCTTCCTCTCCCGGACATACTGCCCCACCGGGGACATAATGCCGATGCCGCCCAGAATGTTGTAGGCCACGAACGTCATGGTGGCAATGCCCCAATTGGGCATCAGCGGGTTGCTGTTGGTATACGTCAGGCGCAGGATTCCCTCCGTGCCGAAGGTACACCATGCGGCGATGGCAAAGCCCAGCGTGGCCATCACCAGCAGCGGGATCAGGGCGGAGAAGGCGTTCACCATACCGCTGACGCCCAGCAGCGCCGTCAGGAACACCAGCAGCATGAACACGGCGCTGCCCAGCCAGGTGGGAACGCCGAACAGCTGCGTCAGCATGGCGCCCACACCGGCGGACATGGACACCACCACAAAGAACAGAAATACCGCGCCGATGGCGCCGGAGGCCGCCCGCAGCCATTTGATATCCCACGGCACCAGCAGCTGATCCATATCGGAGCAGCGGGTCATCTGCGTCAGGCGGATAAACAGAACGCCGATGACCACAAACAGCAGCGTCGCCAGCGCAAAGCCCACATAGCCCCAGTTGCCGAAGGCGCCGAAAAACTGCCAAAGCTCCTGCCCGGAGATAAAGCCCGCGCCCAAAAAACAGCCGACGTAGGTAAACGCCAGCGTCCAAGTCTTAATCTGTTTCATGTGTCACCTCATGTCGAATATACCCATACAATATAGCCTATTTCCCTCCCCGCGTCAACCCCGGAGCGGCTGCGGGAAAGTCTGATAGATTATGGGAATTTCTTTCACTGAATGCTTCGGTTTTCCGTTGACGGTGCCGCCGGGATGTTGTATAATATGACTGGAAAAAGTGCCGGTTCAGGCGCGTATATTGCTTTAAATAGCAAAAGAAACTGTGCAGGAGGACGATCAGCATGATACATACCATTGACGGCATCATCGCCGCCGCCAAGGGCGGCACCACCGGTGTCATCGCCGTGGCAGCCGCTCACGACCAGCCCGTGATCGAGGCGGTGGTGGAGGCTCGTAAGGAGGGCATCGCCACGCCCATTCTGGTAGGACATATGGACGAGATCAGCGCCATGCTTACCGCACTGGGCGAGAACCCCGCCGACTACGAGATCATCGCCGGCGACACCGATCAGGACTGCGCGGCCAAGGCCGTGGCGCTGTGCGCCGAGGGTAAGGCCAACTTCCTGATGAAGGGCATTCTGGGCACCGCCGACCTGATGCGTGCTGTTTTCAATAAGGAGCACGGTCTGCGTACCCAGCATCTGACCACCCACTGCATGCTGTACGAGATCCCCGCGCTGGGTCGTATGCTGGTGCTGACCGACGGCGGCGTGAACACCTTCCCCGATCTGGAGAAGAAGGCGGATATTCTGGAGAACGCCGCTATGGTGCTGCAGGCGCTGGGCTATGAGCATATCAACGCCTCCTGCGTGTGCGGCGCCGAGCAGGTAAATCCCAAGGTACAGTCCACCGTGGACGCCGATGCTCTCAGCAAGATGACCGACCGCTGGGCAAAGTACAACATGGACGTGTGCGGCCCCGTGGCGCTGGATCTGGCGGTGAGCGAGGAGGCCTGCCGCCACAAGCACTACACCGCCCCCGGCGCAGGCAAGGCGGACATCTTGCTGGTACCCAACTATGAGGTGGGCAACGGCATCGGCAAGGCGGCCAACCTGTTCGGCAACGCCAAAAACGCCGGCATCATTCTGGGCGCCAAGGTGCCCATCGTGCTGGTGAGCCGCGCCGACAGCGCCTACTCCAAACTGGCATCCATCGCTCTGGGCAGCGTCCTTTCCAGCCGCATGAAGCTGGCGTAATGGCGTATTGCACAAGAAATTGTTTCGTCTCGCTACGATTTTAACAAATTTTCTCGGCTTGTTTGATAAATACTTGACAATTATCACGGCAACGCCTATCATAAGTATGGTTCGACTGCCGCAGCGCGGTGTGGACATAGTACAATAACGTAAAAGAGGAGATTATGTTATGGTAAATCAGGAATACTACAATCTGGGTACGGCGCCCTCCGTCATCCGCCAGCTGTTCGCCTACGGTCTGGAGCAGGCCGCCAAGGTGGGCGCTGACAGGGTGTACGACTATTCTCTGGGCAACCCCAGCATTCCCGCCCCCAAGAAGGTCAACGAGTCCATCAAGAAGATCGTGGACGAGATGGATTCCATCAAGCTGCACGGCTATTCCATGGCTGCCGGCTTCGATACCGCCCGCGCTGCCGTGGCCAAGGATCTGGCCAATCGCTTCGGTCTGGATGTGAAGGCCAGCGAGCTGTTCTTCACCTGCGGCGCCGCTCCCGCCCTGATCTCCATTATCAAGGCGCTGATCGTGGACGCTGACAGCGAGATCATGGCTGTCGCCCCCTTCTTCCCCGAGTATCGCCCCTTCGTCAACGCCAACGGCGGCAAGCTGGTGGTCGTCCCCGCCGACACCAAGGCGTTCCAGATCCATCTGGATGAGGTGGAGAAGCGCATCACCAAGAACACCCAGGGCATCATCATCAACTCCCCCAACAACCCCTCCGGCGTTGTGTACACCGAGGAGACACTGAAGGGTCTGGCCGCTCTGCTGGAGCGCAAGAGCGCCGAGTACGGCCACCCCATCTACATCATCGCCGACGAGCCCTACCGTGAGCTGGTGTACGGCGGTGTGAAGGTTCCCTTCATCCCCTGCCTGTACAAGAACACCATCGTCTGCTACTCCTACTCCAAGTCCCTGTCCCTGCCCGGCGAGCGTATCGGCTATGTGTACGTCCCCGGCTTCGCTGACGACGCCGACGCGGTGTATGCCGCCATCGCCGGTGCCGCCCGTATCATGGGTCACGTCTGCCCGCCCACGCTGATGCAGAAGGTCATCGAGTACTGCGCCGAGGAGCGCCCCGACCTGGTGGCCTACGACGAGAACCGCAACCTGCTGTACAACAGCCTGCGTGAGATGGGCTACGAGTGCGCCAAGCCCGACGGTGCGTTCTATCTGTTCGTGAAGGCGCCCAACGGCGATGCCAACGCCTTCTCCGAGAAGGCCAAGCTGGATCACAACCTGCTGGTGGTGCCCGCCGACGGCTTCGGCTGCCCCGGCTACTTCCGCCTGAGCTACTGCGTGGCCAACGACATGATCCAGCGCAGCCTGCCTGCTTTCAAGGCCATGATCGAGAGCTATAAGTAAGCTTTCACCCCCCGCACTTATATATAAACTGTCTCTTATACACATCTCCGAGCCCA
>CAMCSE010000074.1 GCA_945877515.1 uncultured Clostridia bacterium | reverse complement strand
GTGCGGACAGCTGGGCTTCCGTACAAAGAATGCAGACGGACGCTACGGCTACGCGGAGATCGGAGAGGGCAAAGACATCATCGGCGTACTGGGACATCTGGATGTGGTTCCTGCCGGAAGCGGCTGGGACTATCCTCCCTTTGGCGGAACTGTTGATAACGGACGTTTGTATGGCCGAGGCACACTGGATGACAAAGGCCCGATGCTTATTAGTGTCTATGCGGCCCACGATCTGGCGCGGGAGTATGCCGAAAAGGGCAAAACCATGAATAAGCGCATCCGCCTTATCTTTGGCCAGACAGAGGAGAACGGTGACTGGTACGACATGGATGCCTATGTGGCCGAAGAAGAAAAGGTCAGCTATGGCTTTACGCCTGACGGGGATTTTCCCGCCATCTACTGCGAAAAGGGAATCCTGGTGATGGATTGGGTGCTGCCGCAGAACGGCAGCGGCCTTCGCAGCGGCGAGGGCGGCATTGCGCCCAATGTGGTGCCGGACAGCTGCTCTGTGGTAACGGAGGACGGTGCGGCTTATGAGGCCACAGGCAAGACAGGGCACGGCTCCGCGCCGTGGAACGGCGTAAATGCCATCACGGCTATGATGAAGCTGTTAGCGGAGAAGAATATCCCGGTGGCCAAAGCGTATATGGCGTTGATGGGCGAGGATGTGTACGGTGAAGCATTAGGCATTGCCTGTGCCTCGGCTGCCAGTGGTCGGCTCTCTGTCAATGTGGGCATGCTGCGTGTGGAGAACGGCGAGGTTCGCTTTACTGTGGATATTCGCTATCCGGAGGATCAGGATGTGGACAAGCTGGTGGAGACAATTCGCCGGACTGTGGCGGTTTACGGCTTCGAGATCCCGCCGGTACATCCCATGCGGCCTGTGTATCTGGACAAGAACGGAGCCATTATGCAGAAGCTTTTGAAGGCGTACAGAGACGAGACGGGCGATTTGTCGGAGCCGCTGGCCATTGGCGGCGGCACCTACGCGCGCGCTATGGATCATATTATCGCTTTCGGCCCGAACTTCCCGGGAGAGGAAAATCGAGAGCATCAGGGGAATGAATGCATCACGCTGAACAACATGGAACGCTTGCGGCGTATTTATCGCGAAGCACTTCGCAATCTGCTGGAAATGGCGTAAAAGAACAGGGTGCGCCTTTCAAGGCGTACCCTGCTCTTCAACATGCGGAAAGGGAAAAAGATGCTGGACAAAACCTTACAGGATGAGATCGTGAAAAAGGGCCGTAGTTTTTTGCGCGGCGTTGATGTGTCGGATCCTATAGGCGCGGCGTTTGTGTCCGATCAGGAGCTCCGGTTGCCTCAGCCGCCGCTGGTGAAGGCCTCAGCAGCAGCGCCGGAGACACATATACGCTTGCCGGAGCCGGAGTCGACGCCGCTGGCGGAAAGTGATCTAACCGAGCTGCTGCGCAGCCGCCGCAGCTACCGCAGCTATGGAGACACGCCGCTGACGCTTCAGCAGTTGAGTTATTTGCTCTGGGCGGGACAAGGGATTACCGGTATAAAAGGTGAGAACTATGCGACCATGCGTACTGTACCCAGCGGAGGAGCCCGTCATCCATTTGAGACGTACCTCCTGTGCCGCAATGTGGCCGGGCTGGAGCCGGGCGCGTACCACTACCTGCCGATGGAGCATGCACTGGAGTACCTCGGAGCGGTAGAGGCTATGAGTGAGACGATCTCTGCCGCTCTGCTGGAGCAGAAGTGGGCGGCGCGTGCAGGAGTAGTGTTTTTCTGGTCTGTAGTACCATACCGCGCAGAATGGCGGTATGGCATCCGCGCCCATCGCACGATCCTGATAGATGCAGGGCATGTGGGGCAGAATCACTATCTCGCTGCCACGGCTTTAGGCTTGGGAACGTGTACGGTGGCCGCCTTTGATGATCCGCTCTGCAGCCGACTGCTTGGACTGGATGGCGAGGAGGAATTCATCATCTATGCGGCTCCCGTGGGCAGCAGACGAAGGGATGGAGCGCCGCGCTGTACCCCTAAAGGCCTACAGACTGATATGTGAAAAACGTTTCGATGCGATAAATCAACAGCAGTATTGTGGTGTCGAAGGAAAAAGAGCATCGCCTTTTCCCGTTGACTTTCTTCCGCTTCTGTGATACTTGTTTGTCGCGGGAGGTGAGAATCATGTACGACACCCTGCGGGAGCTGCATCGCAAATTCTGGAAAGAACTGCCCATGTCGGAAGTGGAGCGGCAGTACGACGAAGCCTTTCGGGCGCTGATGCGTCGGCTGGAAAAGCCGGAGCGCAAGCTGGTGCTGCGGCTTCTGGACACAAGGGGCCTGCTGGCGGAGAATGCTGCGTTCGACAGCTTTGCGTGTGGCTTCCGGCTGGCACTGGAACTGACAACAGAATCACAACAACACCAAAAAGAACGGTCAGAGGAAGCTCTGGCCGTTCTTTGCGCAACGGAGGAGAAACAAGATGAAAACTTAAATCACACTACTGACAATCGGTGCGGCGTTGCTGCTCACGGCTTGTGGGCAAGTGGATCGCAGTTCAACAGAAACGACATTGCCGCCAACACCGGCGGCGCAGGAAGAAGCACAGCAGCCACAAGCGACACCTGAACCAGCAACGGCAGCGCAGGAAATGGACACAGTACCGATTACAGCGCAGGAGCAACCACAAAAAGAGAATACTCATCAGGAGGAAAGCGCTCCGCAAACCGCCGATACCCTTGAACCGATTGAGAAACCAACAGAGGACATTCCCTCCGAAACCGTTCATGCCAAAACAGGATATGTTGAGTCAGAGCATACACAAGAACCTGAACCGATACCTACGCTGTCTGCACCGGCAGATCGTCAAGCGGTCATCGATGCCGCCAACGCCTATGCGGTCACGCAATACGGTGTCACCACGGACACAAGTCTGACACTGGACAACAGTGCCTACCGATTCCCTGCGGCGGTGCCAACAGACGCATCGCAGGAAACATTGGAAGCCAAAACAAAGGACATGGTGGACTTTACCTTCCGCCAACTCATGATGCAGGCGGGACGGGACACCATCGCGGACGCCGGATTCCGCTGCAATGTCTGTATCATCGAGAATGGCGGCAGTCTGCTGATCTACGTTCTCTACGACGGTTAAGCGGCGCAAAACCTGCGTCGGTGTAAGCAAAGAATAGGAAAATAGTCTCTGCTCAGATCGAGCAGAGACTATTTTCCTAAACCGGTCAAATCTGCTTCAATTTCTCCAGATACTCGGCATCGCTCATTCCGCCTGCTAAGAACGCCGCCTTCACATCCTGAATATACGCCACTTTATGGTTCCATTCCTCTGCGTTGAGCTTTCCCCGATACTTCCATGTTTTCAGCCGGTTATATACCTTGGTGTATTCGCGGTAGGCAAATTCCTTGCCGTTCTTTTCCTTCTCCTTGCGGTGAGCGCCGACCTGTCGGCAGGTGCGTATCTCCTCTCCCGGCGCTACCCGTTGGCAGTACACTGTGTCGTATGCCCCTGTCAGCAAAAACCACCTGTCGCAGTTGTGACATAGTCGCGGGACGTTCCCCACCGCCATGCCACGGTACAGATCCATGTACAGAAAGCTGACCAAGTCCTCGAAGGTCGTTTTTTCTGCGATAAACGGCAGCCCCGTTTTCTGGTTTCGCTCCACCACGAAAGAAATGTTCACCGGAAAATTGTCCTTGTGTTCGTCCATGTACGCAAGATCCTCTGCGTCCTCTGTCTGCGAATAGATCTCCCGGAAGGACTCCATACTCTCCTCAAATGCTGCCGCATAGGCCTCCGGTCTGCGGGAAGGCAGCTCCTCAAAAAGTCGGTCAACATGTCGTCCGCGTCATGCTGGAACCGCTTGAGGTCATCGGCCATGCAGCTATATCGCCCCTGCCAGCGCCGCAACAGCTCATTCTCCCGCGTCCCGACTGTGAGCATACGGTCATGCTTCGCCGCATCCTCACGCAAGTCGTGGATCATGGAGCTGACAGCGCTGCGTTTTCCATGCCAGTACGGGATTTTGTTATAC
>CAMCSE010000073.1 GCA_945877515.1 uncultured Clostridia bacterium | reverse complement strand
GTGCTTACACCATCGCTTCCTGGGATCACAACAGTGTGATCACCACCGTGAAAAACCCCGACTACTATGACGCCGCCAACGTCAGCATGGAGCAGGTCAAGTACTATCTGTCCGATAACGCCAACAATGACCTGGCCAACTTCAAGAACGGCGACTGGCAGATGATCGACGACGTTCCCACCAACGAAATTGCGACTCTGAAAACTGAGTATCCCGATGAGTTTTTCGTGGTGGGGCAGATCGGCACCTACTATGTTATTTGGAATATGAACGAGGAGATCCTGCCCTGAGTCACTCTGGGCAACAGCACCTGCCGATTCCCCGCATCCGGACTTGTCCCGGATGTGTTCATCGCCGTGTTTTACACCGGCCTCGGCTGTGCCCTTGCCCTTGCCGGCGTACTGTTCTGGATCGCGTTTATCCGGTTCTCTGAAAAGAATCTGTCAATCTGACCGCATGAACCCCTTCTGCCGCGCATACAACTGCGCGGCAGAAGGGGTTGACTAATCTGTTATGCGCATCTTCAATTATATTTTTTCTCTTTCTATAAAAAGCTCTTGCAAATCAATATATTGTGTGATACTATTTTAGAAACACAATATAAGACATCTTGCACGTCAAATAAATCAGATAGAGAGAAAGTAGGAATCATCATGATCGTTATCAAAAGAAACGGCTCTGAGGTTGGTTTTGACATTACGAAGATCATCGCCGCCATCACTAAGGCCAACGACACGGTGGACGAAAGTTCCCGTATGACGCCGATCCAGATCCAGCGCATCGCCCAGTCGGTCGAGCTCTCCTGCCAGAAAATGAACCGTTCCCCCTCCGTGGAGGAGATCCAGGACCTGGTGGAGCACCAGATCATGGCCCACGGCGCCTTTGAGGTGGCCAAAAACTATATCACCTACCGCTATACCCGCTCTCTGGTACGCAAAAGCAACACGACCGATGATAAGATCCTCAGTCTGATCGAGTGCTGCAACGAAGAGGCCAAGCAGGAAAACTCCAACAAGAACCCCGTGGTCAACTCCACCCAGCGGGACTACATGGCCGGCGAGGTGAGCCGCGACCTGAGCGAGCGCATCCTGCTGCCCGCCGACATCGTGGAGGCACACCGGGAGGGCATCATCCACTTCCACGACTCCGACTACTTTGCCCAGCACATGCACAACTGCGACCTGGTGAATCTGGAGGACATGCTGCAAAACGGCACCGTCATCACCGGTACGCTGATCGAGCGTCCCCACAGCTTCTCCACCGCCTGCAACATCGCCACCCAGATCATCGCTCAGGTGGCCAGTAACCAGTACGGCGGCCAGTCCATCTCCCTGACCCACTTGGCCCCGTTCGTGGATGTGAGCCGTCAGAAGCTGCGCGGCGTCGTCCTGTCGGAGATGGAGGCCATCGGCGCCCGGCCCACGGAGGAGCAGATCGACAAGATCGTGGAGGACCGGCTGCGGGAGGAGGTCCGCCGGGGCGTGCAGACCATCCAGTACCAGGTGGTCACCCTGCTGACCACCAACGGACAGGCCCCCTTCGTCACCGTGTATATGTACCTCAACGAAGCCCGCAGTGAGCGGGAGAAGCAGGATCTGGCTCTCATCATCGAGGAGACGCTGCTCCAGCGCTATCAGGGTGTGAAGAACGAGGACGGCGTGTGGGTCACCCCCGCCTTCCCCAAGCTTATCTATGTGCTGGAGGAGGACAACATCCATGAGGACAGCCCTTACTGGTACCTGACCAAGCTGGCCGCCAAGTGTACCGCCCGGCGCATGGTGCCCGACTATATCAGCGAGAAGAAAATGCTGGAGCTCAAGGGAGATGTATACACCTGCATGGGCTGCCGCTCCTTCCTTACGCCGGATCGGTTTACCGACGCCGGGATCGGCAATATCGCCAACGCCGGAAACTACGAGCCGGGCAAGCACAAGTACTACGGCCGCTTCAATCAGGGCGTGGTCACCATCAACCTGCCTGACGTAGCCCTCTCCTCCGGCGGCAATCTGGACCGGTTCTGGAAGATCTTTGACGAGCGGCTGGAGCTGTGCCACCGTGCCCTGCGCTGCCGGCATGACCGTCTGAAGGGCACCCCCTCCGATGTGGCCCCGATCCTTTGGCAGTACGGTGCCCTGGCCCGGCTGAAGAAGGGCGAGGTCATCGACAAGCTGCTCTATAACGGCTATTCTACCATCTCCCTGGGCTATGCGGGGCTGTATGAGTGCGTCAAGTACATGACTGGCAAGAGCCATACCGATCCCTCCGCCACCCCCTTCGCCCTGCAGGTCATGCAGCGGATGAACGACAAGTGCGCCCAGTGGAAGGCTGCGGAGAATATCGACTATTCCCTGTACGGCACACCGCTGGAGTCCACCACCTACAAGTTCGCCAAGTGCCTGCAGCGCCGGTTCGGCGTGATCGAGGGCATCACGGACAAGGGCTATATCACCAACAGCTACCACGTCCATGTGCAGGAGGAGATCAACGCCTTTGACAAGCTGAAGTTTGAGGCCCAGTTCCAGGCCCTCTCCCCCGGCGGCGCCATCAGCTATGTGGAGGTCCCCGATATGCAGAACAACCTGGAGGCGGTGCTCCAGGTGATGAAATTCATCTATGACAACATTATCTACGCCGAGCTGAACACCAAGAGCGACTACTGCCAGGAATGCGGCTGGGACGGTGAGATCCAGATCGTGGAGGAGAACGGCAAGCTCATCTGGCGCTGCCCCAAGTGCGGCAACACGGATCAGAGTAAAATGAATGTGGCACGCCGTACCTGCGGCTACATCGGCACCCAGTACTGGAACCAGGGCCGGACCCAGGAGATCCGGGACCGTGTGCTCCATCTGTAACGGTGTGCGGCCATGTATTTCGGCAAGATCAAAAACTGCGACATCGCCAACGGCGAGGGGGTAAGGGTCAGCCTGTTTGTCTCCGGCTGTACCAATCACTGCGAACACTGCTTCCAGCCCCAGACCTGGGCCTTTGATTACGGAGAGCCCTTTACCCCACAGACCGAAGAGACGATTCTGGAGCTGCTCAGTCCGGACTATATCAACGGCCTTACCCTGCTGGGCGGCGAGCCCTTTGAGCCGGAAAACCAGCGGGTACTGCTCCCCTTTGTCCGCCGGGTCCGCGCCGCTTTTCCCCGAAAGACCATCTGGTGCTTTACCGGCTTCACCTACGACGAACTGCTGACGGAGGGCAGCCATCCCCGCTGTGAGGCGACGGATGAACTGCTCTCCCTGCTGGATGTTCTGGTGGACGGCCGCTATGTGGAGGAGCTGAAGGATATCTCCCTGCGTTTCCGCGGCAGCTCCAACCAGCGTCTGATCGACCTGAACGCCACACGGCAGACCGGCAGCGTCCAGCTTTTTTCCTCCTGACAGCATCAAAGCGCAGGCATCCTCCAAGCGAATGCCTGCGCTTCCTTTATCCGGCCGCTGCCGCGCCGGGCGGTCTTTCCTTTATTCCTTGTTGGACGGTTGAAGCAAAAGGGAGAATTTCCCGATCATAAACGCCCCCATAAAATGCTACTCTATCGGAGATCTCACGCTTTTCAGGCTACTGCAATAGTGGAACATACCTGCATTTGCACCGAAAGCGCAAAACCGTGCCAATATAGTGCGGAATTGCGCCAATTGGAATTGTACTAAATGGCAAAATAGCAAGTTCGATTTTGCCTGATGTGCCAAATAGTAATTTAATGATTTTAAAATTGTTGCATATAAGCATAGAAAATGTTTATTAAGTAGAGAGTGGATTTTTGGTGATGAACAGGCTGCATTGAAAGTTGTTCATAAGATTTCAGAAAACCCATATTTAGGTAGGGTCAATTCTGATATTGTTATTGCCGTTAGGGAGAAATTTGAATGAAAAGAAACCGTAAAAAAATCATAGTTGCTTTCCTTTCGCTGCTGACTGCTATTTTAAGGGTGAAGACGGGACATTTAAGGAAAGGATTCAAGTCAACACAACGGGAGATTATTATTTAGCCGCAAATTGCAATAACAAGTTGGACACGCCGTGGTAAAAACCTTGGTCACGGAT
>CAMCSE010000072.1 GCA_945877515.1 uncultured Clostridia bacterium | reverse complement strand
GGCCGAATGACATTCTGGCGGCGGTGGGCGTATACAAGGGGCCGGGCGTCAAGCCTGTGTACAAATATCTGCGGGGCGGTGAATCCGTGGGACTGCACCTGGATGTAACCTTTCAGGGCGTTCCTATTTCCGTACACATTGGTGACAAGCAGGTTGCCGTGGAGGTGCGGGAGAAGGTATACTCCATTACTTATTTTGTTTCCATCTGTCAGGCGGTCATTTTGGATCACCGGACCCGGCAGGTGAAGTTTTGGGAAGAAAAAGGCTACTCCGCCCGAAAAGAAGGCCTTGGTAGTCTGCTGCGGGGCAGCACCTATATTGCAAAGGGCCCGGATCAGGAGATCTGCGTGGTGGGTTACCACTTCAAGGATTTTTTTGAGGGCGAGCTTTTCGAGAAGCACCTGCGGCAGGTGCTGGACGGGCAGGCTCCCGGCTTCTCGGATGTTGCCTATGAAATCAACGGATTTGCCCTGCTGGCCTCCATCCTGCCCATTCGGGATGGGGAGGAGATCGCGGGGATCATCGTCAAGTTCCGCAACATTGAGGACATACGCACCACGATTATGGAGCGCAACACAGCCATTGCCGCGGCGGAGCGGAAATACCGGGAGTCCTCCGAGCGCAGCCTGCCGGAGGAAGAAGGCTCTCTGCAGACCTACGGCAGCTCCGCCGCCATGCGCGCCGTCCGGCGGCGGGCCTATAAGCTCAGTCAGATGGATTGTAATATTTTCATCATCGGCGAGACGGGCACAGGGCGGACGAAGTTGGCCAAGAGCATTCAGCAAGTGCAGCCCAGGGGCGGTCCTTTTCTTCAAACGGATTGCTCTGCCGTGGCGCCGGGTCTGCTGGAGGAGCAGCTGTTCGGCAGAGAAGGCGGCGTACCCGGTTCCTTCCTGGAGGCCGACGGCGGTACGCTGCTGTTGGACGAAGTGGGCGGCTTGCCTATGAATGTACAGGCCAAGCTGCTGTATGCCATTCGTCGGCGGGAGATTATGCCGGTGGGCGCCTCTACTCCGGTGCCTGTGGATGTGCGGCTGCTCTTTATTGCCGGGCCGGAACTGCGGGACGAGGTGGATTCCGGTCGGTTCCGCCAGGACCTGTATTACCGGCTCTCAGCCTTTTCGGTGGAGATGCCGCCCCTGCGTGACCATAAAGAGGACATCTATCTGCTGGCCAACCAGCTGACAGAGCAGATTTGCCAGCGCTATCATATATCTGAAAAAACACTGTCCGGAGAGGCTTTCAGCAAGCTGATCAACTACGATTGGCCCGGCAATCTGCGAGAGCTGGAAAACGTGCTGGAGGGAGCGGCGGCGCTGTCAGATTCGGACATCATCTATCCGGAGCATATCCACCTGCCAACGGAGTCTGCGCCACTGACTCTGCGGCAGCACCTGCGACAGGAGGAAAAGCGCTTTATCCAGCAGGTACTGGCTCAGTGCGGAGGAGATCGGCAGAAAGCTATGAAGCAGCTGGATCTGTCTCGATCCGTGTTTTACGAAAGACTGAAGGAGTACGGTCTGCACTGACAGAGCGAATCCATACATATTTTGATACCATGAAAGGAGAATAAATATGAAGAGTTTACAGGAGTTTCCCCGGATTCCCCTTGCGGTGCTGCCCACCCCCATTCAGAAGCTGGAGAATATTAGTCGTCTGCTGGGGACCAATGTGTGGATCAAACGCGATGATCTGACCGGTATCGGCTTGGGCGGCAATAAGGTGCGCAAGCTGGAGTTCCTGCTGGCAGACGCCAAGCGACAGGGCGCAGAGATCGTGTTCACCACCGGCGGCGCACAATCCAACCACGCAATGCTGACGGCAGCCTGCGCCAAAAAGCTGGGCATGACGCCCATCCTGATTCTGAAAAAGCGCGGCGTTACCGAGCGCAAGGGCAACCAGCTGCTGGAGTACCTCATGGATACCGACGTCAGGTTCATGGACACGGACAGCTATGACGACATTTATGCCGAGATGGATCGCGTGGGCCAAGCCAGTGGCAAGAAGTATTATAAAATCCCCTGCGGCGGCTCCAACGCCATCGGCGCCTTGGGCTATGTGAACTGCATGAAGGAAATTGCCGACACAGGTATGCATTTCGATTACGTCTGCTGTGCCGAGGGCAGCGGCGGTACCCACGCCGGCGTGGCACTGGGAGCTAAGCTTTTTATGCCGAAGACCCAGGTAGTGGGTCTGATGGTGGACAGCGATCCCTTTGAGATAATCACTACACGTATTATGCAGGAAACAGCCAAGCTGCTGGAGCTGGACTTTGTGCCCACCGAGTCGGATGTGCACCTGGTGAATATGTGTGGCCCCGGCTATGCCATCCCCTCCCCGGAGGGCAACGCCGCCATCCGCATGATGGCGGCCAATGAGGGCCTTTTCCTGGATCCCGTATATACCGGTAAGGCCTTTGCCGGCTTAATCAAACTCGCCCGGGAAGGGAAGTTCAAGTCTGATGATAACGTGTTGTACCTATATTCCGGCGGTGCTGGAGGGCTGTTCGCCATCGACGTGGATCTGGGCTGAAGCATGATTCAGTCTGCGCGACAGGAATAATAAATCCGCCCCTATCTACAGCTTTTCGACCCGCAGGAGAGTCTACAAGTGGGCGGACTTGCATGTGAGCGTGTGGATATGAAATGATTGGCGCTATGTACCGATGGCCGCGCAGGCCGCTATCAAATAAGCCAAGTAAGCGTCCGCTTTCCGCATAGCAGCAAGCCTCCGGCCAACGACCGGAGGCTTGTTTTTTGCGGGAAACCGTGATACAATACCACGGAAAACGGGCAGGGAGGGCACTTATGAAAAAGATAGACAACTGCGAAAATTCCACGGTGCTGGTGGGGCTTCTGCTGGCGGGCATCCTGCTGGTGATGGGCGGCTACCGCATTTTCTCCTACCTGTGCGACAGGGGAGCCGTGGACACCGCCACATATCTGCTGGGCGCGGCGGCGCTGGTGCTGGCGATTCTCGGTCTGCTGCTGGCCAGCCGCAGTTTCCGGCGGCTGAAGGAGCTGCATCTGTAAAAGCCCACTTCTGCAATTTTTCCAGTATTTCCCAGCAGCGCTCCGGCATTATGAGCCGGAGCGCTGACGTCCCTATGCAGCATCTGCCGGAGTCTTTTGCGTGCCTTGCCGCGTTCCCGGCACCATGCCGGAGATAACCAACAGGATCCCCGCCACGCCGATCCATGTGACGGTCTCATGCAGCACAAGCACACCGGCCAGCAGCGCGACCAGCGGTACCATGTAGATATAGAGATTGGCTCGCAAGACGCCGGTACGCTGCACGGCGACGCTCCAGCAGGTGTCCCTCGATGTATTTCCGTTCAGTCATAATTGTGCGGAAGCCTCTCTTTTGGATAAATTTATTTTGGCGGAGCCGGTGGCTTCGCCAAAGTATTTACAGATAACTGTACCACTGTGCCAGCGCACCGAAAGCGGTAAAGCCGCTGGTCAGCGCAAGCACGGCAATGATCGGGCCGGTCAGCCCCAGAATAGCGCCTCCCATGCCGGTCAGACACAGAATGGTCAGCACAATCAGCACAAGCCTCAGGGGGATTTCGGTCCCGAACGTCTATGCAGATTTTGAAATAAGTAATGAGAGGATGATTTTCAAAACTGGAAAAGGATTCGGAACGGTGTAGAGACCATCCCCTCTGCTCTGCGAAACCAATATCATGTGGATGATATGCCTGTTCGCGTTAGAATACCGGGTAACTTCTTCTTTGGCGCTAAAATTTCGGCTATTAATTTCAAAAAGCTGCTTCGGCAACGGAGGGGATTGTATTGTCGACCTCATAATCCACTACTGGCCTGACATGGTCATTGAAAAGCATTATAAGCCCCAAGCTTATTCGACTATTTTCCACCTTTGATGGAGATGGTCGCTTTTTTATTTTCTTGGCATACCGATGAAAAGAGCCTTTTGACCTCAACGTCAAAATATAATACCAATATAAAGGGACAAGCATCAAAAATGAATGCTTGTCCTTTTATATCCGACAAATTAAGTTAGGATGTGCAGTAGATGCTCCATTTTGCTGTCCCACTCTCTGCTGGAATCGGCGCACTCTTTCAATTCAGTTTCGACTTCGGCATTTATCGGCAAGTTTTTCTTGTAGCGGATGGTATGCTCAAGGCTTGCCCAGAAGTCCATAGCGATTGTACGGAGTTGTATCTCCACCG
>CAMCSE010000071.1 GCA_945877515.1 uncultured Clostridia bacterium | reverse complement strand
GCCATACGCTGCCGGTGGACACGTCACGGCCGATGCAGAACTGGGCCTGACGCACGGTGTCCAGCTGGGCTTTGAACCGCGGCACGAAGCGCAGCGTCATGCTCAGCACCAGAGAAAGGGCGGGGATCACCCGGCCGAAGAGATACACGAACTTATCCGACGTCATCACGGCGTTGTAGCACACGAACCACATCAGCACGGCGCACAGCATGGCGCCGGCGGCAAGGCCGTAGAGGATGCTCTCCAGCGTCAGGGGATTGCCGCTGGGCAGATAGCACAGGAGGGTGACGCCGGCGTGGTTGAAGGCGGGGTTCACCACCGCCGCCAGCAGCAGTACCGGCAGTGTGACCTTCAGACTGAACCGTACCGCCTTGAGGCCGTTAAGCACCACGGCATACCAGATCGCCCCCGTCAGGGAGACGGCCAGACACACCGGATGCATCAGCACCATGGAGTAGACCAGCACCAGCGTGAAAAACAGAAAATTTACCAGCGGATGGTAGCGGGAAAACGCGTCGTTCACCGTGCAGGCCTCCTTTCCCGATGAGATGTCTTCCGGCACAATGGCATAGTATGATAAATTATACTACGGCTTGCTCCGGAATGCAACGGAACCGTCGCTTATGTTGCGTAACCGCCGCCTACGTCGTCGCCCAGATTACAGGTATACACCCAGCAGATAACGTCCCCTTGTGAAAGCGTATAGCCGGAGCAGCCGTAGTTGGGGAACCAGCCGTTGACCTTATACATCCAGCCGGAACCACTGCCCACGTCAAATTCATAGAGATTGGCAATCCCCTCTACATAAGCACTGCCGTATTTCCCGCTCCAGGAGGCGTCCATCTGGATCCCGCTGTCGCGGCAGACCCGCTGCAGCACGTCATAGACGCTCTCCCCCTCCGTAAACGTCACGGTGGTGGCGGACAGGATCACACCGTTGTCGGGAACCCACTCCTTCTTGGATTCCTCGCACTTGTCCATGTTGCTCAGGATCGTGCTGCAGGAGATGGAGATGGTACAGGTCAGTTCCTTACCGGCGGGAGGCTCCGGCTGCGAGGCACTGCCGCCGGAAGAAGAACCGCCCGTGGAAGAACCGCCGGAAGATCCGTTGCCGCCGGCAGCAGAACCGCCGCCGGAGGAGCTGCCATTGGAGGAACTGCCATTGGAAGAGTCGCTGCCGGACGTTGTCTTGTTGTCCTCTTTTTGGGTGTTGTCCTTCGTGCTGTTCTCGCTGCCGGAAACGTCCTTGCCGGCTGTATCCTTGTCGGAGGTCTCTTTGCCGGTTTCGCCGGTGTTGGTATTGTCCTTGCCGGTCTCCTCCGTCTTTGCTTCGTCCTGTTGGTTCTCCCCCTGCTTTTGATCGTTCGTCTGCCGGACGGTGGGGGAATCTTTGTCCGGCTGACTGTCGGTGCTGCTTTGACTGCCGTAGGCGGCCAGGGACAGCAGCAGTAATGCCGCCAAAAGGGCAGTCAGCAGCCGTATTGCCGTTTTTTTTGTCATCATCTTTCCATACCTCCGAATAGCGCTTGACGCAGGGGCGTCAAAAGACGCCCCTGCGCAGGCAAAAGAGTTGTCAATTACCGTGCCCGGCGCTTTTTCTCCTGCAGCAGCACAAGGATGGCTGCGGCAGAGCACAGGCAACCGCCCAGCCACAGCGGCAGACTGCTGTTATCACCGGTATCGGCGCTGGCAGTGCTGCCGGAAGAGGGAGTGGCAGGCGTAATGGGTTTGGTGGGATTTGTGGGAGTGTTGGCCAGCGTGACGTCGCTCATGTCATAGAGGGCGGTCTTACCGGCCTTCATGCGGAAATAGGCGGCCAGTGCGTAATAGCACTGCTCAGTAGCCATGGCGTTGCGCTCGCCATTGAGATCATGGCGGAAGCCGCCGCCATCCACATAGAATTTGCACAGGCCATCCAGCACGGTATTGCCGTTTTTGATGAAGCGGCTGTCAGCGACAGGGTCGATCCCCAGCGCGCACAGTGCTACCAGTACCTGTGCGGTGGACTCGCTGCTGGAAGAACCGCCGTTGGCGGCACTGAAAGTACCGTCCGCATTCTGGATGGAGGACAGGTAGGCCAGCGCTTTATCCACGGCCTCCTTGGCCTTGGCATTGGTCTTATAGTAGGGAGCAAGCGCCTGAATGGCCATGGCGGTCATATCTGTGTCAGCACTTGGATTGGTGGCGCTGATGTACCAGGCACCGTTCTCCATCTGAAGATCGATGATCGTATCGATCAGCTTCTCACGGGTCACGTCGCCCTGCGGTGCATAGTCGTGGCTGTCCAGCGCGATCAGTGCCCACACCGGACCGTTGGTGCCCTGCTTCCGGAGATAGGACATTTCATTGAGACCGGCCAGCAGGTTGTAGCCGCCCACATTGGTGACATCCTTGCCGAGGGCAGTCAGAGCCAGAATGATACGGGAATTCTCGGTGGACTTGCTGCGATCCAGACGCATGGTGCTGGTGTTGATGGTATCCTTCACATACTTCACCAGCGCATTGTAGTAGCTGCTGCCGCCGGGAATACTGCGGCCGCTGCGGGCCAGACCGATGACGGTCCAATCACCGCCGATAGAGACGCCGGCCTCGGGTGTGCCCTGGCTGACAAGGAAGTCGCCGGTAGTCTTGTAAATGTCAGCCAGATCCTCCGGCTCCTTACCGCTGCCCTTCAGTTCAGCCAGCCGGGCCTCGGCGGCGGTCAGCTTTTCATAGTTGCTGACCTGTGCCTGCTGTTCGGGAGTCAGAGCGTCATAGGCGGCGCGGGCTTCCGCAATGGCAGCTTCGGAGTCGAGAGTCACCTCACCGATGGCATCGATCTTCTTCTCCACTTCAAGGATCAGATTCTCGCCATAACCCTTCAGCTTCAGGGTAAGTGCAGGCAGCTGGGAGGCTACGGCGGCAGAACTGGTTCCGTACTGCCGGTCCATTCCCTTGGTGTAAGAGACACCGCGGTGTGTGGGAATACCACCAAAGCCGCCGATACGGATCACACCGGTCAGCTGATAGGTCAGGTCCTCCCAATCTTCGGGGATGGTGATCTCAATCAACTGACGGGAAGGATTTCCGCTGAAGTCATAGACACCGAAGGGGCCGCCAGGCTTGGACTGAAAGGCGGTGCCATTCGCATCCAGATAGTAGAGGGAGAAGTTAAAATTATATACACCGGCCATCTTCTCCTTGGGGCTGACCAGATCGTGGAACTGCAGTTTTACCTTATCACCGCGGTTCAGTTCGGTGTCAGGTGCCAGCGCGTTGCCCTCGGCATCGTACATATCATAGCTTACGCCCCGGGCAGTGACCACCTGATAGTTGGCCAGACCATCTTTTTCGATCCTGATGATGTGGCGTCCGGTAGTCAGGCCGGAAACGGTGACTTCGCCGTCGGCGGCAACAGTGACGCCATCAGAGGTAAAGCCGCTGAAAGACATGGCGCTGCCCACAGTGGAGCGGGCCACGGTAACGGTGCAGCCGGCTTCCGGCGTAAAGCTGTAGGAAGCGCCCTCGCTGCCCAGATAGAACAAAATATCATGTTCCGCATCCAGATACTTCTGCTCCTCGTTTGCGATGGTGGCACCAGGACGATCCATCAGTGTGTTGGCCTGAATGGAGGAACCGTCAGCACTCACGGTGATGACGAACACGCCGGTGCACTCCGGCCAGATGGCGGAGAGGGAAGAACCGCCCATGGCCTGCATGTGAGTCATGGCATCATAGGTTACCAAGACGATAGCGGTGCCCGCCCGGTTGGCGGTCACAGTGGCAAGGGAACTGTTGTTCTTATCGGGTGTGATGGTCAGCACATCGCTGGCGCTACCGTTGACGTCAATGACCTGATAGTGGACGTCCGGCAGGGCGATCTTCGCATTGGAAGAGCTTTCAATGGCCTGCCAGTTGCGGAACACATCCAGCTCGAAGCTTTCACCCACATCCATATTTTTGTAGCCCTGGCGATTGATGTTCAGATAGATGTCCGCCCGGTCATAGACGCTGTTGTCAAAACGGTAGACAGTATCTTTGCTGAAGCTGTCATCGCCGATGTGGAGATCCTCCTTGGTGACGGTGATCTCCTGACCGGCTGTCCATTTGCCGAAGGTCCAGTAGGTAACGCCGTCAGGATGCTGGACGCGGACAAAGTGGTTTGTCGTGGTTTCGGGAGCGCGGAAACTGACCCGAAGCGTTCCGGCAGCCACCACTTCCGTGATGGTCTCCGGTTCCACAAAGGTATAAGTGTAGTAGCTGCCGAAGGTACCCAGACTGACGGTGGATCCCTTGGGGGCAACAACAGTCACCCCCAGCGCCTGAGGGATCTCGCCTTTGAGAGAAAGGGCTCCCTTT
>CAMCSE010000070.1 GCA_945877515.1 uncultured Clostridia bacterium | reverse complement strand
CCCGGCCGGTCCACCGTATAGACCGTGAAATCGCCGTCCTTGCCCAGCGTCCTTCTAAGCGTATCGGCAAACAATGTGTTCTGCGTATTGACGACCAAACGTGCCAATTGTTTCACCTGCCTCTTCCCATGTCAAACGCGCATCGGCGGTATTGCACTCATACAATCTATATTGTAAGAGCTTTTGGGGGAAATTACCACTACCCAAACGGGTAGTCTTGGCCGCCGAAACGCGACTTTTTTTCAGCAAAAAGCACCGCAGGGCGCTATCAGACGGGAGAGGTCTTTTCTGTTTTCACGCGCGGAAGGCACTGCGCCGGATAAGGCAGCCGGCCGTACATAAACGCCCCCCTTGCTTTCTCCTGTCGGAGAAAGCAAGGGGGCAGCAGCTTTCCGCTTATCCCACGCTGTAGTCGGCGTAAAAGATCTGGGTAATGCCGGTGGGACCGCAGCCGGGCAGATCCGTGCCGCCGATGCCGGGACTGATCAACAGATAGGTGGCGTCCTCATAGCCCTTAGGCATCTGCACCGGGAAACTGTCCTCGATGTTTACAGGCATTTCCCCGGTCTGGTACCGCACGCCGCCGGTGCACTCCATGTCCAGCCGCAGCAGAGCGGTGCTTTCGCCGTCAGGCTCCAGCGTCCAGCGGCCCTCATAGATCTCCTGATAGTCTTCGCCCGCATACTGCCACGCGAAAAACACACTGCCGCCAGCGGCGCCGCTCTGTTTCTCCAGCCGCATCTCGGCAATGACGTAATCTCCGTCGGGCGTCTCGCTGTCCCACGTCCAGTTGACGCTGGCCAACTGCTCCGCCGTGGGGCCTGCCCAGCCCATATCGTCGCCGTAGGGGGTAAAGTCGTAGCCGTATTCGTTGCCCTCGCCGTCGATGGGCAGCACCGCGGGATACCACTTCACACTCTTGTCGCTGCTGTCGGTAACAATGATCTCCGTGTCAGGATAGGGACTTTCTCCCATATCGGCACAGATAAACAGCAGAATGGGTTCGCCGCTTTCGCTGCGATAGGCCGTCTCCACGATGTCGTAGTCCCGCTTCTCCTCATTCCACACGATGCGGTTTACCACCAGTGTGGCGTCGGGATCCCGGGGCACCACGCAGTACAGGCTGCCGCCGTTGCCGATGACCCGTTCATCGGGGATGGATTTGATGAACGTATACCGGGCGCACAGGTTGGGAGACATACCTTCCGCCCACTCCCGCACGTCGCTCTCCAGCGGGCCCGCTCCGTCGCCGATCCATGCGGCGGCGAACAGATAGGGCTGTATGCCCTCCATCTCCTGCCGTAGCAGGTCGAGGGAATCGTCGTAAGCGCCGCTCTCACCGCTGCCATCGCTTTCGCCGTTGGGCAGCTTTCCTTTGTTGGGGTCAGGCTGGACCTGACCGCCGCAGGCGCACAGGCTCAGCGTCATGACCAGCGCCAAAAGCGCCACGAAAATGTGTTGTTTCACCGCAAAACCTCCCTTAGAAGTGTCCGCTTCTTCCGCTGCCGCCGCCGCCGGAATGGCTGTCGGAGTCATCGTCCTTGGAGATCTTCCGGCGGGTCTCGGTGGTGTGGGTGTAGCGGTCATAGCGCTCCGTCAGGTTGAGACCGTCCGCGGTGACATAGGTATCCGCCTCCGCTCCCTGACGGACGGACTTCATCTTCAGTTTCAGCGCCATGCACACCGCCAGCGCCACGGCGCAGCCGATGACCAGCGCCAGAGGCAGCACTTTCATCAGGGGCTTTTTGACCGGATGGCCCGCCTCGGCCCGTGCCATGAAATCCTCGCAGGTGGCCAGATAGGAGGCGAAGCCGCCCTGCCAGTCGTTCTCGCCGAACTGGTCCAGGAAGCTGTCCTCCAGCAGCGTCTGGGCGTACTTGCCCACCGCTTTTTCCGCAAAGCCGCCGTTCCGGACATACAGGGCGTAGCTGCGGTCCCACATGCTCATCAGCAGCAAGATGCCGTCACGGTTTTGGCCGATGCCGAAGTCCTGCGCGTTGTAGATGTTGGCCGCCGCCTCGTACACGCTGTCGCCGTACTCCTCATAGTCGTAGATGGTGACGATGTAGACGGCGCAGTTGTACTGCCAGGAGATCCGGTTGGCTGTCATCTCCAGCTCCCACCATTCCTCCTCCGTCAGCAGGCTCTCCGTGTCGTAGATCAACAAGTCATCCGGCGTCTGCTCCGCCCAGGCGGGAACGGTCAGTGTCAGCACCGCCAGCAGCGTCAGCAGCAGCGTAAGAAATCTCTTTTTCATGTTCCGTTCCCTCCTTTACAGCAGCATCATGATCACGGCGGCGATGGCCGTTACCGGCGCGGCAATGGCGGCAAAGGCCGTCCAGAACTTGCCCCAGTCCATAGGCAGGTCGCCCACCAGCTTGCCGGTCTGGCCGTTCATGGCGAACAGGAAGTCCTTGCCGCTCCATTTGGTGTGCAGCATCCACACCGGCAGCAGAGCGTAATGCACCTTGCCCCGCTTCAGGCTGATATCTTGATGCAGGGGAATGCAGGTGTCGTACATATCCGCTGTCCGGCGCAGGGCTGTCTCCAGTGAAGCCGCGCAGCGGCTGTCCGCCCGGTCATGGCTGTCCTCCACGCTGACGTCGTACTTATCCGCCAGAAAGCCCGGCAGATACGCCGTGGAGAAGGCCTTGAGATCCTCATAGTCATAGGGCTCGATGGAGTCCATGTGATCGTCGGGCATTTTGGAGGAGGCGTCCACCGGAACCTTTTCAAAGGCGATGGTGCCGCTCCGGCGCACCTCGTAATGCTCGGTCTCCGTTACCTCGTAGTCACCGGAGGTGTAGCTGTGGGAGATCAGGCCCTCATAGTCGGCGTTGCCCTCCGCCTCGCCGTCAAACATCCAGAAGGGAACGTACACGCCCTTGATCTCCTCAATGTGGTTGCCGTTGGTGAAGGCTCTGGGCAGGAAGGGCTTGCCCTTGTAGTGGTTTTTCAGCGCCGCCACCGCGTCCTCCTTGCTGAGCTTGAAGGGGATGACGAAATCCGGCTTCAGCGCGCCGCTGAACTGCCCCGGCACTACCGTGGGGTTGCCGCAGTAGGGGCAGGAGGTGGCGGCGGTGGTGGCGTCGCAGATCAGTTCCGCGCCGCAGCTGGGACAGCTGTAGGCTTTCATGCCCTCGGCATCGGCGCCCCAGTCGCTGTTCAGCTCCGAGGTGTCCCAGCCCTGGGCCTCCATTTCCGCCATCTCCTGACGGCGCTGCTCCGCTTTCGCCTCCGCCTTTTCACCGGCTTCCACCGCTTTGGCTTCCTTCTCGGCATACATTGCCTCGATGTCCGCCACCTCATACTGCGCGCCGCAGTAGTCGCACTCCAGTTTCCCCGACGCCCCCACAAAATGCAGGGGGCCGGTACAGGCCGGGCATTTATAGTTGGTCACTTGTGATGCCATTCTTTCTCTCCTTTCTCCCCACCGGCACTTTCTTGCCGGCTGTGGAAAACATGAATCTCTCTTTTTTCTTTATCCCGTTTCGCTCTTATCTGTCCCGTTCTCTTAGCCGAAGGTTTGTGCGAGAACCGTCGTTTCCCCTGTTCGTTCACCAATAAAGGGCGTACCGCCCAGCTCCGTGATATGCAGCGTAAACGCGGGAATGATTTCGCCGTAATCATACGCCGCATTCAGGGCGATTGCCCCTTCGAGGACGGGCCCGCCGCTGTAACGCTCCCATGACCGATACGCATACACAGCGCCGTCGGCCGTCATGCCCAGATAGATCAGATAGCCGGTGGCTCCCGTTTCCGCATCCCGGCCGGGATAATAGCAGGTCAGGTCGAAACTGTCGCAGCCGGCCAGCGTCAAGGAGAGATATTTCTCTTCGCCGTCTGCGGTGCGGCTGCTGCCCCACACACCGACCAGTCTCTCCGCCATGGTGTTCTGATCGGCCGCAATGCGCCGGTTCAGATCGATCGCCTCTTCACTGCCGGTAATGGCGTAAACGTGCTGGAAACCGTCGTCATCGGAAGCCGAAAAGATGCTGTTTACATCGCTCACGCCCAAAAGCGGGCCGCTGGCGCAGAAATATCCGGCCTTTAGGCAGGAAAGGACATCAACATACTCGACCCGCCCTTCCTCGGTCAGCAGGAACACATACGGCGCACCCAGCTCACCGATCGTGTCACAGAACACCCGGGTATAGTTGCCGTAAAGCCCGTTTACCGGCAGTTCTTTGCCGTAGGGTACATCGCCCATGTAGCCGCATGCTTCCAGCACCGCGTCGCCCCGCAAGGTTTCGTGAAACCGGAGGGTGATCTCTCTGCCCCGTCTTGTCACCGTCAGAAAGTCATATGTCATCAATCCGCTGCACACCAACCTTTACCGAAAAAGCCTCAGTCTCCGTA
>CAMCSE010000069.1 GCA_945877515.1 uncultured Clostridia bacterium | reverse complement strand
GAAAGGCGTCCCGTTCCGTGCTGCGGCCCTTGAATAGTTTTCTCACTTCTGGTCCTCCTTCTCCCAAAGGTCATATAGGTAATTCTCGCTGTGCCACAGCCGCCGACCGGCCAGCAGGAAATTGGTCTTGCACCACGCCCACAGGAATTGCTCCAGCGTCAGGCCGTTGTAGTGGAAGAAGCCCGCCGCCGCCATAGGCGCAGCGCCCACGATGCACAGCCAGCCCAGCGTCTCGCGGTCTACTACGCCCCGCAGGGCGAAATACAACCCCACCGCCGTACCCACGGCCAGCAGCGAACAGATGAGCTGCCGCGCTGTCAGGCCGAAGTAGACAGTCTCCTTGTAGCTGCGTATTTCTTTGTTGATTTTGATTTCCATGTGTACCTCCATAAAATGTCGAAACCCGTCTCAATTTGAGACGGGTTTCGGTGACGCGTGTTATTCTAGGTATTAAACTATCCAACCAACTTAGATGCAACTTCAGCTTATTCAGCTTTAAGCATAAATTCTCCGTTAATGAGGCTTAAACATAACTCGCCATAGTAGTAGCCGTTTAATTCTTTTTCCTCGTTGATCTTGCGTAAGACTTCTTCAACATCTGCATCCGTCAAGCTACTATCCAATATTGGTGAGGCTATTTTCACGATTTCTTTGGCCTGCTCAGAAGTAACACCATCAGCATACAGTCTGATGTCTTGATTTGTATAACCTCCTTCTTTCAAGTCATATCCATAACACACAAGATCAATGGTCATGTCACCGATTTTACCTGTCCTTGCCTCGGCTTCATCAAATGCTGTTAATCTGAATTCAACTCTATAATGGCCGTTATCTCTGTCTCTTACATCAAACTCAGTTACTTCAGTTATCGGATTTTCTGCTTTCTTGTTGTATTCAGCAATAAGCCAATCGACTTTTGCTTGCTCAGCCGTTGGTTGAATATCATTTTCCTGTGATTCAGCAGCCATGCCACAGGCTGACAACGCAACCGTCAATACAACGGCGAAAATAAGATAGGTGAGTTTTTTCATAAGCACCTCCTAAAACGACTAAGTGGTCCAACAAACCATTTGTACTGTATCAACATTGTTGCATATTTGTGATCGCCTGTCAACTTCATTTCGCATCTCACATTCCAAACATCTCCCGCACCACGCGGTCGGCACCCTTCACCAAGCCCACCAGCACCAGCATATTGAAGATCACCTCGCCCAAATAGCCCCATACCTGCGTGACTACCGAGCCACCGCCCAACACCACCGTGTCGCTGGCGGCGAAGGCCGAGAACACGATACAGGCCAGCACGATCACCGCGCCCTCCAGACACACGCCCATATAGCTTTTGAGGAAGGCACGCCCCATCTGGGACGTGCCTTCTCCCGCAAAGGACGCCAGCGCCACCGGCGACAACGCGGCATATAAATAGAGCTTGAAGAAACGGCCATACACGGTGAGGATCATCAAAAACGCCAGTACCGTGATGACCAGACAGCCCAGCAGCGTCACCAGCCACAATGGGATACTGGCGAGAAAACCCACGTCCTCAATGGCTGACGCTATCTCCGCAGGCAGCGACACAGCTGCACCATCGATACCGCCCACGCTGCCGGCAGCGGCGGAGATGATACCGGCGCAGACCGCAAAGATGTCCACCATCAGGTCGATGCCGTAAGTAACAGCCAGCTTCGCCATGACGAAGTAGATAAAGTGACGCAGGACGTGTTCAGGCCGCTGGAAATCCCGAAAGCTGGCGCTGCTGCGGAAGATACCGATGGCCAGAAACAGCACCAGCAAACCGTACCCAATGCCCTGCATAGCTCCGTTAACGGTCTGAATCGTCTGCCATATCGTGCCGCCCTTAAACGCCTGGGGCGATTGGGTCAGCAGCGACCACATCTCCGTCAGCTTGTCGTTCCACACGCCAAAGGCATAGTTGAGATTGTCAATGATCCAGTTGTTGTCCATGGCTTACACCGCGCCGATCAGCGTCAGGATCTCCTTGGCGAAGGTAATAAGCAAGCCACCGAACAGACACAGCAGGCCCTGCGTCCGCTGGCTGGCATCGTGGCTCTGGATGCTCATGCCCACCTGTACGATACCCCAACCAAGGATAATAATACCGATGGCCTTGATGACCGAAAAGATGAAGTCGGACAGGTTGTTGACGATGGTCAGCGGATCACCGCCGGTGGCGTAGACCGGCACAAGACAGCAGAGAGTGAGTCCTGCTCCTGCACACACGGCTCTTGCAATGGTGTTAGGTTTCTTCAATTTCATATTCGTCCTCCAAAAATGTATAGTCGTCCAATGTGCGAAATTCGTAAGGCAGGTCGGGCAGCGTGTAGTCCGGCACAGGCGGGTTGTGTATGTAAGGCTTCGCCCGACCGTCCGCCGTGCGGCGCACATTGGGGTGCTTCTTGATGTCGTACTTTTTATCCCGCACCGGCTTTTCGCCGCGAATGAACAGCAGCGCATCATTGGTGGGCAGCATCCGTATTTCGTCAGGGGTCATCAGATCGCGTCCGGTCTGCTGATAATTGACGGAGCTTGACCCACTGCGTCCCTTCGTCTGCCCGCGTGTGCGGGTATGCACCGTTTCCTTTCCCAGCAGCTTCGACACAAATTCCAGTGATGTGGGCTCGTTGCCGCCACCGAGAAACAGGAGAGTATCACAGTTGCCGATGATACCCTCCCACTCGTCCTTATACAGTGCCTTTATGCTCTGAATATTCTGCACGATGATGTTGATGCCGATATTATAGCTGCGGCAGGTAGCCAACACCTTGGGATAGCTGTCCGGCTGGGCAACGTTGGCCCACTCATCCTGTATCACGCGGACAGGCATAGGCAGCCGCCCGTTATACCTCTCGTCCGCCCGCAGATAGAGCTGTTGAAAGCACTGGGTCAGCAGCATACTGACCAGATAGTTCATGCTGCCGTCGTTGACGGGAATAACGCAAAAGATCGCGCGCTTACGCTCACCCATCGAAGCAAAATCCATCTCATCGGTCTGCATCATGGCGGCATACTGCGGAAAGATAAACGCTGCCAGACGCACCGATGCCGTCACAAGAATGCTTTTTGCGGTCTTGCCCGCCGCCTGTTTGTAAACCTTATATTCCCGCACGGCGATATGTGACGGGTCGCGCTCCTCCAAAGTTTGGAACAGCAGATCCAGTGGACTTTGGTACTGTTCGTCCTCCTCCATGACCCGCGCACATTCCAGCATGAACATCAGCATTTCAAAGTTCTGTTCCTCCATAGGTGCCTCATAGAGCAGATACAGCATCAGCGCAGAGTCCAGCGCGATCTCCGCCTTTTCCCAAAACGGATCGTTGGATGCACCCTTGGGCGGTGTGGTGTTTTTCACCAGATTGTCCATGAGCTTCAGCACATCCGGGTCGTCCCGAATGTAGGTAAAGGGGTTATAGCCGTCCGATTGCCGGGGATGGATGAGGTCAAATACCTTAATATCGTATCCCTCCTCCTTAAGTAGATAGCCGGTACTACGCAGCATCTCTCCCTTTGGGTCAACGATCAGATAGGAGCAGTTGACGCTCATAATGCCGGGTTTGCAGAAAAATCGCGTCTTGCCGGAGCCGCTGCCGCCCACCACAAGGATATTGAGGTTGCGCCGATGCTTGTAGCCATCCAGCCCAATGGAAACGCGCTTTGTGAGGATAACGTTTTTCCCGTCTCGGTCTGCGTACCGCTTGTTTAGTTCGCGGGCATTGCCCCATTTGGCTGATCCGTATTCCTCGCCGGGGCGGCGGTTTTCATGATCAGCGTAGTATAAAAGAACACCGCCGCCGTAGAGCAGCAGAAACACCAGCAAAAAACGCGGCGTATACGCTGTCCATCGCAGCAGATCGGGACGCCTCACCATAGTGCTGAAACGCTCCAAAAGTGCAAAAATATTCTCTCCTGGGATATAGACGCTGGCGGTTACCATTGCGAAGTACACAACCGGAAGGCAGAGAATTGCCCACGCAATGGGATGCATCTTCTTCATGGCAACACCCTCTCGCAATACACCACATACCGCTGTCGCCCGCCGCTGGCGTAGGGATGGCAGGTCAGCAGCGTCAGCAGGTCGCGTCCTTGCTGTATCTTGATCTTATCCACCTCGTGCGGCTGGATGATCTGAATGTCAGCCACCGTGTAGGTCAGCGTCTCCCATAAGTTTGTCAGCGTAACGGTATCGCCAACCTGTAAGCGGTCTATATGCTGGAAGTAGTCCGCACCGCGCCAGCCCCGGTGTCCGGCAATGACGCTGTTGGTGTTGTCACTGCCGATGGGCGCGGACGTGTTGCCCAGCACCGTCGCGCCTGCGGCAAGGTGAGCGTCGGACGCGCCCAGATAGACGGGCATGGTCAATTCCATAGCGGGTATCTCCAACACACCGATGATCTCATCTTCGATGCCGTAGACAGTCAAGTCGGCGGCGGGCTCCTCGCAGGCTTCAAGGTCGGTGAGGTTGCACTGCTTTTCTGCGTAAAGCTGGCGGTTATACTCTTGTAGAGCCGCCAGCAGTTCGGGATATTGCTGCT
>CAMCSE010000068.1 GCA_945877515.1 uncultured Clostridia bacterium | reverse complement strand
TGGCCTTATCCCAGGTACGGTCCTCCGCGGCCGCGCCGATCTTTTCAAAGATCTTGCCGCAGGTTTCGGGCATCACCGGCGTCAGAAGCGTGGTGCAGACGCGGACGGTCTCCAGCAGATTATACAGCACCGTGGCAAGCCGGACGCGCTTCGTTTCGTCCTTGCCCAGTACCCAGGGAGCGGTCTCGTCGATATACTTGTTGGCCCGGTCGATGACCTTGAACACCTCGTCCAGACCGTTCTGCAGCTGAAGCTTCTCCATCTCCGCCTCATAGCGGTCACGCAGGGCGCAGACGGTCTTTTTCAGCTCGCAGTCCTCCGGCGCGTCCTCCCGCTGAGCGGGCAGCTTGCCGCCGAAATACTTCTCCACCATGCCGGTGGTGCGGCTGACCAGATTGCCCAGCTTGTTGGCAAGGTCGGTGTTGATGGTGCTGATGAGCAGCTCATTGGAGAAGTTGCCGTCGGAGCCGAAGGGGAATGTGCGCAGCAGGAAGAAGCGCAGGGCGTCCACGCCGAACATGCCCGCCAGCACATAGGGATCCACCACGTTGCCCTTGGATTTGGACATCTTGCCGCCGTCGATCACCAGCCAGCCGTGGCCGTATACATGCTTGGGCAGGGGAATGCCAAGGCTCATCAGCATGGCGGGCCAGATAATGGAGTGGAACCGGACGATCTCCTTGCCCACAATGTGGTAATCGGCGGGCCAGTACTTGTCATAATCGTTGTAGCGGTCATTGTCATAGCCCAGGGCGGTGATATAGTTGCTCAGAGCATCCACCCACACATAGACCACATGACCGGGATCAAAGTCCACGGGGATGCCCCAGCTGAAGCTGGTGCGGCTGACGCACAGATCCTCCAGACCCGGCTTGATAAAGTTGTTGACCATCTCGTTGACACGGGTGCGGGGCTGCAGGAAGTCGGTATCCTCCAGCAGGTGCTGCACACGGTCGGCGTACTTGCTCAGACGGAAGAAGTAGGCCTCCTCCTCAGCGTCATGGACTTCACGGCCGCAGTCGGGGCACTTGCCGTCCACCAGCTGGCTCTCGGTCCAGAAGGACTCGCAGGGGGTGCAGTACTTGCCCTTATAGGCGCCCTTATAGATGTCGCCGTTTTCGTACATTTTCTTGAAGAGCTTCTGCACCGACTCACAGTGGTAATCGTCGGTGGTGCGGATAAAGCGGTCGTTGGAGATGTTCATCAGCTTCCACAGGTCCCGCACGCCGTGTTCGCCGTCCACGATGTGGTCCACGAACTCCTGAGGAGAGCAGCCGGCCTCCTGCGCCTTGGTCTCGATCTTCTGGCCGTGCTCGTCGGTGCCGGTCAGGAACATCACATCGTAACCCTGCAGCCGCTTATAGCGGGCGATGGCGTCGGTGGCCACGGTGCAGTAGGTGTGGCCAATGTGCAGCTTATCGCTGGGGTAGTAGATGGGTGTGGTGATATAGAACGTCTTCTTCTCCATGGGGGTATCTCTCCTTTTCCGCCGTCCCGAATGAAAGGACGGCTTAAAATATTGTCAGTTTCTGCCTGCCGGTGGTTTTTATGCGTGCGGATGGGTAGTAAAAAGCGCCCCCGGCTTCCTGCCAAGGGCGACCTGAAAGGACCGCGTTACCACCTTGCTTCACCGCCGCCTCACGGCCTGCGGCCTTACGGAGTGCCTTCACACTCCCGCGCTGTGACGGGCGCTCCCCGTTCCGGCCTGACGTCTTTGCGCTCAGCCGGACGGCTCCCGAGCCATGTTCACCGGTGTCCTCCGCGCCCGCTCTCACCTTTCCGGGCTCTCTTTGGCGGCGATCCGCCGGCTACTCTCTCATTCATTGCCTTTGATTTGATTCTTCTGGCACAGCATACCCTAAAACAGCGGCTTTGTCAACAGTTCCGGCCGTTTTTTCTGAGCAGATGGATGAAAAGGTGCTTTACAGTGGGAAAAAAGTCCTGTATAATAGTCACGGTATATATTGTGGTGAATTACCATATAATAGGAGGAACAAAAAATGGCTTACCGAATCCTTGTCATCAACCCCGGTTCCACTTCCACCAAGATTGGCCTTTTCGACGATGAAAAGATGCTCTTTGACGAAACGCTCCGTCATCCTGCCGAAGAGATCGCGAAATTCGCCTCGATTCCCGATCAGCAGGAGTGGCGCAAGCAGCTGGTCATGGACGCACTGAAAAAGCATGAGATCGACCTGAAATCCATCAACGCCATCTGCGGCCGCGGCGGTTTGGTCAAGCCCATCCACGGTGGTACTTATGCCACCTCCGATGCGCTGTTGGAAGACTGTGTCAAAGGCGTTTCCGGACAGCATGCCTGCAATCTGGGCGGCCTGATTGCCCGGGAGATCGGCGATGAGATCGGCGTTCCCTCTTTCATTGTGGACCCGCCTGTGGTGGATGAGCTTTGCAATGTGGCCCGCTATTCCGGCCATCCTCTGATCGTCCGCAAGAGCGTGTTCCACGCCTTGAACCAAAAGGCCGTGGCCAAGCGCTACGCCAAAGAGGTAGGCAAAGCCTATGAAGATCTGAATCTGATCGTGTGCCATATGGGCGGCGGCGTCAGCGTGGGCGCCCATGTCAAGGGCAACGTCATTGATACCGAGAACGCATTGGAGGGCGAGGGCCCCTTCTCTCCCGAGCGCGCCGGCACACTGCCTGACAATGCGCTGGTGGATCTGTGCTTCAGCGGCGAATATACCAAGGCGGAGATCAAGAAGATGATTACCGGCCGCGGCGGTCTGGTGGCCTATACCGGCTCCACCGATATGCGTGATCTGCTGAAAGAGGCACATGCGGGCGACAAAAAGGTGGCTGAGGTCATCGACGCTTTCCACTATCAGATCGGCAAGGAGATCGGCGCCATGGCCGCCGCCATGCACGGCAAGGTGGATCAGATCATCCTCACCGGCGGCATTGCCTACGGCAAGGAGACTGTGGCTGCCCTGAAGGATATGGTAGAGTGGATTGCCCCTGTCACCGTCTATCCCGGCGAGGACGAGCTGCTGGCCCTGGCTCAGGGTGCGCTGCGGGTGCTGAAGGGCGAAGAAGCCGCCAGAACCTATTAAAAAATACATAAACACGCGATACAGCCAAGGAGAAAGTCCCGACTGCGGAAGCAATCGGGACTTTCTCAGATAAGGAGGATGAACTATGCAGATCACCAAGGATATCCATTACATCGGTGTCAATGACCATCAGATCACACATTTTGAGGGACAGTTCGAGGTTCCCAATGGCATGGCCTACAATTCCTATGTGATTCTGGACGAAAAGATTGCGGTGATGGACACTGTAGAGACTCATTTCGGCGCGGAATGGCTGAACAATCTGTCGGCGGCGTTGGCGGGCCGCACCCCGGACTATCTGGTGGTGCAGCATATGGAGCCGGATCATTCCGCCAACATCATCCAGTTTATGAGTAAGTTCCCCAACGCGACAGTGGTGGCCTCGCAGACGGCATTCCGCATGATGCAGCAGTTTTACGGCAGCGATTTCGCCAATCGCCGTATTGTGGTGGGCGATGGCGACACGCTGGCGCTGGGCCGCCATACGCTGACCTTCCTGACGGCGCCTATGGTCCACTGGCCGGAGGTGACCGTCACCTATGACCAACTGGATAAGGTGCTGTTTTCCGCCGACAGCTTCGGTAAGTTCGGCGCATTGGACACGGAGGAGGACTGGGCCTGCGAAGCACGGCGCTACTATTTCGGTATTGTGGGCAAATTTGGCGCACAGGTACAGGCGCTGCTGAAAAAAGCGGCGGCAGTGGAGATCCGGACTGTATGCCCCCTCCATGGCCCGGTGCTGAATGGCGATGCACTGGCGGAGGCCATGCGCCTGTATAATATCTGGTCGTCCTACGGCGTGGAGAGTGAGGGCGTCATGATCGCCTACACCTCTGTTTACGGCAACACGAAGAAGGCTGTGGAATCGCTGGCGCAGCAGCTGCGGGCCAAGGGCTGCCCCAAGGTCGTGGTCACCTGCCTGCAGCAGGAGGACTGGGCCGAGGCGGTGGAGGATGCCTTCCGCTACGGCAAGCTGGTGCTGGCCACCACCACCTATAACGGTCATATCTTCCCCGCTATGAAGGAATTTATCGACCATCTGACCGAGCGGAACTATCAGAACCGGACAGTAGCTTTCATTGAGAACGGCTCCTGGGCGCCCACTGCCGGCAAGGAGATGCGCCAGATGCTGGAGGGCTGCAAGAACCTGACGCTGGGCAGCACCGTGACTCTCCGTTCCGCCATGACCTTTGCCACCCTGCCCCAGTTGGACGCTCTGGCGGAAGAGCTGCTGTACGGCGGCAAAAGTCAGGAGGAGACCGCCAAAAAAGGCTGGGTCTGCGGTCTCTGCGGCTACGTGTATGAGGGCGAGACACTGCCGGAGGGATTTGCCTGTCCGGTGTGCCATGCAGGAGCGGAGAAATTTGAACCGCTGAAATAAAAAATAAGAACGCCGAAGGGCAGGTGTTCGTAAAACAGTGTTAGCCAAATAACACGAAATGAGCATCTGTCAGACGGGATTGGTCAACGAAAAAACACGCCATATTCAGCTTCAAAGGCTGAGTATGGCGT
>CAMCSE010000067.1 GCA_945877515.1 uncultured Clostridia bacterium | reverse complement strand
AATACTCCTTCCACTGGTCGGCCATTACGCCGCCGACGCTTCCCAATGCTGCTTTGATAAGACCCATAATATGTAATCTCCTTTCTTGATCAGCGCAAAGCTGACATACTGCTTATATACTGTTTATGAACTGTTTATGATATGTGGTGCTGCGTCCCACCGGGGCGGGCAGCGGGATAATCGCCGCATATGCGGCTGTGGATTTGCCCGGTCATCCCATAGTCATCATTGTCCTATCCGCTCTCCTCCTTTGGAGTCACCGGCTCCCCCCGCTCCTGCAGATTCCGGGCACAGTCGGCACACAGATCAATGTCCTCACCCAGCAGGAAGCAGCGGTTGCACACCAGCCGCCGGCAGATGGGGCACAGATTGAAGGTCTCCATGGCATCCGTCACGGCCCGCTCGCGGGCCTCTTCCCATTCCCGCTCATACAGCTTCTGGAAGATGATCCGCTTTCCCTCGCTCTCCGGCGTCACGCCCGCTTTGGAAAAGCGCGACGTCCGGCTGATCCATGCCGCGCCGCACACGGCGCAGTTCAGGGAAAAGCGGAACGCCTCCGGCGAGGATCGGTCTTCCATTGCCTCTCTGATCATTCGGCGCATCCTCGTCTCCTCCTTTATGCCGCAACATACTCATTTCTCACAGTTCCCTTTCTATCATCGCCGCCCCAAAAAAGATATTGACCCAAGGGTGATTTTTGCGGTTCCGGCGCAAAATCACCCTTGGGCGTAGACAAAATGCACAAGTCGAAAAAAGTCGACTTGTGCATTTTCCTCATCTTTATTCTCCTTTGTGGAGCAGCTCCCCACTCCGTCCGCAGCGTTCAAAGAGGTCGATATAGACCTTCAGCTCATCGAAGGAATTGATCCCCATCTTGCGGTAAATATTCCGGTTATGGGTTTTCACCGTATTTGCGCTGATATAAGACAGCTCCGGAATGTCCTTAATGGCGTAGCCGTCTATGTAGTATTGTAGGATGGAGCGCTCCGTACCGGTCAGGGTGTCCGCTTTTTCCGCGAAGCTGTGCAGCAGCGCCTCGATATTGGGGGGCAGCGCGTCCGTCGTTCGTTGGCGCAGCAGCGCCAGCATCTCGTCGATCTCCGGGATACCGGAGGGCACAGCGTTGGCCGTACCGCCCTTTGCCGCCGCAAGGCTTTTGTTGATGGGCCTGACGAAGCGGTGAGACAGCACCGCCGCCAACGCCAGCATCACCAGCAAAAACACCGCCGCACCCACGATCCACGTTGTCCGCACATTCCGTTCCTGCTGCCGGAAAGCACTGTCCGGCACCAGCGTCACCGCCGCCAGCGGCACGCCGTCCGAGGTGGCGGCGTCCAAAAGCTGATGGGTGCCCAGATACGTCTCCCGGCCGCCGGAATAGGTGCTGTAGTATTTCCCCTCTTTTATGTGCAGCGTGCCCTCCGCCGTCAGGCGGGAACCGTCTGTTCCGCCCAGCAGTGCCCCTGCCAGCGAAAGGCTATTGCCCTCCACAGGCGCCAGCAGTGTCACCATACTGCCGTAGGGACTGGACACTGCCGCATGGGACAGGCTGAAATACAGGTCGCTGATCTCCAGCCCGCAGAAGCCCCGCACCGTGCCGCTGCCGTCCAGCAGGGGAACGCACAGCAGCACCACCTTTTCCCATGTGTCCGACAGCGCCACCCGCTCGGTCCACAGGCATCGCTCCGCCAGACGGCCATCCCGGGAGGCCATGACTGCTTCACTGCCGGGGATCAGGGAGAGGTTCAGCTCCGGATTCCAGCGGTTGTGAAGCTGCAGCTGCAGTCTCCGGGCCGCTTCCGCTATGCCCCGGAAACACATGACGTTCTGCTCCGAGGCCACCGTGGGCTGCAAGCCGGAATAGCGCAGATACAGCCCCGCCCGGGAGGAGGACGCCTCCTCCAGACCGGTATTGGCGGTAACATCCAGACAGCAGAACACGCCGCTGCACGCCGCCGCGCTCAGGGTGCTGTTTAGGGGCGTATACAGCCGCTGTTCCAGGGCAGCAATGGCGTTGGGATCGTCGTTCAGTTCAGAAAACGCCATACCGGATCCCGCCAGAAAGGCATCCAGCTCCTTCCCCAGCTTTTCCGACAGCGCCACCCCCTGCGCCATCAGCTCATCCATCTGGCTGTCCAAGACGGCGGTAGTGTTCTGCTGTTGGATGGTCAGCGATTCACTGAACTGCCGGGCAGAGTGGGACAGCACGCCGACGGCGCTCAGGATCGCCAGTACCGCCGCCACTACCGCCAGCGCCATGAAAAACCAGTATAGCAGCAGCCGTGTCCGCATACTGATCCCCGAGGTATCGGCTTCTCTATGAAATTTTTCCTGCCATATCCGCATACTGCGTCCCTCGCTCACTGATCGTAGTCCTGCTTGAACTCCTCCAGCGCATCCCGGATCAGAGCCTCCGCCGGGCCGCCGTCCTCCAGATACAGGGCCCGCCCGGCGGTCAGCTTCAGCCGGGCCAGTGTCTCAAACCGGGTCTCCAGATCCAGATAATTGTCCATCTGCTGCGCCGTATAGAAGCTGTAGTCCTGCTGGGTCGCGATATACGCCTGATACAGGGAGATGTACATGGGGTCGGTCAGCTTCTCCACGGCGGCAGGCAAATACTGGTCAAAAGCCTCCTGCGTCACCGGCATATAGCCCAGTTCCGTCACAAAGTCCGTGTTGCGCTCCGGCTCTGTCAGCCACCGCAGGAAGGTCATGCAGGCCTGCTCCCGCTCCGGCGTGGACTTCACCGTGCACATGCCCGCGCCCCGCTGCATCACCAGCTTTTCGCCGCCCTCAAAAACGGGACAGGGCATCGTGATGATCTCCACCTTCTCCGAGGTATTGTCGGGATACGTCACCGTGTCGGAATAGTACAGCACGCTGGCGGAGGAGGCCACCGACACAATGGCGTCGCCGGTTCGCAGCGGTTCCGTGGCGTATCCGCTTTGCAGCCACACGCCGCCCTTCAGCGCCGACCGGGCATACGGCTCCCATGCCTGCTGAAAGGCAGGGCCGAAGGCAACGCCGCCGTCACGGAAAAAGTCCTCTCCCAGCGACGTGACGCCCACCTGAAAGTAATTGAAATGGTAGTCATGGACAAAGAAGCACTTGCCGTCCGTTTCGTCGGCGTACCGCTCCGCCAGCGCGTACAGTCCCTCCCATGTCCGAAGATCCTCCAGTGTCGCGCCGGACACGGCGGCATAGCGGTCAAACAGCGTCTTGTTGACATACAGTACCTCTGTGGACTTGGCCACAGGCAGGACGGCCAGACGGCCGCCGATCTCCCCCTCCTGCAAAAAGGCGGGGATAAAGGCCGACAGCTCCTCCTCGGTGAAATAGTCCCGATAGTCCACCAGCACGTCCTGATCCGGCAGCGCCAGCACCGTCTTGGGATAGGACACAAAGATATCCGGCAGCGCCGGCGCGCCGGGGTCGCCGTTGGCGGCGGCCAGCACGCTCTTGTGGATGATGTTGGTGTTGCTGACCAGCTCCACCTTTACCCGGATGTTCTGCTCCGCGCCCACGGTGCTGTTGAACTGTTCCACCAGGGCGTTGAGGGGGGAATCCACCTCGCCGCCGTATACATGCCACAGGGATACCGTCACCGGTTCCCCGGTCTTATTGCCGCACCCGGCAAGGCACACCACCAGCAGCAATCCCGCTGCCAGCGCCGCCAGACGCGTCTTCAGCTTGTTCATCGCAAGCCCTCCGATCATATGCAAAAAACTATACTGCCTTTGGTCTTTCCTGCTGTTCCGCTCCGAAGTTCCGCGGGGCGGCAGGTACGATCACCTGCCGCCCCGGTGGGAGAAAATGAAAAGGTTTACTTGTCGTTCTTTCTGCGGCGCAGGACCACACCGGCGCTGCCGGTCATGCTGAGGATGGCCAGCCCGGCATACAGGGCGATGCCGGCGTCAGCCGTCTTGGCAGACTCCACAGTATGGGTCGTATTGGTCGTGCTGCTTACGTTCTTGGTGTAGGTGTTTTCAAAGTTATTATCGGAAACATCATTTCCCAGAATGTGGACGTCGGTGCTTATCTCACTTCCTATTACCGTAATGGTGAGATAGCGCTCGGCTTTGGAATATGTCCAGCCGGCTTTGCCGTCGTTCTTTTCGGTCAGTCTCAGGGTAATGAGCTGCTTCTTCACACTGTCATCGCCTTCGGAGGTCTTCCAGTAATTGCTATTCGCAATCTTGCTGAGGTCGATCGTGCCGCCCAGCGTAAATGTCTGTTCGCCTGCACCGTTGGTCGTGATCGTGTTGTTCGTGAACGCAATACCGCAGTCTGCAAGCGTTACATTTTCGGCCGGGATAAACTCATACATATACTGATTATTCTGCTCGACAGTGCCGTACGCAAGCTCAAATGCGAAGGTCTCCTTGCCCGGGGCCTTGTTGCCGCCCTTCACAACGTTCTTTTTCACAGTAAACGAAAAGTCCGCCACTGAATTGGTGTAGATGTTTTCAAAGTTATTATCGGGAGCATCATTTCCCAGAATGTGGACGTCTGTAGTTACCTTATCCCCTGTAACGGTAATGGTGAGATAGCGCTCGGCTTTGGAATATGTCCAGCCGGCTTTGCCGTCGT
>CAMCSE010000066.1 GCA_945877515.1 uncultured Clostridia bacterium | reverse complement strand
GCGGGAAGCTGCTCAAAGAGCGTACCCGGCGCGATCTCGCCGTCCTCGTCGCCCAACTCCGGCACATACTCGTAGCCGCAGCCGCTGCAGACGTAGCGGTCGCCGATGGGGGCGGGCTTCGGCGGCGTGGGCCGCTTCATCTTTACCATGGGCGGCGCGGGCAACTTTTCGCCGCTATCCAGCGCAGCAGTGAGCAGGGGCAGGATCTCCTCCACATCGCCCACGATGCCGTAGTCGCAGTTCTTGAAGATGGGGGCGTTGCCGTTCTTATTGATGGCCACGATGGTGGAGGCGTCCTTGATGCCCTTAAGGTGCTGGGATGCGCCGGAGATGCCGCAGGCGATGTACAGATTGCCGGTGAACTTCTGACCGGACATACCCACATAGCGGTTCAGCGGCAGATATTTGAGAGTCTCCGCCACAGGGCGGGAAGAACCGATGGCCGCGCCGGCGGCCTTGGCCAGCGACTCTACCAGTTTCATGTTCTTTTTCTCCCCGATGCCCTTGCCCGCGGAGACCACCCGCTCCGCCTGCGGGATGGGCGTATCCATGGGGATGCCCACGGAGAAGTCATGACCGTCCTTCTTCAGCGCCGCCACAAGGTCGGCCACCTGCTGGGCAGCATCCCCCTCCCGGAAGATGGTCTTTTTGCGAATGCCGGTGATGGGCGCGGGCTTCTTGGCCGCCGAGCGGCTCTCGCCGCCGGAGCTCTTGCCCAGCCTGCCCACCAGATGAGAGGCGATGACCACCCGCTGGATCTCGTTGGTGCCCTCGTAGATGGTGGTGATCTTGGCGTCGCGGTAGGCCCGTTCCACCTCCATGCCCTTGAGGAAGCCGCTGCCGCCGTGGATCTGCAAGGCGTCGTTGGTGACCTCCAGCGCGATGTCCGAGGCGTACATCTTCGCCATGGCGGACTCCATGCCGTAAGGCGCGTGCTGCTCCTTCAGCTCCGCCGCGGAGTAGATGAGGAACCGGGCGCAGCGCAGCTTGGTGGCCATATCCGCCAGCTTGAAGGCGATGCTCTGCTGGGCCGCGATGGGCTTTCCGAACTGAATACGCTCCTTGGAATAGCTCAGCGCGTGCTCAAACGCGCCCTGGGCGATGCCCAGCGCCTGCGCGGCGATGCCGATGCGTCCGCCGTCCAGCGTGGACATGGCGATCTTGAAGCCCTCGCCCTCCTTGCCCAACAGGTTTTCCTTGGGGACCTTCACGTCGTTGAAGATCAACTCCGCCGTGGAGGAGGAGCGAATACCCATCTTGTCATAGTGGTCGCCGAACTCAAAGCCCTTCCAGCCCTTCTCCACGATGAAGGCGGAGATGCCCCGGGTGCCGATGTCCGGCGTGGTGACGGCGAAAACCACATAGGTGTCCGCCTTGGGGGCGTTGGTGATGAAGATCTTGCCGCCGTTGAGGAGGTAGTAGTCCCCCTTATCCAGCGCCGTGGTCTCCGTGCCGCCGGCGTCGGATCCGGCGTTGGGCTCCGTGAGGCCGAAGGCGCCGATCTTCTCGCCCTTGGCCAGCGGAACCAGATATTTCTTCTTCTGCTCCTCGGTGCCGTAGGCGAAAATAGGCCATGAGCCGAGGGAGACGTGGGCGGAGAGGATGACGCCTGCACCGCCGTCCACACGGGCCAGCTCCTCCACCGCGATGGCGTAGCTCAGGGCGTCCAGACCGGCACCGCCGTACTCCTTGGGGTAGGGAATGCCCATCCAGCCCAGCTTACCCAGCTTCTTGACAGCCTCCTCGGGAAACTCATTGTTCTGATCCATCAAAAACGCGAGAGGCTTGATCTCCTCCTCCGCAAAACTCCGGATCTTCGCGCGCAGCTCTTCGTGCGCCGCCGTGGTTTGAAACAGCATACGGGTACCTCCTCTTAAAATTTTACAGCTCGCTTGTATCTTGGGGATCGGATTTGCCGGTCAGCAGCCTGCGCAGGCTCACGGCGCGGAACGCCTCGTCCTGCTTTCGCTGCAAGGCCGCCAGCTGATAGTGGATGGCGCACCGCCCGTGCTCGTCCTGCCAGCGGCACTCAAATCCCGGCTCCATGCAGGCGCACAGGATGCCCCGCTCCCCCATGACCCCCATGAGATCGTAGAGGGAGGTCGCGTCCAGGTCGCAGGACAGTTCGCAGCCGCCGAGAGCGCCGCGGCTCACCCGCACCAAATTGCCGGCGGAGAGCTTGCGCAGAATCTGGTAGGCAAACTGATTAGGGATCAGCTCCGTTTCCGACATCTCGGCCACCGAATGCTTCTCCCCGTCCAGCAGCACCCGCAAAATGCGCAGCGCGTAGTCCGTCTCTTTGGTGATGATCATGTTCCGCGTCCTCTTTTCGCTTGCTTGCTACTGCCATCATATCAATCTTGACAAAATTTGTCAAGATAATTTCCAAAAAAATTATCGCTTTAACACAGACCGCCCCAGCCCGGGTCAGCTTCGCTTTCCATTCAGCGAAAGGTCATGTTCCTTCTAATTATAGAAACCGAAAAAGCTGTGCCGTGGCAGCCCGCCGAAAGCAGAAAAGACTATGACTGAAACCCAGAAAGCGGAGAAATTGGTTGGGGCTCGCAGGGGTCGCCCACCCAAGGCGGATGAGGCGATCCCTGACAAGCCTAAGCCATCCAACCGAAACAAGCAATAAAGTGCGTGCTTTTCATTTTATATTAGTTAGACCGCTTGAGACTGGTGTCGTAGGTCACAAAAGTTACATTTTGTTATTCAGCTATTCATCTATCTTTCGTGTGCAGATGAAATTCTACTGTTTTTGAGCATTAAACGTGCTTTGAGCTTGCAGCAAGGCTCAAAAAACCAGCCCCGCAGCAGGGGGAAAATATAGATTATTTTATCATGCCGATCATTCTTGGGAGACAGTAGAAAAATTTCCACTGTTATTGACATGATGTGCGTTACAGAGTAAAGTATTCATCAAGACTGATTCGCAATAAAGAATATCATGGTCGTTCCGTGATCGAGGTAGTTATGATAAAAGGAAATGTAAAAATAGATCGCAAAAATCTCATCAGCATCCTGCAAAGCTGCCTTGTGCTGATTTTGGTGATCCTTGTCACTCTGATGATGGTCGAGATCGGCAACCTGAAGGGCACGGCCCGCGTCATCAATTATGCCGGGCTGGTGCGCGGAGCCACGCAGCGGGCGGTAAAGCTGGAGATCACAGGCACCCGAAACGATGAGTTGATCGCGTATTTAGACGATATTTTAAGCGATCTGACATCCGGGGATGGGCACTACGAATTGGTAAAGCTCAAGGACGCGGCCTATCAGGAAAGGCTGGACATCCAGCGTGCCTACTGGGAGCGGCTCAAGGCGGAGGTCGCGGTGGCCAGACAGCGTGGATATGAGAACACCCAAATCGTTGCCATGAGCGAGACCTATTTTAAAATGGCGGACGAAACGGTGTCTGCCGCGGAACACTATTCAGAAAAGATCGCCATGAAGATCCGCACCATTGAGATCCTCTCGGCGCTGGATATGCTGTGTCTGGTGATCCTGGTCATGTTCCAGACCGCCATGGCACTGAAAATGGCCCGGAAAAACCGACTGCTGGAGCAGAAGGCATACATCGACATCCATACCGGCCTGCCCAACAAAGGCTCCTGCGAGGAGCTTCTCAACAACAGGGAAATTCTCCGGGAGCCTACGGCCTGCATCATGTTTGACCTGAACAATCTAAAAACCGTCAACGATACGATGGGTCATTCGGCGGGTGACCAACTGATCCTGAGCTTTGCCCGGCTTTTACGCCGGGTGATCCCGGAAAAGCATTTCGTGGGCAGATACGGCGGTGACGAATTTATGGCGGTCATTTACCATACGGACCGGCAGGAGGTGGAGGACATACTGGACAGTCTGCGCAGGGAAGCCGACGCGGCAAACCGTGACGGCAATCAGCTTCCTCTCAGCTACGCCTACGGTTGGGCGATCTCCGCCGATTATGAAGGCTGCGTCATGCAAACGCTGCTGGACAAGGCCGACTATTGCATGTACGAAAATAAGCGAGCCTACTACGCCACCCACGACCGGAGAGCGCCCAGGTCATAAGGCTCTTTTCAAACGAAAAACAGCAAGAACGAATTCGTTGCCACTATTGCGAAAAAAGCCTGGCCTGACGAAGAAAGGACAGGGAGGCGGCACTGAACGTCCACGTCGCAGTTGTGATGGAGGTACTGAAGGCTGGTGGCAGCGTGCAGTTCATCAGCTTCGTTAGCTTTGAGGTGAAGGGGTGCGCTGCCCGATCTGCCGGTTCGATGGTTTGCTGTACAGGAAACTCACCAGCAGGTACTTTACGATGAACGCTGGGGCGAGGGGCGGACGACTATCTTCTTTGCTGCACAACTGCACCATTTTCTCATACACGGACGATAGATCCAGCACTGCCTCACATTCCCGGAGGATGGTCTCCTGCTGCATTAGATACTCGATTAATCCGCCAAGCTGATCTGGCCATTGCTGTAACGATACATAGTTGCCCTCCAGGTACAAGGTTTTTGCTGGATTTTTGCCAGTTCTCTTGCTCCAATTATACCACAGATTGGCCTCTATGGATTGAAATATAAGGCTTTTTCTTTTATTCAGTGCATATTAAGTTGGGATGTGCAGTAGATGCTCCATTTTACCATCCCACTCTCTGCTGGAATCGGCGCACTCTTTCAGTTCGGTTTCGATTTCAGTATTTATCGGCAGATTTTTCTTATAGCGGATGGTGTGCTCAAGGCTTGCCCAGAAGTCCATAGCGATTGTACGGAGTTGTATCTCCACCG
>CAMCSE010000065.1 GCA_945877515.1 uncultured Clostridia bacterium | reverse complement strand
CTGGCCACCGCCGGCAACAACCGTCTGGGCGGCGACGATTTCGACCAGTGCATCATGAAGTATCTGGTCAGCGAGTTCAAGCGCACCGACGGTATCGACCTGAGCAGCGACAAGGTTGCCATGCAGCGGCTGAAGGAAGCTGCCGAGAAGGCCAAGATCGAGCTGAGCGGCGTTACCAGCTCCAACATTAACCTGCCCTATATTACCGCCGACGCCACCGGCCCCAAGCATCTGGACGTGACCCTGACCCGTGCCAAGTTCAACGAGCTGACCGGCCATCTGGTGGACGCCACCATGGGCCCCGTGCGTCAGGCCATGTCCGACGCCGGCCTGAAGCCCAGCGATCTGGCCAAGGTGCTGATGGTGGGCGGCTCCAGCCGTATCCCCGCCGTGGTGGACGCGGTGAAGAACTTCACCGGCTCCGAACCCTTCAAGGGCATCAACCCCGATGAGTGCGTGGCCATGGGCGCCGCCCTGCAGGCCGGCGTACTGACCGGCGACGTGAAGGGCCTGCTGCTGCTGGACGTCACCCCCCTGTCTCTGGGCATTGAGACCATGGGCGGCGTGTGCACCCGTCTGATCGAGCGCAACACCACCATCCCCGTCAAGAAGAGCCAGATCTTCTCCACCGCCGCCGACAACCAGACCTCCGTGGAGGTCAACGTGCTGCAGGGCGAGCGTGAGATGGCTGCCGCCAACAAGAGCCTGGGCCGCTTCCATCTGGACGGCATCGCGCCGGCCCGCCGCGGCGTGCCTCAGATTGAGGTCACCTTTGACATCGACGCCAACGGCATCGTCAACGTGTCCGCCAAGGATCTGGGCACCGGCAACGCCCAGCATATCACTATCACCTCTTCCTCCAACATGAGCAAGGAGGATATTGAGAAGGCCGTCAAGGAAGCGGAGCAGTATGCCGCCGAGGACGCCAAGATTAAAGAGAAGGTGGAAGTCCGCAACCAGGCCGACCAGATGGTCTATCAGGCGGAAAAGACCCTGTCCGAAGTGGGCGACAAGGTGCCTGAGAGCGAGAAGGAGCCCATCAAGGCCGGCATCGAAAAGCTGAAGGAAACCCTGAAGGGCGAGGATACCGACGCCATCAAGGCGGCCACCGAGGAGCTGACCCAGCTGTTCTACAAGATGAGCGAGAAACTGTACCAGCAGGCGCCTCAGGGTGACCCCAATATGGGCGGCCAGCCCGGCGGTGACCCCAACGGCGGCCAGCAGTACTACGACGCCGACTATAAGGTCGTGGATGATGACGACCAGAACAAGTAATCATTTTCCCACAAAAAGGGGCAGGGCCACCTGTCCCTTCTTGTGGTGTTTAGGAGATAGTGTTCATGGCACAGGAAAAACGCGATTATTACGAAGTCCTTGGCGTCAGTAAAGGCGCATCGGAGGACGAGATCAAAAAAGCATATAAAAAGCTGGCCCGCAAATACCATCCGGATATGAACCCCGGCGACAAGGAGGCCGAGGAGAAGTTCAAGGAGGTCAACGAGGCCAACGAGGTGCTGTCCGACCCGGAGAAAAAGGCGCGGTACGACCAGTTTGGCTTTGCCGGCGTCGACCCCAGCTACGGCGCGGGCGGCCCCGGATGGGGCGACGGCGCGGCGGGCTTTGACTTCGGCGATCTGGGTGATATCTTCGGCAGCTTTTTCGGCGGCGGCTTCGGCGGCGGTCAGCAGCGGCGCAACGGTCCCCAGCGGGGCGAGAGCATCCGCGCCAGCGTGTCCGTCAGCTTCACCGAGGCGGCTTTCGGCTGTGAGAAGGAGATCACCGTGGAGCGCAGCGAGCAGTGTCCCACCTGTAAGGGCAACGGCTGCGCTGCGGGCACCACGCCGGAAGTGTGTCCCACCTGTCACGGCACCGGCAATGTGCAGGTGCGGCGGCAGACGCCCATGGGCGTGTTCGCCTCCACATCCCCCTGCTCCAAGTGCGGCGGCACCGGCAAGATCATCCATCAGCCCTGCTCCGACTGCCATGGTCAGGGCCGCATCCGTAAACGGCGTGCCATTAAGGTCAACATTCCCGCCGGTATCGACGACGGACAGACCATCTCCCTGCGGGGACAGGGCCATGCCGGCAAGAACGGCGGCCCCAACGGCGACCTGCTGATCACCATTATGGTGCAGCCCCATGAGATCTTCCGCCGTGAGGGTACCTCCGTGTTCTGCGAAGCGCCCATCACCTTCGCGCAGGCGGTACTGGGCGGCACGCTGGAGATCCCCACCATCGACGGCAAGGTGAAGTACGACATCCCTGAGGGTACCCAGACCGGCAGCGTGTTCCGTCTGCGGGGCAAGGGCATTCCCTCCCTCAACGGACGGGGCCGGGGCGATCAGTATGTGACCGTCAATATTGAGACGCCGAAAAATCTGAACAAGGAGCAAAAGGAAGCGCTGAAAAAGTTCAGCGAACTGCTGGGCGAGGGCAACTATGAAAAACGTAAGAGCTTCTTCAAGAAACGCTGATGTATCTGGCTGATTATCATGTACACTCCTCCTGCTCGCCGGACGGCCATCTGACCATGGCGAAGATGGCCCGGGAGGGTATTGCCCGCGGTCTCGACGAGCTGTGCTTCACCGACCATGTGGACACCATCCAGTGGGGAACCAACCAGCCCCGGGAGGCGTACGACTGGGCGGCGCTGCAGGCACAGTACGACGAAGCACGGCGGCAGTATGGCAGCCGCATCAAGCTGAAGCTGGGCGCTGAGCTGGGCGAGGCTTATCTGAGCTTCGACCGGGCCGCTCACCTGCTGGATACGGCGCCGGAGCTGGATTTCATCATCGGCTCCGTCCATATGTCCCGGGATGACCGGGGATACTTTGACCTGTTTTACATTGCGGGCGACCGGGACGATGCCTATTACCACGCCGTTATTGACGCCTATCTGGAGGAACTGCTGGCGCTGGCGGAATGGGGCCGGTTCAGCGTGCTGGGCCATTTGACGCTGCCTATCCGCTGTATCAATGAGATGCGGCATAAGAACATCTCTTTCCGGCCCCATATGGAGCAGGTGGAGGAGATCCTCCGCACCATCATCCCCAAGGGTATTGGCATCGAGTGCAACACCAACCGGGGCAACACGCCCCTGCCCGACGCGGAGATCCTGACCCTGTACCGGCGGCTGGGCGGCGAGATCATCACCTTGGGCTCTGACGCCCACAAAGCGGGAAATCTGGGCTGCGTTATTGCAGAGCGGCAGGAATTGCTGCGGCAGTGCGGCTTCCGCTTTTTCACCACGTTTGACCGCATGAAGCCTGATTTTCAGGCACTTTCACACTGACAAACAAAACGAGGAGGAACATCACATGAAAATTGCCATCGGCTGCGACCACGGCGGCTACCTGCTGAAGCAGGATATTCTGATCTGGCTGGAGGAGAACGACTACGATTTTGAGGACTTCGGCTGCTACAACACCGAAAGCGTGGACTATCCCGTTTACGCGGAAAAAGTGGCCCGGGCGGTAGCCAGCGGCGAATGCGAAAAGGGTATCGTCATCTGCACCACCGGCATTGGCGTGTCCATGGCGGCCAACAAGGTCAAGGGTATTCGCTGCGCCCTGTGCGGCGACAGCTACAGCGCCGAGATGACCCGCCGCCATAATGACGCCAATGTGCTGGCCATGGGTGCCGGTATCATCGGCCCCAACATGGCCAAGAAGATCACCGAGGTGTTCCTGACCACCGCGTTCGAGGGTGGCCGTCACGCCCGCCGCGTGGGCCTGCTGGATAATATCCAGCCCTGAGTATGACTAAGGGATATCATAACTACCGCGGCAGGGGGCGTAAGCGCCGCCAGAAGATCGCGCTGGCCGCAGCGCTGACCGTGGTGATTTTGGCGGCGGCGGCCTTCCTGGTGCTGCAGAACTATATCGTCTATGACGACGCAGGAAAAGCCCATGTGGAGTGGCCCTTTGGCAAAAAAGATCCCCAGACGGACACACAGAACTCTGCCGTACCTGACAGCGATGTGAACATTGACTATGTGGACAACGGCTATGCGCCGCATCTGGAGATACTGCGTGCCCGGATGCTGCCCGGCAATGTCCTGCGGCAGGACCCCGCGACGGTACTGGAGGGCGTAACGGAGGACGCCGTGGTCATTGAGGTCAAGCGCGTCAACGGCGCCATTCCCTATACCACAGAGGTGGAGGTGCCCCAGCAGGTGGCGGTGGAGCAGTACGATACCATGGACAACCTGAAGGCGCTGCTGGCAGGGGAAAAATACACCGTGGCCCGCATGTCCGTGTTTTGCGACAGTTACTTTGTCCGGGCCTACCCGGACGCGGCGCTGCATGTGGAAAACGGCGGCTACTGGTACGATGCCGCCAGCATGGCATGGCTGGACCCCAGCCATCCCCAGACGCTGGTATATATCACCACTCTGTGTCAGGAGTACACCCAGCTGGGCTTTGACGAGATCATGCTGGACTATTTCAGCTACCCCTATACCGAGCGTCTGGAGTCCATCTTCGGCTTGGAGGACACGGACAAGGTGCAGGTGCTGACGGACTTCATCAAGAGCCTGCGGGCCAACCTGCCGGAGGGCATCAAGGTCAGCATCGTGCTGCACAGCCAGCCGGACGCGGAATACGGACTGTCGCCGGAGCTGCTCTCAGAGAACTTTGACCGCATCTATCTGGAAGCCGGCATAGACGCCGAAGCCCTGCGGCAGCAGCTGCCGGAGAAATTCGACGCCCAGACCCGACTGGTGCCCATCGTCTATGCCCCGACGGAGGACGGCAGCTATCTTCTGAAATAAAAAATAAGAACGCCTTTAGCCGGGTGGTCGTAAAACAGTAAAATGAAAAAATGGTGAAACCCTTGAGTTT
>CAMCSE010000064.1 GCA_945877515.1 uncultured Clostridia bacterium | reverse complement strand
GCATAAAGACCTTGGAGAGGGTCTCAAAAAACTACTACTCTATAATACAAGGAGAATGATCATGTGCCTTTCCACCGTATACACCCTGCGGGGCAATGACAAGCAGGAGATCTGCAAAAACGTGGCCGCCATGAAGAAGGAGGGCGACCAACTGATCTTCACCGATATTCTGGGCGTGCCTACCGCCGTCACCGGCACCATCGAGAAGATCGACCTGATGGATAATCTGATCTTTGTCCGGCAGAACTGAGTCAAGCGAACCAAATACCCCCTGATGCAGTACTTTTATTTGTCCTACATCAGGGGGTATTCTATTCTTCTTCTGTTTTTGTCTGCATGGCAGCGAACTCCGCTTTCGCCTCCGCCAGTACCTTGCGGTCATGCTTGGTGGTCAGCTTCGACTCATCAAATCTGGCGAACAGGTCCGGGCGGCGCAGCATGGTGCGCTTGTAGCTCTCTTTTTTCCGCCAGTCCGCCACGTTGCCGTGGTGGCCGCTGAGCAGCACGGCAGGCACCTTGCGGCCATGCCATTCCTCCGGGCGGGAGTACTGGGGATACTCCAGCAGGCCGTCCCAATGGCTCTCCTCCGTATAGCAGCTCTCCTCCGGCAACACGCCGGGCACCATGCGGCACAGGCAGTCCGCCACTGCCATAGCGGGGATCTCACCGCCGGTCAGCACAAAGTCTCCCAGTGACAGCTCCTCGTCTACGCACTCCTCCAGAAACCGCTCGTCCACGCCCTCATAGTGGCCGCAGACAAGGATCAGGCGGTCGTACTGCTCTTTCAGCTCCCGGGCTACCTGCTGGTCAAAGGTCCGGCCGCAGGGGGACATATAGATCGTATGCACCCGCTGTCCCGCCTCGTCACAGATATGCTGCCAGCAGCGATACAGGGGGTCGGCCTGCATCACCGCACCCCGGCCGCCCCCATAGGGGTAGTCGTCCACCTGCATCTGCTTGTTGGTGGTATAGTCCCGGATCTGGTGGGTAGCGATGGTGATATAGCCCCGCTCCTGCGCCCGGCCGATGATGGACTGGTCCATCATGGCGTGGATGGCGTCGGGGAACAGCGTCATGATGTCAATTCTCATCGCTGGCCAATCCTTTCATGAGATGGACCCGTACCACACCCGCCTCCACGTCTACGGAGGCGATAAATACATTCGGCACGGCGGGGATCAAGTACTCCTTCTCCCCCTTCACCTCATAGACCTTGTGGGCAGGATAGTGCAGCACCCGCGTCAGCTTGCCCAATTCTTCGCCGGTGGCGTCGTTCAGTACGGTGCAGCCTTCCAGCTCCGCGTCAAAGTACTCCCCCTCCGGCAGCTCCGCATCCTCCGCGTAGATGGACACCGCTTTGCCCTTCAAAGCCAGTGCCGCGTCCATGTCCTCCACCCCCGGCAGCGTCAGCAGTACCACCGATTTGTGGACACGAGCAGATAGCACCTCCATCTCCTTGCCGCCGATATTGAGCCGGTCAAACTCCGCCAGAAAGGCGGGGTCAAAGCCCACGGGGTTCAGCTTCACCTCGCCCCGGATACCGTGGGCATTGACGATGGTACCCACGCCGATCAATTCCTGTTTCATTCCCGAAGACTCCTTTTCTGCCGCGTCTCAGATGGCAGGCTCCAGCCAGCCCAGCGAAAAATGCAGCATGGTACGCAGGATATAGTACAGCGCCAGCGCCGCAATGGAGAAAATCAATCCCATCAGCGACAGCACGCTTTGCCGCCGGTAATACCGCACGCCGGCCACCACGATGGCCACCGCATCCGAAATAATAGGCAAAATCAGCATTATGGTGGACGGCACCATGGTCGCCCAGCTATAGCCCCAGATGATCAATGACGCCAGCTCCGCCAGATCATAGGCGAACACCGGCCAGATCAGGTTGATGACGCCGTGGATAAAGGAAAGCAGATCTCCCCGATCGTGTCTCATGGCCTTGTCTCCTGACGGCGGATCTCCTCCACCCGGTCGATGCAGAAGTAATCCCGGCGTTTGGCCTGCACCCGTCCTGTCACATAGATGAAATCGCCCTTTTTCAGCCGCGGCAGCAGCCCGTCGGCATCCTCATATCCCGTCAGATCGACCTCAAGGCCAAAGGCGGTATCCAGCATACCGTTCTCATTGATGCGCCAATAGGGAAACCACAGCGACACGGCGCGATCCGCATACTTTCTCTGCTGTCCCTTGACATACTCGGCGGCTACCCGCTCAAAGTCCATGGGTACCACCTCTCCGTCCGGCATATGGAAATACATGCCGCCGTACAGCCGGCGCAGCCGTTTGGTGCGCTGGCCGGAATGGGCCACCATAAAGGCGAACATCAGGGCAATAAATACGACGCTGTACAGTCCCCTCCCCATCACCAGACACGCAATGGCCATTGCCACGCCGGTAACAAGAATCACCTGATTCGTCAGATCCTGATTATTCCAGAACCGTTTCAGCTGCTGCATACGCTCACCTCAACACATTGATATCTGATGTATTGTACCACACAGCGGAAAAAACGTCAAATTGGGGCTTGTATTTACCGCCACATCTGGTATAATTATTTCCGATAAAAAATTGTTGATATATCATTTACCCTTATGAAAGGAAGGATCCCATGGCCGTTAAACTGGAACTCTACAAAGTATTTAAGGAAGTGGCGGAGGCGGGCAACATCACGGCCGCGGCCCAGGCGCTGTATATCAGCCAGTCCGCCGTCAGCCAGTCCATCAAGCAGCTGGAAAGCGATCTGCAAACCCGGCTGTTCGCCCGCAACAGCCGGGGCGTAACGCTGACAGCCGACGGCAAGCTGCTGTATGAGTATGTCCGCAGCGCCATCGGCCTGTTGGAAACCGGTGAAGCCAAGCTGAGCCAAACCCGGGAGCTGCAAATGGGGCAGCTCACCATCGGTGCCTCAGACACTGTCACCAGCCAGTTCCTGCTGCCCTATCTGGACAGCTTCCACCGCCAGTACCCCGCCATTCATATCCAGATCGTCTCCGGCCGCAGCCACAAGGTACTGGGTCTGCTGCAGTCCGGCAAGGTGGACATTGCCTTCGCCAGTACTCCCGGTGAGGGCAGCTTTGAAACCGTCCCCTGCTTCGCCACCCATTCCATTTTTGTGGCGAGTCCGGAGTATCCCTGCGACTTCAGCCATATCTATACCCTGTCCGAGATCGCGGATTTTCCCCTGATCCTGCTGGAGCGCAAGGCCAGTTCCCGTCTGTATCTGGAAAAGTACTTCCTGCAAAACGGTCTGCGGCTGAATCCGGAGATCGAGCTGGGCGCCCGCAGCCTGCTGGTGGATCTGGCCGCCATTGGCTTCGGCGTGGCCGGCGTAACGGAGGAGTTCGTCCGCAAGGATCTGGAGAGCGGCCGTCTGCGGAAGTTGGAGACCTCCTTTGAGATCCCACCCCGCAGCGTGGATATGTGCATTCTGCGCGGCGTTCCGCAAACAGCGGCAGCGCAGCGGTTCGCGGATTATATCCGCGGAAGTGTGAAATAAGTTCCCACAAAAAAACAAGCCCTTCCGGGCTTGCTTTTTTATGGGTATTTTGTGTTTTCCTGTTATTCGATAATCAAATATACCGCTGGGTGGTCACATCGAACACACCGCGGGTGGTGATGCGCAGGGTGGGAATCACCGGCAGCGCCATAAAGCTGAGGGTCATGAAGGGGTCGATATCCCGGTTGACGCCGGCGGCGAAAGCCTTCTCCTTGGCGTCCTCCAGCTTGCGGTTCACCTCCACCAGCGGCTCGTCGCTCATGATACCGGCCACCGCCAGTGGCACATCACCGGTCACATGGCCGTCCTCCGCCACCACGATACCGCCGTTGAGGGCCACCACCTGATTGGCGGCAAAGGCCATAGCCTCCTCATCGGCGCCCACCACAATGATATTGTGGCTGTCATGGCTGATACTGGTAGCCACCGCGCCGTGCTTCAGGCCGTAGCCCTTGATATAGCCCAAGCCGATATGGTGGGTATTCTTGTGCCGCTCGATGACGGCGATCTTCAGGATGTCGTAGTCCACGTCGATGCGGTCGGTATAGCCGCAGTCGGTGGTGGTGATCTCGCCGTTGACCATGCCGATGACGGCATGAGGCCGGTTATCGATGAAATCGGCGGCGGTCAGGGTGGTCACGTGGAAGGTATCGTGGGCCCGGTTCACCAGATAGGGGTCCACCTCCGGGACCGGGAAATCCGTGACCTGACCGTTCTCACACATCAGCACACCCCGCTTGTAGACCTTCTCGATGTTGAAATGCTCAAAATCATCGATGATCACGAAGTCGCCCAGATAACCGGGAGCAATGGCGCCGCGGTTATTCAGCAGGAAATACCGGGCGGCGTTGTGGCAGGCGGCCTTGATGGCAGTGATGGGCGCTACGCCGAGGGAAATGGCCTTTTTCACGATATAGTCGATGTGGCCTTTTTCCAGCAGATCGCTGGGGTGCTTGTCATCGGTGCAGAACATGCAGCGCTCCACATATTTATCACACAGCAGCGGCGCCAACGCCTCCAGATTGCGGGCGGCCGTACCCTCACGGATCATGATGAACTGACCCCGCTGCAGCTTGGCGATGGCGTCGTTGAGATCGTGGCACTCATGGTCGGAGTACACACCGGCGGCCACATAGGCGTTCAGATCGTTGCCCACCAGATCAGGGGCGTGGCCGTCGATCTTCTTGTGATGGGCCTGGCTGGCCACGATCTTGGACACCACATCCGGATCGCTGTGGATAACGCCGTAGGAGTTCATCATCTCGGCAAGGCCCTGCACCCGGGGATGGTCATAGAAGGAGTCGATGGCCCGGTAGTCCAGATTGGCGCCGGACTCGTCCATGGGGGTGGCGGGCACGCAGGAGGGCAGCATGAAACGCACGTCCACCGGCAGATCCTCCGTGGCCTGCAGCATATATTCAATGCCGTCGGTGCCCATGACATTGGCGATCTCGTGGGGGTCGGTAATGACAGTGGTAGTACCGTGGGGCAGTACCGCGCGGGCAAACTCACTGGGGCTGACCAGCGAGCTCTCCAGATGGATGTG
>CAMCSE010000063.1 GCA_945877515.1 uncultured Clostridia bacterium | reverse complement strand
CCATCGGTGAGCCCGGTACCCAGCTGACCATGCGAACCTTCCACACCGGCGGCGTTGCCGGCGGGGACATCACCCAAGGTCTGCCCCGTGTGGAGGAGCTGTTCGAGGCACGCCGTCCCAAGAAGATGGCCACCATCGCCGAGATCGGCGGCAAGGTCCGCTTCGAGGAGGCCACCAAGGGCAGCCTGCTGAACATCATCATCACCGCCGACGACGGCGATACCCGCACCTACGCGGTGCCTCACACTGGCCTGCTGGTACAGGACGGCGAGGTCATTGAGAAGGGCCGCCAGCTGCAGGACGGCGCGCTGAACCCCCACGATGTGCTGCGGATCCGCGGCGCTTCCGCGGTACACAACTACCTGATCCAGGAAGTCCTGAAGGTGTACCGTCAGCAGGGCGTGGATATCAACGATAAGCATATCGAGGTCATCGTCCGTCAGATGATGCGCAAGGTACGCGTGGAGGAGGCCGGCGATACCAGACTGTTGTCCGGCGCCATGACCGACATTCTGGAGGTAGAGGACGCCAACGCCGAGATCCGTGCCCGCAATGCGGCCGGTGAGGTCAACGATCAGGGTGAGCCGCTGCAGGAGGCCACCTATACGCAGGTGCTGATGGGCATTACCAAGGCCTCTCTGGCCACGGATTCGTGGATGTCCGCCGCTTCCTTCCAAGAGACCACCAAGGTGCTGACCGAGGCTGCCATTAAGGGCAAGGTGGACCATCTGGTGGGCCTGAAGGAGAACGTCATCATCGGCAAGCTGATCCCCGCCGGCGCGGGCCTGGGCGCTTACCGCCAGCTGGCGGAGGAGCTGGTGCCCGATCCCGACCCCGTGGAGGAGCAGACCGCTCCGCAGGAGGTCATCTTTACCAATCAGGTGGCCGCCGCCAACGTAGAGTAAAGCGACGTATCTCCCATAACGGCATTGATACAAGCGGGGCTGTCCGAAAGGGCGGCCCCGCTTTGCCTTAACAGCGCCTTTGCCGGGAATTCTCCGAACTGCACACATTTTGCTGATGAATTTCGGAGAAAAGCACAAATTTTTGGTACAAATCCACTTGACGCTGTTTCCTGTGTATGTTATAATTCTAACTTGCGCGGGCATTGCTCCGCGAACTTTGTCATGCGGCCCCCAAGCCGCGGCAGCAGGAGGGAGCAGCGCACATGGAAGCACTGGCAGGCAAGGAAAAAGTGGTGGGCCTGAAACAGGTCCGCAGGGCCGTGGCTGCCGGCAGGGTGCGCAAGGTGTTTCTGGCCTGTGACGCCGATCCCCGGCTGACCGAGCCGGTGGAGGAACTGTGTCAGGCGGCAGGTATCACCGTGGTGACGGATTACACCATGGCCCAGCTGGGCCACGCCTGCTCCATTGCGGTGGGCACCGCTGCGGCGGCCGCGCTGGATGGCTGACGCCGCCATATAATTTGTTTCTTGCGGAATAAAATTCCTTTATTCCGAGGAAAATACAGGGAGTTATTCCCGCAATTTTGAAGAAAGGAGTACCTATTGCATGCCTACTTTTAATCAGCTGGTCAAGCAGGGCCGGAAAAAGGCAACCTACAAGTCCAATTCCCCCGCTATGCAGAAGGGCCTGAACACGCTGAAGAACAAGGAGACCAACCTGTCCTCCCCTCAGAAGCGTGGCGTCTGCACCGCCGTGAGAACTGCGACCCCCAAGAAGCCCAACTCCGCTCTGCGTAAGATCGCCCGTGTCCGTTTGACCAACGGCTACGAGGTCACCGCTTACATCCCCGGTGTGGGTCATTCTCTGCAGGAGCACTCTGTGGTCATGATCCGCGGCGGCCGTGTAAAGGATCTGCCCGGCGTCCGCTACCACATCATCCGTGGTACCCTCGACACCCAGGGTGTTCAGGGCCGTATGCAGGCTCGTTCCAAGTACGGTGCCAAGCGTCCCAAGCAGAAATAAGCGATCGACCAAAAGCAATTAAAAAGCGCTTTGCCGAAAAGGTACTATATTTTATATACCTCTTTGGCAGGCCGTACAGCAGCCAACACACTGCGCGCTGCTGAGTACCTATGAAATCATATTATTATGAAGGAGGGAAGCATAGTGCCCAGAAGAGGTAATGTTCCCAAAAGAGAGATCCTGCCCGATCCCATGTACGGCTCCGTGCTGGTGACCAAGCTGGTCAACAGCATTATGCTGGATGGTAAGAAGGGTGTGGCTCAGAAGGTCGTGTATGGTGCCTTTGACATCATCAAGGAAAAGACCGAGAAAGAGCCTCTGGAAGTCTTTACCCAGGCTATGGAAAATATCATGCCCAGCCTGGAAGTCAAGGCCCGCCGTGTCGGCGGCGCCACCTATCAGGTCCCCATGGAAGTTCGTCCCGCCCGCCGTCAGACCCTGGGTCTGCGCTGGCTGACCAACTACTCCCGCGCCCGCAGTGAGCGCACCATGGCCGAGCGCCTGGCAGGCGAGATCATGGACGCCGCCAACAACACCGGCAGCGCCGTGAAGAAGCGCGAGGATACCCACAAGATGGCCGAATCCAACAAGGCATTCGCCCACTTCCGTTGGTAATCCCGCAACACATTGCAGTATTAGAAAAAGGAGAACGGTATGCCGAGAAAGGTTGCACTGGAAAATACAAGAAATATCGGCATCATGGCCCACATCGACGCAGGCAAGACCACGACCACAGAACGTATTCTGTACTATACGGGCGTGAACTACAAGTTGGGTGAGACGCACGAGGGTACTGCCACCATGGACTGGATGGAGCAGGAGCAGGAGCGTGGTATCACCATCACCTCTGCAGCTACCACCTGCTATTGGAAAGGCAGCGAGAACCAGTTCCCCCAGACGCGCATCAACATCATCGACACCCCGGGCCACGTGGACTTTACCGTGGAAGTGGAACGTTCTCTGCGCGTGCTGGACGGAAGCGTTACCGTCATGTGCGCCAAGGGCGGCGTTGAGCCCCAGTCTGAGACTGTGTGGCGTCAGGCGGATCACTACCATGTTCCCCGGATGATCTACGTCAACAAGATGGACATCACCGGCGCGGATTTCTTCCACGTTCTGGACATGGTGCACGACCGGCTGAAAGCCAATGCTGTCCCCATCCAGCTGCCCATCGGAAAAGAGGATACCTTCCGCGGTATCATCGATCTGGTGGAGATGAATGCTGATATCTATTACGATCAGCTGGGCAAGGATGTCCGTGTTGAGCCGATCCCCGAGGATATGGTGGATCTGGCCAACGAGTACCGCGAGAAGCTGCTGGATGCCGTGTCCATGTTCGACGACGAGATCATGGAGATGTATCTGGAAGGCCAGGAGATCCCAGCCAAGAAGATCCGTACGGCCATCCGCAAGGCTACCTGCGCCGTGGAAATGGTGCCCGTTACCTGCGGCAGCTCTTACCGCAACAAGGGCGTACAGAAGCTGCTGGACGCCATTGTGGACTATATGCCCGCTCCCACGGATGTACCCGCTATCGTGGGTACCCATCCCAAGACGGACAAGGAAGAGGATCGCCGTTCCAGCGACGAAGAGCCGTTTGCCGCGCTGGCGTTCAAGATTATGACCGACCCCTATGTGGGCCGTCTGACCTTCTTCCGCGTCTATTCCGGCAAGCTGACGGCCGGCTCCTCCGTGCTGAACGCCACCAAGGGCAAGCGTGAGCGTATGGGCCGCATCCTGCAGATGCATGCCAATCACAGGGAGGATATCGACACGGTGTACTCCGGCGATATCGCCGCTGTGGTAGGCCTGAAGAACACCACCACCGGCGACACCCTGTGTGATGAGGATCATCCTATCATTCTGGAGTCCATGGAGTTCCCCGAGCCCGTGATCCGCGTGGCCATCGAGCCCAAGACCAAGGCCGGTGAGGAGAAGATGACGGTCGCTCTGGCCAAGCTGGCCGAGGAGGATCCCACCTTCCGCACCTACACCGACGAGGAGACGGGCCAGACCATCATCGCCGGTATGGGCGAGCTGCATCTGGAGATTATCGTGGATCGTCTGCTGCGTGAGTTCAAGGTGGAAGCCAATGTAGGCGCGCCTCAGGTGGCCTACAAGGAGACCATCCGCAAGGCGGTGGATCAGGAGACCAAGTATTCCCGCCAGACCGGCGGTAAGGGCCAGTACGGTCACGTTAAGATCCATGTGGAGCCCAACGAGTCCGGCAAGGGCTACGAGTTTGAGAACAAGGTCGTGGGCGGCGCCATCCCCAAGGAGTATATCCCTGCGGTGGACGCCGGTATCCGGGGCGCTATGCTGTCCGGTACCGTGGCCGGCTATCCCGTGGTGGATGTCAAGGTCACGCTGTACGACGGTTCTTATCACGAGGTGGACTCCTCTGAAATGGCGTTCAAGATCGCCGGTTCCATGGCCTTCAAGGAGGCCATGCGCAAGGCGGATCCCACGCTGCTGGAGCCTATCATGAAGGTGTGTGTCATCGTGCCCGAGGAGTATATGGGAGATGTCATCGGCGACCTGAACAGCCGCCGTGGTCAGATCCAGGGCTATGAGATGCGCTCCGGCGCACAGCAGATCGATGCCTTTGTGCCGCTGGCCGAAATGTTCGGTTACGCCACCGATCTGCGCTCCCGTACCCAGGGCCGCGGTCAGTACACCATGGAACCCAGCCACTATATCGAACTGCCCAAGAGCCTGCAGGAAAAGCTGATCAACAAGCGTACCGGACGGGAAAATTATTAAATCTTGAAATAGAGATTGATTTTCCTGTGCAAATACGGTAAAATGGCAATGTTGAACACATTGCACCGTCCCGCCCCCCAAAAAAGATCAATACAAACATGATGCAAACTGTTTAAGGAGGATTTTTTCAAATGGCTAAGCAGAAATTTGAGAGAACTAAGCCCCATGTAAACATCGGTACCATCGGCCACATCGACCATGGTAAGACCACCCTGACCGCTGCCATCACCAAGTATCTGGCTATGCAGGGCAAGGCTGAGTACACCGACTACTCTTCCATCGATAAGGCTCCCGAAGAGCGCGAGCGTGGTATCACCATCAACACCGCCCACGTCGAGTATGAGACCGAGAAGCGTCACTATGCTCACGTTGACTGCCCGGGCCACGCCG
>CAMCSE010000062.1 GCA_945877515.1 uncultured Clostridia bacterium | reverse complement strand
TCAGGGCAAGTATCTTTTTTGCGTTGTATTTTTCTTTCTGAATCATATCATGTTAAAGGAACACGGGTGGCTTTTCAATTTTCTTTTTACACTGGTGTCTGCCACCCTTGACTGAACCTGAAAGAAATGCCACTCGGTAGTTGCCGACGGCGACGAACTCATGAGCAGCTCACAGTAGCAACCGTCGGTTTTCCAGTTTGGCATTTCTTTCAGAACCCATCAAGGGCAAGCCCCGTTGGGGTGGCTGGCTTGCCTCTGACTCAGAATCTATGAGCAGCATTTTGGACCTTCAGGGGGCTGGTCCATCCACGATTATGCACGAAGCCCCTTAAAAAAGTGTGTGCAAAGAGCCCGTTTCCTGCTATACTACAAATTGGAATGTGCGTTGGAGCCCCTCCGTGGAAGTGCAGCTGGATGGAAACGGCAGATCAGTTCGTCGGAGCGGCATACTTTTTAAGCTGAAAAAGGAGTCCCACAATGAAAGAACGATGGAAAAATAATTGGATTGTGTCACTTCTTCTGTTTCTTCTGTCCGCCATCTGCCTGCTCACTGTGGTATTGAGGGGCAACCAGTCATCTCTGTCCAAGCCGCTGCTCCAGATTTTTACCGGGGAATACAGCTGGGATGGGGAAGTCTGGTATCCACTGGATGACAATGCCGATTTGAACGCTCTGGATGGAGACCTGTTCCTGCGGGGACATTTCAGTTATGACATCTTTGATGGGGGACGGCTCTACTACTACCAGAACCACATCGGTGTCACCATCTATCTCAACGGTGAACTTCTGCTCATTGACACCATATCAGAGTATGAAGAGGAAGGGCTTGCCCTGGAGCCATCTATGTGCGGCAGACGGTGGGACTATATCATGCCTCCCAGCATTACCACAGAGGACGTGGTGGAGCTCCGCCTGCATAACCCCCACAGCCATGGCAACAGCAGCGCATACCGGGATTTTCTGAATACGCTCTATAACTCGCCGAATACATCCTACATATTGGAATCCTACCTGAAGCCATACAGCTCCCCCCTTCAGATGGCGGGTATCGTGCTCGTCATCGTGGCGCTGATGCTGCTGGGCGCGGCGCTGGCTTCCGGGGTTTTGCGTGTCCCGATGGGCGACAGCTTGTGGAAATACGGCCTGCTGACGCTGTTCATGGGCGGCTTTGTGATATTGGACACCGTGGGGATCTCCTTTGTCAGTGAACTGGTGGTGTTCAACACCTACGCCCGACAGCTGTGCATGATGCTGGCCGTCTACTGTATGGGTCTCTGTGTGTGCGGCACCCTTACAGGAAAGCCGCGGAAAACCGCGAAGACGGCCATGCTCCTCTCCGCCTTGCTGGACGGCATTTTGATCGTGCTGTCTTTTACCGGCGTTACAGTCATCTATGACACGGGCATCTACTGGGTGGCCTCGCAGGTGGTACTCTGCCCGCTGCTGATCGTCTGCGCCGCTGTGGAATGGCATCATCGGGAGAAGAAAAGCCGCATGATCCTGCTCTCCCTTATGTTCCTGCTGTCCGCCGTTTTGCTGGACATTGCCGGCGTGGGCCGGAGCATCTACTCCCACGGCACCTGCGCAAAGACCGTGTTTACCCTGCTGTTCGTGCTCTACGCGGCGGGCGCGGCCAAGCATATCGTGACCGACTACCAGGCGTCCATCCGAGCCAAGCAGCTGGAAAAGGAACTGGAGGACAGCCGCATCGCCACCATGCTCAGCCAGATCCAGCCCCACTTCATTTATAATACCCTCGGCACCGTGGAACAGCTCTGCAAGGAGCAGCCGGAGGCGGCGGCCAATTTGGTACATAACTTCTCCCTCTACCTGCGGGGCAATTTCAGCGAGCTGGATCATACAGCGCCCATCCTGCTGTCCAAAGAGGTGGAGCACGTTCGGCACTATGTGGATATCGAACACATCCGCTTCCCGGATATGGAGGTCAAATTCGAGCTGGGTTCCGATGACTTCCTCCTGCCCGCGCTGTCCGTTCAGCCGCTGGTGGAAAACGCCATCAAGCACGGACTCATGGGGCTGGAGAGCGGCGGTACGGTCACGGTCTCCTCCTACGAGACGGACATGGACTACCGCATCAGCGTGGTGGACGACGGCGTTGGATTTGATACAACGATCCTGCTGGATGACCGGGAGCACATCGGTATCCGCAATATCCGCGGGCGCATAGAGGCCATGTGCGGCGGAACGCTGACCGTGGAGAGCGCTCCGGGTAAAGGCACAAAAGCGGTCATCACCATTCCAAAGGAAAGGAGCGAACATCCATGATTGCCATGACTGTGGACGACGAGCGCCCCATGCTGGCGGCGCTGACGGCGGCGGTCTCCGCGTCGCCGGACATTTCCTCTGTAATGGAGTTCACCACTTGCTCCTCTGCGCTGGAATGGGCTGAAAATAACACGGTTGACGTTGCCTTTCTGGACATCAGTATGCGCGGAATGGGCGGTCTGAAGCTGGCGGAGAAGATCGTGGAACTGCACCCCGATTGCAGAATCATCTTCTGCACCGGCTATACCCAGTACGCGCTGGACGCCATCCAGCTCCACGTTTCGGGCTACCTGCTGAAACCCATCACGGCCGAAGCGGTCCAGAAAGAGTTGGATTATATCAAAGGGAGAAAAGCCAAGGAAAAGCTGCTGAGCGTCCAATGCTTCGGCAGCTTCGAGGTCATGGCACAGGGCAAGCCCCTGAACTTCAAGCGTTCCAAATCCAAGGAGCTGCTGGCGGTTCTGATCGACCGCAGGGGCGCGGGCATCACGGCAAAAGAGATCTGTGCCGTGATGTGGCCGGAGGGCGGCAACGACAGCAAAAACATCAATTACCTCCACCAGCTCTTTTCCGACCTGCGCCATACGCTGGAGCTGGCCGGCGCGGCGGATGTCCTCCAGCAGAACGGGTACGCTTACAGCCTGGATATGGATCGGATCGACTGCGACTATTACAGCTATCTCCATACCGGCAGGCCGGAGTTTCGTGGCGAGTATATGATCCAGTACAGTTGGGCGGAGGATACTGCGGGGTTTCTGAGCCACAAATGAATCTCTTTAAAATGCGGCAGCGGTCTGACGGAAGTCAGGCCGCTTTTCGTATGCGCGAAAATTTTATTTTTATGGGGAAAAGAGGCTAATTTGTAATGGGTTTGTAACGGCCCATATTTTATAATGACTCTGAATCGAATCCGATAACAGATTTAATGGGAGGTGAGTACCAACGTGACGGTACTATGCGTGGACGATCATCCGGTCTTACTGCGAGGATTGGAGCAGAATGTTCGTTTTGCTGTGCCGGAAGCGGACATCCACGGCTTTACGAACAGCAAGGACGCTCTTTCCTATGCGAAGGGGCATGGCTGTGACGTGCTGCTTACCGAGATCGAGCTTTACAATCACGGCGGGATGCGCCTTGCGGAACAGATCAAGGCGTTGTTCCCACGGGCGAACATCATCTTTGTCACCGTCTGCGCGGAAAAGGAGCACGCCAAAGAGGTGCTGCGCCTGCGGCCCAGCGGCTATCTGACCAAGCCCGCCACATGGGAGCAGATCGCGGAGGAACTGCAGAACCTGCGCTATCCGGTGCCGGACGCCGCACCAAGTCTTAAGAGAGCCTGTGTATGAGGGCGAATCTCTGCGTTAAACCGATGGTCCAAGGAGGTGGGTCCCATGCTGATCCTGCCGGTTCGGCATGAGAAAGAAAAACTGCGGGAGCCGCGGAGCTTCACGGAAACCTGCTATCCTGGCAGCGGGATTGCGGCTTGCACAGACGGAGCCGGGGCACTGGCCCGCATCCGGGCGTGGCAGACGCCTTGACCCGTGCATCACGGAGGTGGAGATGCCCGGCGCGACCGGCTTTGACCTGACCCGCGCCCTGCGGGAACAGGACGGACAAAGGCGGCCTTCATCGCCGTTACCAGATTAAAAGTGAAAATAGGAACAATCATCCTTTGAGATAGATTGAATTTCAGAACAGGAGACAATGAACACAAACGGAGCGAACTACAAACACAGGCTACCGGCGCCGATCTCGGCTTTCGCGGCGTAAGAAAGGCGGCCGCTGCCTGTACGCTTTCGTTCCTGCTTGTGCCGGCGGTGAAGCGGCCGGTATGGTAATTGATATATTGATATGAAGATCTTAGTGACTGGCGGCGCTGGCTATATTGGTTCTCACACCGTCATTGAATTGCAGAACGCGGGCCATGAAGTGGTTGTTGTTGACAATTTGAGCTATTCCAGTGAAGTCGCTCTGCAGCGTGTTGCAGAAATTACTGGGAAGGAAGTCACCCTTTATCAGGTCGATATCCGTGACCGTGCTGGTCTGAACCGGGTGATGGACAAGCATTCCTTTGACTGCTGTATTCATTTTGCAGGACTGAAGGCGGTAGGTGAATCGGTTTCTCTGCCATGGGAATATTATGACAACAACATCACCGGAACCTTGGTTCTGCTGGATGTGATGCGGAAGTATGGCTGCAAAAATATCATTTTCTCATCTTCCGCTACCGTATACGGCGATCCGGCGGTGATTCCCATTACGGAAGAATGCCCGAAAGGGCAGTGTACAAACCCCTACGGGCATACCAAGTCCATGCTGGAGCAAATCATGATGGATATACAGAAGGCAGACCCGGCGTGGAATGTAGTCCTTTTACGCTACTTCAACCCGATTGGAGCGCATCAAAGCGGCGCCATCGGGGAGGATCCCAATGGAATTCCCAACAATTTGATGCCTTATATCACGCAGGTGGCTGTCGGTAAGCTGAAAGAGCTGGGCGTGTTCGGTGATGATTATGATACGCCGGATGGGACTGGCGTGCGCGATTACATCCATGTGGTCGATCTCGCAATCGGTCATGTAAAGGCACTTGCGGCGATTGAGCGGAAGTGCGGCGTTGCCGTCTATAACCTGGGGACGGGGAAGGGCTACTCCGTGTTGGATGTGGTACACGCTTTTGAAGAAGCGACAGGGGTGCGGATCCCATACACCATCCGCCCAAGACGGGCGGGGGATATCGCTGTCTGCTATTCCGATCCGTCCAAAGCGGAGAAGGAACTGGGCTGGAAAGCGCGGTTTGATCTTGTGGATATGTGCCGCGACGCCTGGAGATGGCAGAAAAACAACCCGAATGGATTCAGATGATGCCCGTGACGCTGCCCGCCAGGGCTGAATATGTGTGTAGAAATACTTGAACTTAGCAGGAAAACCTGCTATACTGATAGGATACATTGTGCAGTTTGAATATATAAGAGAAGATTTGGATCAAAAACTGAATTTTTGTGGAATGGATCTGGGCATATGGACATGTTCAAACAAGCCCAAAGATTCATCCTGTACGATAGATGAAAGCGAGG
>CAMCSE010000061.1 GCA_945877515.1 uncultured Clostridia bacterium | reverse complement strand
CGCCTTCGTATGGCTCCATACCATCCACTCCTCTCACCCTTGGAGACCAGAGGGCGGATCGTTGCCCGCCGGAGGGCAACACAACGTAAAAAAACCATCCTTTCGGATGGTTTTTCCGTTAGATACCGTGGAGCCTTACGCCGCGAAGTTACTGATCTCCATCAGGCCCACAATGATCTGCAGCAGGGCGAAAGCCAGCAGCAGTATGCCCGCCAGCTTGCGGGGCTTGTTTTTCTGGGCAATATAGCTCATGCTCAGCAGGCCCATGGCAACCGCCAGCGAAATGGCCGCCAGACCGGGGATGTACAGGATATTGGCCTTGCGCAGCGCCCAAAAGACCACCGCCACCGCCAGAAGCACGATCTCAATGAGCGTTCTTCTGTCCAGTTTTCTCATATCTTTCTTCCTCCCAAAGGCTTTCTATACTTATATAGTACCGTATCTCCGCCCAAAACACAAGGCTTTTCCCGTCAGCGCAGCAAATTTTTCGCCTTCAGCGCCGCACAGACCGTTTTCGCGTCGGTGATCTCCCCGTTCATGCAGCGCTCCGCCAGCTCCTCCAGCGGCATCCGCTCCAGCGACAGAAACTCGTCCTCGTCGGGATGGGTCGCGCCGTAGTGAAGTCCCCGGGCCAGATACAGGTACAGCACCTCGTCATAGCAGCCCGGCGAGGCGATCAGCGTCCCCATGGGCAGCCACTCGTCGGCGGTGGCGCCGGTCTCCTCCCGCAGCTCCCGTTTGGCGGTGGTCAGCGGCTCCTCGCCCTTCTCCCGCTTGCCGGCGGGGATCTCCAGCAGCGTGCGGCCGAAGGCGTAGCGGTACTGCCGCACCAGCAGCACGCTGCCGTCCTCCTCCAGCGCCAGAATGCCCACGCCGCCGGGATGCTCCACCACCTCCCGCACGGAGGTATTGCCGTTGGGCAGCAGCACCTCGGCCCGCCGCACGCGGATGATGCGGCCGTGATAGACCTCCTGGGTGGTCAGCGTCTTTTCCGTCATATCCATAAAAGGGTACCTCCCGTTGTCTGATGAGGACAGTATAGCAGGTTTGGCAGAGGGGCGCAAGGTATTGTTCCCGCCCCTCGACAGGATTCCCGCCTTTCTCCTTGCATTTACCGGAGAAATGTGCTATACTGACTATCCAGCCCAAGGAAAGGAGGGACTTGCCATGGCGAAAAGCGGCGGCGTCAAGACCGCGGCCCAGAACCGCAAAGCGTTTCACGACTACTTCGTGGAGGACCGCTATGAGGCCGGTATCGAGCTGGCCGGCACCGAGGTCAAGTCCATCCGGGGCGGGCAGCTGAACCTGAAGGACAGCTACTGCGCCGTCACCAAAGAGGGGGAGCTGATGGTCTACAACATGCACATCTCCCCCTATGACAAGGGCAACATCTTCAACCGCGACCCCGACCGGCCCAAGCGTCTTTTGATGCACAAGCGGGAGATCCGCAAGCTGCACGAGGCCCAGAAGCTGGACGGCTACGCCCTGATCCCCCTGAGCGTCTACTTCAAGAACGGTCTGGTCAAGGTGGAGCTGGGGGTCTGCAAGGGCAAGAAGAACTACGACAAGCGCCAATCCATCGCCGAGCGGGACGCGAAACGGGAAATGGACCGGGCCCGCAAAGAGCGCTACTGACACACAAAGGAGGACGATCCCATGGAAAATAATCCCATTGTCACCATTGAAATGGAGGACGGCGGCGTCATCAAGGCGGAGCTGTACCCCGATATCGCGCCGGAGAGCGTGCGGAATTTCATCTCTCTGGCCAACAGCGGCTACTATGACGGGCTGATCTTCCACCGCTGCATCTACGGCTTTATGATCCAGGGCGGCTGTCCCAGGGGCGACGGCACCGGCGGACCCGGCTACTGCATCAAGGGCGAGTTCAAGTCCAACGGCTTCAACAACGACCTGCGCCATACCCGGGGCGTGCTGAGCATGGCCCGCACCATGATCCCCGACAGCGCCGGCAGCCAGTTCTTCATCATGCACAAGGACGCGCCCCATCTGGACGGCGAATACGCCGCCTTCGGCATGGTCATCGATGGTATGGACGTGGTGGATGCCATCGCCTCCGCGCCCCGGAACATGATGACCAACAAGCCCAAGAAGGATCAGCGGATGGCCAAAGTGCGGGTGGATACCCGCGGCGTGGACTATCCCCAGCCGGAGAAGCTGCCGGAGCGGTAAGCCTTCTCCTGTTTCCCCAGTTTATTCCCGCCCTTTCCGGGGCGGGTCATACGGGGGCGTACTGGTTTCGACGGGGGTGTGGAGACCGGATAAGCGGGCGGTGGCGCCTGACCACCATACAACGGGCAAATTAAAATTAACTGACAACACTAACACTGTTGCCGTCGCTGCTTAAGCAGTGACCGTCTGAACCGGAGCGGCCACCGGCCGGGGAAGGCGTCGTTAAGGTGGCGTCCGTGAGGCGGGTAAGAGTTGCCCCGCCCACGCATCATGACTCTACTGAATCGCCGCGTCTGTTGCGTGCCGCGTCGAGGAGGGAATGTTCAAATCGTAACTGCGCCCGGAGAAAGTCCTGTTGAAGCGCTTTCGGACAGGGGTTCGACTCCCCTCGCCTCCACCAAAAGTTCGTTATTCAAACCCTGCCCAAAAAAATTTGAGTAGGATTTGAGTAACTTGTGGATAGAATCAGCGTCTGCTTCGGCAGACGCTGATTTCGTGTTCTGATTAATCAAATCATGCTCAATTGGGCCGACGATATTCTTATATATGTCAGTAAAATCTGTAGTTACTGTCCCGTCCTCATGTATCCAGATTCTCTTGAATATAGCTTGGCACATGAGTTTTTTAATATTATCGTTCGCTTTTCGATAAGTTCTGCCGCAATCCTCGATTAGATCGAAGGCAAGAGACAGATTCTTGAGGATATCATCGAACGTAGTGCTGCGGACGCTGATTTCATGTTCAATAGCTGAGAGCTGTTTTGATAATGATTGCTGTTCTCGCTTCATTAAACTGAGGGGGATTGCATCGTTGAAATGTGCTTCAAGTAGTTTTTCCTGCTTATGCTCAATTTTTTCCTTCTCTCGACGAAGCGCATCCAGTTCAGTCTTAAATTTCTCATTTTCTTTATTAATGAAATCTTGAATTTGTGCTTCTAGTAAGAATCGATCTTCGGGCTTTATTGAATAGTTATCGAAAATCTTTTCAAGTTGATATTCAACTTCGTCAATTAGTATAGAGCGCATCTTACATGTCTGCCTTGCAGATTTCGTTCGATGCCTTCCTGCGCATATAAAATATGGATATACATTTCCCGTATGACTTTTTGCGTGAGTCACGACCATTCTGGATTTGCAATTCCAACAGTAAACTAGCCCTTTCAGAAAATGTGGGTGCTCTCTTGTTCGCTCTCCATTATGATGCGACTGTATAATGTTCTGCACTTTGTTGAATGTTTCTAGGTCGATGAGCGCTTCATGAGCTCCGTCATATTCAATGCCGTTATATCGGATTACTCCAGCATAGTATGGATTCTTAAGCATTTTTTCGATTGATGTTTTCGTGACGGGCTTGGATGGAATCTTTGGTGTCGGCCTCGTACTTAATCCTAATGCGGCCATATATTCGGCAAGACTAATAATTGACCATTCGCCGGTCGCGTATTCTTCGAAAGCTTGTTTAACGAGTGGAGCTCGTTCTGGGTCAAGTTCGACGGTGCGTTCTTCGCGTCCTTTATCGTCAATTCTTCGCACGTTGATGTAACCGAGCGGTGCTCTGCCTACGGTTCCACCACCTTTTACTTTTTCGCCCATGCCTTTCTTATCGCTTATAGTTCTACGATGGCAGCCAAAATCTGCCGCTAGTTTATATATAGAGGCTCCATTCTGATATCGTTCGCAAATGGTTTGAATTTCTAGCTTAGATAGGCGTTTTTGATGCTGAGTGATGGATCTTATGACTTTTTCTTTAGGATAAGGGTATTTCGCATCGTCTGATTCTGTGGTATTATCAGTGGTAGATTTGACCTTATTGACATATTCCCATAATGTTGTATGGTTTGAATAAAGTTGCGATAGGTCCACCATAAAACAAAATCCCTGTATCCGCAACGGATACAGGGATTTTGCTTGTATTTGCGCAGCTTTGCGGTGTGTTTCCGGTCAACTTAACACATTGCTTTGACAAAACAGCAGCGGATTCTCTCAGCTCTTCACTTCCGTCACAAACGCCTCCGGGAACCCGGCGTTCTGCACCTTCTCCAGATACGCTTCCGCGTTCTCCCGGATACGGAACGCCCCCACCTGCACCCGATACAGCACCTCCGGCAGCTCCACAGGCTCCGGAGGAAGGTCGATCTGCTTCTCCGGCGCGATGTACGGCACGTCGAAGTATTCGCACACAGCCTGCGCCGTCTCCTCGGCGATGGTCTCCATGTTGTCGATCAGCCACTGAGCCTCCTCCGGATTGTCGTGAAAGCCGAACTCCGGCAGCACGGCGGGCATGTGGGTGGAGCGTAGCTCATAGAGGTTGGTGCTCTCCACCAGCCGGTCAGACGTGCCGGGGGACAACGGGGCAATGCGTTCCTGAATCAGTCTGCCAATCAGGCGGCTTTTCTCCGACGGATAGCAATGCACCCGCGTCCCCGCCACGGTGCCGTCAAAGCCGTTGGTGTGAGGGGCAACGTGGAGATCGGCGGGCCACGCGTTGGAGTCACGCACCCGATCGTACATGTCGCCGTACTGGGCATTGATGACCTCGAAGCCGCAGCGCTTCAGCGCCATCTCCAGATCGTCGGCCAACCGGCCCATCTGTTCCTTCTCGTTGGTGGTCTTGCCGTTCCACAGGGCCGTACCGGCGTAGACGTTGCCGGCCCGGTCCTCCGGGCTGATGAATACCTTATAGGCCATAGCTTACGCCTCCTGCGTCTTTGGCTCCTCCAGCTCCGGCAGGCCGGCCAGGCTGGTCAGCAGGGACAGGATACCGGCCAGCACGGATGCGCTGACCACCATCACCCAATCCACCTCGCTCAGCACCGCCGAAGTACCGATGGTGGCGATCGCCGCCTGTGCCACGGTCTTGATGGCGCGGATACCCGCCGCCTTGATCCAGTTTTTCCCAATTTTAATCATATCGTTTCCTTTCCGGACATTCCGTCCTGTCCTATCCTATGTACTTTTTCCAAATCCGCAATGCGGTGGTTGGCCACTTTCACCCGCTCGTCCATCAGCGCCACGGATTCCTCCAGCGCGTAGGTGCGCTCGATCAGGTTGTTGTGCTTGTTGACCTTTTGCTCCAGCTGCTCCAGCCGGTAGGCCACCAGCGCGGCGCTTTTCCGGTTGGCAAGATAGCTGCCCGCCAGCGTTCCCACAAGACCCAGCACCGCCACAATGATCGCATCCGTCACGCTGTCACCTCCGCTGCGTACTCGCTCTCATGTACCGCCTGCATATTAACCTCCCGTGTAGTTGTAGTTAATGGTGGCGTTGGTTGCCCCCCACGGTGCATTGGCGACCGCTCCCTCGGCCCAAGGAACGTTGATGGTGGTCAGGTTTGTGCAGTTCTGGAAAGCGCTCGATGCAATACTTGTTGGTGTGCCAAGGAATGTTAAAGAAGTTAGGCCTGTACAATGGGCAAACGCATAATATCCAATACTCGTAATCCCTT
>CAMCSE010000060.1 GCA_945877515.1 uncultured Clostridia bacterium | reverse complement strand
GCCAGCCCCGCACACCCTTCCTTTCCGTTTTCCTACATTTCCGGGTTTATCGACAAGCTGAGAGCGGGACTTTCGCCCCGCTCTTTTCATTTCTTCTTGTTTCCATCCTGCATCATCTGCCGGTTCTTCTCCAGCAGATCGGCGGAAAGGATATCCAACTGCTCCACCTCGCGGTAGCGGTCCGCCAGACCGCTCTCCTGAAGTTGCGTCACTGTCTCCTTTCGGAATACCAGCTTCAGCAGCACCGGCGTCAGGACGGCGCAGGCCACCACTGTGATGATGACCGGCGTCATGACCTCCTGGCCGAGAACGCCCATAGCCAGTCCCCGGTTGGCAACGATCAGAGCCACCTCGCCGCGGCAGGCCATACCGGTTCCCACCTGGACGCACTCCCGTCCGCTGAAGCCGCACAGCTTCGCGCCCAGTCCGCAGCCGATGAGCTTGGACAGGATGGCAACCGCCAACAGCAACAGGGAGAACAGCACCAGCGAGCCGTTCAGTTCAGGCAGTTCAGCCTTGATGCCGATGCCGGCAAAAAATACCGGCGTCAGCAGCAGATAACTCACCGGCTCGAATTTGGATTCGATATACTTGGCTTTTGGCGTGGACGCCACCACCAGCCCTGCGGCAAATGCTCCGATGATATCCGCCACGCCGAAAAATTCCTCAGCGCAGTAAGCCATCAGCAGGCACAGTACGAAAGCCAGCACCGGGTAGCGGCGCAGGTTTTTTCCCGAGGCCCGGCCGATCATCCAGCGGAAAAAGCGAACTGCGGCAAATCCCACTGCCACGGTAAAGGCAAAAAACAGAACGATCTTCACCAGCACCATCAGCAGATTTACGCCCTCTCCCGCCAGACTGGTAACGATGGTCAGGGCGATCAGGCCCAGCACATCATCGATCAGGGCAGCCGCCAGAATGGTGCTGCCCACCTTGGTATCCAGCCGGCCCAGTTCCTTCAGGGTCTCTACGGTGATGCTGACAGAGGTGGCCGTCAGTATGGTTCCCAGGAATACATCCTCCAGCAGCGTCGCTCCGGGGAGCCAGCCCACCTTTCCGGCGAAATAGCCGAAAGCGGTACCCATGGCCAGAGGGACCAGTACACCGCACAGAGCCACCAAAAACCCGGACTTTCCCGCATCTTTCAAGTCCCGCAGGCTGGTCCCCATACCGGCGGTAAACAGGATCACGATCACGCCCAGCTCGCTGAGCTGGGACAAAAACGTTGTTTCTGTCAGAATGTTCAACATGGCAGGCCCTAGGATCAGGCCAGCCAGCAGCGCCCCAACCACCTGGGGCATCTGGAACTTACGGGTCACCATCCCCAAAATCTTCGTGCTCAGAAGGATCAGCGCAAGATCCAGCAGATAATGGTAAGACATCAAATAAGACTTCCTTTCAGCGGAACGGCCCCCCGGCCGCCCCAATCGATCCTCACATTTCTCGGAGCCTATATTTTAGTCTCTCCCAACAAATTTACAAGGGGAAATCTGCACAAAAACAGCGCCGCATTTTAGGCTGTAAAAAGACGCACCACCGGGGGGGCGGTGCGTCCTGCATACATCGGTCTTCACTTACACTGGAGCCGCTTCACCAGGGCTTCGTCGGGGGTGACGTTCACTGTCCGGCAAGTCTTGTAGATCACCATGCCCGGCCGGGCTCCGGCAGGCTTTTTCACATTCTTCACCATCGTGTAATCCACAGGTACATTACCGCTCTCCCGGGCCTGGGAGTAGTACGCCGCCAATTTTGCGACCTCCACGATGGTATCGTCGTCCACTTCCCTGCCTTCCGTGCAGAGGATGACATGGGAGCCATGGATCTTCTGCGTGTGGAACCAGAGATCCCGGTGGTCCGCCTCCTTGCAGGTGAGCTGGTCGTTCTGGCGGTTGTTGCGGCCAACCAGCACCCGGAATCCGCTGGTGGTACGGAACCCCCGGGGCTTCGCAGCCCGCTTGATTTCCTTCTTTCCCTGCTTCCGCAGGAAGCCGGCGTCCCGCAGCTCATTGCGGATATCGATGAAATCCTGCTCCGTCTCCGCGTGGCTGATCTCCTCCAACACACTCTCCAGATACTCCGCGTCCCGCCGGGCAAACTCCATCTGCTCCCGCAAGTATTTTTCCGCCGTCTTGGCTTTGGTATACCTTTTATAATACTTGGCAGCATTCTGCTGGGGCGTCAGAAGCGGATCCAGCTGGATCGTCGTCTCGGCACAGTTTTCATCATAAAAATTCTCACAGACCAGCTTGCTCTGCCCCCGCGCCATACGGTAGAGGTTGGAGGTGATCAGGTCTCCGCAGATACGGAGCCGGTCCCGGTCCTGTGTGGCGGCGTAGTCCTTTTCCTGCATGGCCAGCTTCCGTCGCAGACGGTCCCGGGCGGTGGTGGCAGTACGGATCAGATCCGCGCCACGCTGGCGCACCCGTTCCTGCCGCTCCCGCTGCTCATAAAAGCTGTCCAGCAAGGCGGAGAAGCTGTCAAACCGCTCCGGCTCCAGCAGGCCGCCATATTGAAGGATTGGAAAACAGGCAAATTCCTCCGGGCTGCCCTCCTTTTTCAGCATAATAGGTGTAAACTTGTTTTCCTTGATAGCATCTGAAAATTGGTAAATTTCACGCCAGAAGTTCGTTCTCCCCGTCTCGTTCAGCTCTAGCAGCCGTGCATCGCTCGCTCCGGCGGTGCGAAATGCCAGCTCCCGTGCCATAAGCGGCGAAATGCCGAAGTAGCTGTCCAGGAGAAAGGCGTCCAGCTGTCGCTCTGGGTTGGCCGCGGCCAGCTTTTGGCGGAAGCCTTCCTCGGATTCTTCCGTTATCGGCAAACGCCCCACAGAGGCGGGCGGCTCATAGTAAAGTCCCGGCAGAACCTGACGCTGGGCTGACATGTCCGCGTCCACCCGGCGCATACAGTCGATGATGCGGCCCTCGCCGTCCAGAAGAATCAGGTTGGACCGGCGGCCCATGGCCTCCAGTACCAGCGTCCGCTTTCCCGGCTGACCGAAATCATCGGTGATATCCAATTCCAGCCGTACCAGCCGCTCCAGGAGCGGCTGCGTGATGTCCGCTACCCGGGCGCCCACCAAGTGCTTGCGCAGCAGCATACAGAACATGGGCGGCTCCGCCGGGTTGTCGCGGGCCGTCTCCGTCAGCTGGATGCGGGGGGCGTTGGCCCCCGCATTCAACAGCAGCCGCTTATTTCCCCGCAGCAGCAAAATGACCTGATCCCGTGCGGGCTGCTGTACCTTGTCGATGCGCAGGTTTAATAATTGGGGCCGCAGTTCCTCTACCACGGCCTGCAGGCAGATGGCGTCCAGCGGCATCAGCCCACCCCCTCCATCATGTTGTCAAACAGCTGGCCGATCCGGTCTTTCTGTCCCCTCAGCCACAGCCAGCCCAGCAGGGCCTCCAGCGCCGTGGCCTCGCCGTACTGGGCACGGCTGGCATGACCGGGCACAGTATGGACCTGGGCGTTGCGCCCCCGTTTGAATACCGCCATCTCCTCTTCCGTGAGCAGCGGCAGAATGCGCTCTGCCTTTTCCGCCTGGCTCTCAGCGCATACCTGGCGGATCGTGGCCTGGTGCAGACCCTTTCCGGTTGCCTTGCCGTGAGCGCACAGCCAGGTACGAACCAGGATCTCGAAGACCGCGTCACCCATGTGGGCCAGGCCGATGGAGCTGATGGCCCGGAGCTGGTCATCGGTCAGTTGGATGTCAAAATAGCTTTCCATAGGGTCCCTCCCTGCATTTCTTTCCGATTTGAGGAGGATTATACCACAGCTTTATCCATTTGTCACCCCGGCTGGAAAAGAAGCGCCAGTCCCGCCCTTCCGGCATCACGAAGCAAGGAAACGCGCCGGGGCTTTCGCCCCGGCGCGCTGTTCTCTTAAGAATATGAAGCGATCAGCAGCAGGAATTGTTGTTGCAGCCACCGTTGCAGCCGCCCCAACTGTTGCCGCAGCAGCAGAAGATGATGATCAGGAGAATGATGATCCAGCAGCAGTTTCCGCCGCCCCAACCATTGTTACACATACCGGAACCTCCTATGAGTTGTTGACCGGGTTCGCCGGTCTCAATCCATATTATGCGGTCCCGTCACAGGGGTTCCTGCTATCTTACAGCCGCCACCCCGTCACCATAGCCCGGGCATTCTCCCACTCCTGGGAGGTAAAGACGCCTTTCTCCCGCAGCAGGTCCGCCAGCGTCTGGCTGCCGTCCGCCAGCCAGGCTTCCAGTGCGTAATAGGAGACATACACCAGCTCCGCCCGCAGGAATTTGTCCCGCCGGAGCATCTCCACCTCGCCGGCAGTCAGCACACCTGCAGCTTGGGCACGGTCCAGGGTGTTCGCCAGATTCGTATTGGCAGAAGAGCTGTATCCCATGGCGCGCAGCACAAATTCCGTGTACTGCCGGGCGTTCACTGCCCCGGCGGGCTTAAACTGGGTGGCGCTCCACCCGTTGGTGTAGCCCTTGCTGTACGCATAGCCCACGTATTTTTCCGCCTGGGAGCCTTTCTGGATGTCTGTGAAAGGTGTGGTACCCGTCCAGGCCAGAGCCTGCTCTTCCTCCCCCAGCACTCGGATAAACATGATAAGGGCCTGCAAACGAGTAGGCGCGGCTTCCAGGTCAAAGCCCTGGCCATAGCCGGTAAAGCTGCCCTTGAAGAGGTGCATGGTCTTCAGCGCAGCGGCCATTGCATTATAATCGATGGCATTGGAATAAGCCAATGACCCACCCTGGTGGTCCAGCACTGCCGTTTTGGAAGTGATGGTAAATGCGGCCGAGGTATTCTCCGCCACGATGTAGCGGTGGTTCGCCTGCAAAAAGGTACCACTTGGGGCCACGGTTCCAGCTGTGGCATCCACCACAGCGCCGGAGGCATAGGTCACCTGCCCCTGTCCGGCCAACAACAGCGCGCTGACACCGGTAGACCCCAAAAGGGAGTCCGCCTGCTTCAGCCGGGTCTCTGCCCAGCCGTTGGCAGTCCCGGCAGGAACGCCCGTCCCGGTATCGGCACCAGCCAGCAACGCGGCGTCAGACGCGTCCAGTTCCCGCTCTACACGGCTGTCCACAGCATCGGAGAATGCGCCCTCCAGGTAGGACAGTGATACCATCGAATCCTCCGCGCCACCGGCGGCAAGACTCGATACCACCGCCAGCAGCAATACGCAAAGCGGGAATAAGATCAAGGTCTTTTTGTGCATAATTGGGTAAGTATCCTTTCGTCAGCCTGGCGGTAGTTCGCCGAGGCGGCACATTCAACGGTTGGCAATGCGATAACTGAGGGTCAGCAGGCTGTCCGCGAAATGGATGTTTTCAAATTTCACGTCCGGATTGGAGCTGGACAGTTCCACATTGGTGAAGTTCCAGAAACCATGGACGCCTAGTTCGATCAGCCGGTTAGCGGTATCCTGGGCCACAGACTGCGGGATGGTCAGTACCACCACATCCACGCTGTGTTTTTCGATATAGCTCTCCAGTTCCTCCATGGCGTATACCGGCACTCCATTCACGGAGGAACCGACCACGGCAGTGGATACGTCAAAGGCAGCGTCCACGGAAAAACCGGTCTGAGAGAACGGGAAATTACGCAGCAGAGCACGTCCAAGGTTGCCCACGCCGATCATAATCAGGTGGTGGTCATTGTCCACTCCCAAAATATGTCCGATCTCCGCCCGGAGCTCCTCAACATTATATCCATACCCCTGCTGTCCGAACTCACCGAAGCAGCTGAAGTCCTGACGGATCTGAGATGCGGTGATGTTCATTTCCTGTCCCAGCGAATGAGAGGAAATACGCACAACACCGCGGGCGCACAGGTCCGTCAGTTGACGATAGTACCTGGGAAGGCGCCGGATGACAGCATCTGAGATATTCTCTTTCTTCAAAAGACCCACTCCTGTCTGGATGATTTGTTAAATTATTCTCAAAACATAGTTTAGACCAAATTCACTATCTTGTCAATTTTTTTAACAATCTTTTTGTGAGAAAATTTTGGGTCACCCTCTTTACACCAGTTTAAAACTCTGCTATACTACAAAACGATGTAAACAGCAAATCAAGATATACGCGCCCGTGGCGCAGTTGGATAGCGCGTCAGACTCCGAC
>CAMCSE010000059.1 GCA_945877515.1 uncultured Clostridia bacterium | reverse complement strand
CTGCATATCAAATTACCAGAAATCAACATCATTTTCAAGGCATTTCTGTCGATTTGTCATAAAATTAACACGACATATTTCGATTTAAAAACCATTTTGTGGCAAATACTATGCTTTGTAACCAAGCGCGGCTGACACCATTTCACCGGCTGATACCACCATATCTACGGCCTGAAGAAATTCATCCGCCCGTATATTGCGGAACATGCCCACCACGCCAATGGTATATTTCAGCGTGCCGTCCACAGCGTATACCGGCGCGGAAACAGAGCGCAGACCGATCTTATATTCGCCGTCCTCTACGGCGTAGCCCTGCTTGCGCACAGTCTCCAGCGTGCGCAGCAGCACCTCCACATCGGTGATGGTGTGAGGAGTATAGGCCGTCAGAGGCTTACGGCCCAGCAGCGCGATGACCTCACTATCCGGCATCGCCGCCAGAAATACCTTTCCCTGGGATGTACAGTGCATCGGCAGCCGGCCTCCCACATCGGACACCACCCGCAGACTGCTGTGACCCTCTACCTGCTCCAGTGTGATGACGTGATCACCTTCCCGGACAGACAGCACCGCGGAGACGTTGATCCGGGCCGCCAGCTGCTCCATGTGAGGGCGCGCCAGATGGGATACATCCCAGGCACGGCTGACACGGCAGCCATATTCAAACAACCGCATCCCCAGCGTATAGCGGCCGTCCTTTCCCTGGGCCACCACATCATAGTCCCGCATGGTGGTCAACAGGCCGAACACCGTACTCTTGGGCAGGCCGGAACGCTGGGCGATCTCAGTCAGGGGCAGGGACTGCCCACTGTCGGACAACAGCTGCAGAAGTTCGATCGCCTTGGCGACAGAACGGATGATATGTCCATCGGTCATAGAAACGCCTCCTTTTTTGAATATTATAATAGTTTCCATCAATGGCCGTGTCAACGGGCTTGCGCATAAAATGCGGAAAAATCCGGTATAGGACTGGAAATACCGTTGGAGATGTCGTATAATACATAAATTACCATGGAATCAGTGAGGTGGAGTCTTACATATGGAGGAAGTACGCAGTTTTGGATATATCTGCCCCAAATGCGGCAAAGCGGTGCTGGGCAGCCGCAGCGTGTTCGCCCTGCAGGCCGCGGCAGTCCGTATCGGCTGTGCGTGCGGGGAAAGCGAACTGGAGATCCAGACCGATGGCACGAAATTCCGCCTGTGGGTGCCCTGTGGCCTGTGCGGCGGCGAACACCACGCGGAGGTGGATGCCGCGGCCATTCTGACCGGACGCGGTGTGGGACTTGCCTGTCCGGAGACGAAGCAGCTGTGCTGCTATGCCGGTGAGGAAGCGCAGGTGCGCAGCGCCATGGAGGAACTGGCGATCCGGGCGGAAAAGGAGAAGTGCGAGGAGAAGGAAGCCTTTACCGATAATGTGATTATGTATGAGGTGCTGTCGGAGTTGAAGGACATCGCCGCACGGGGCGGCATCCGCTGTACCTGCGGAAGTACGGCGTACGGGATTCAGGTACACCGGGACGCGGTGGATCTGATCTGTCGGCAATGCGGCGGAAAGCTGCGGCTGAACGCCGGCACCGATGAGGATCTGGACCGTCTGTGCTGCCAGATGACACTGACCATTCGGGGCGTGAAATGAGTACGGTCGTCTGCTTCGTTGTGTTTCTGTGCGCCATGGGTATATGTCTGATCACAGGCTGGTCCTTTTTGTGGGCACTGCTGCTGGGACTGCTGCTGTTCGGCATTTTGGGGCATCGACGGGGCCATGACCTGCGGGCCATGTGGCGTATGGCATGGTCAGAGGGCCGTAAGATCCTGATCGTGCTGCGTATTTTCATTTTCATCGGCGCTATCACTGCCCTGTGGCGCAGCGCCGGTACCATTGTGTTTTTCATCTATTACGGCGTGCAGGCCATCTCACCGAAGCTGTTCATTCTGGTAGCCTTCCTGCTGACCGGAGTGATCTCCTACGCCCTGGGGACCTCCTTCGGTGTGATCGGTACGGCAGGTATCGTGCTGATGGCGCTGGCCCGCTCCGGCGGAGTCAGCGAAGCCGTCACCGCGGGGGCGATCCTCTCCGGCGCGTATTTCGGCGACCGGTGCTCACCGGCGTCCTCCTCTGCCGCGCTGGTGGCGGCGGAAACGGAGACAAAACTGTATAATAACCTGCATAACATGTTTCGTACCGGTGTGCTGCCGGTCGTCCTGACTGTGGCCGTGTACGCCCTGCTGTCGGCCCGGCATCCCATCAACGCGGTAGATACGGCGCTGCTGCAGGCGCTGCGGGAAAGTGCCGTCATCTCCCTGTGGGCACTGCTGCCGGCGGCGGTCATGCTGTTGCTGCCGCTGGTAAAGGTGCCGGTACTGCTCAGTATTGCCCTGAGCGTTGCGGCGGCGGCGCTGGTAAGCGTTTTTGTACAGGGCATGAGTCTGTGGGAGATGCTGAAAACGGCGGTCATGGGATACGATCCCGTCGCCGGGCAGCTGAAGGATATTCTTTCCGGCGGCGGCGTGATCTCCATGGCAAAACCGGCGGCGCTGGTATTTACCACCGGTCTGCTGGCCGGATTGCTGGACGGTATCGGCGTGCTGCGGGGCGCCACAGGGTTGGTGGAAAAAGTGGCTGACCGCTGTGGGCGGTTTGCGGCTTCCGTGGTGGTAAGTCTGGCGGCTGCCGCCATCTTCTGCAACCAGTCCGTGGTGATCGTGATGGGCAACCAGTTGCTGCACCGCAGTTATACCGACCGCAATGAGCAGGCGGTGGATATGGAGAACAGCGGCGTTATCCTCTCACCGCTGATCCCCTGGAATATTGCGTGCAGTATCCCGCTGGTGATGCTGGGCGTCAGTGCCGCCGCGATCCCCTACGCGGTGCTGCTGTATATGATCCCGCTGGTCTACGGCGCGACGAAGCGCTGGACCTACCCAACGAAAAAGCGGGCGAGAAAGGAATGACAGTCGTATGATATCGGTACTGGCAAAATGGTTGATCCCCAACTGGGAGCAGGTGGAAGACGGCGCGGTACGGCGTGCATGGGGCGCGCTTTGCGGCTTTGTAGGTATCGGATTGAACATCCTGCTGTTTGCCGGAAAACTGGTGGCAGGGACCCTCAGCGGTTCCATCGCCATAACAGCGGATGCCTTCAACAACCTCTCCGATGCCGGTTCCTCAGTGGTAACACTGCTGGGCTTTCGGCTGGCCGGGAAAAAGCCTGACGCCGGACATCCCTTCGGCCACGGACGGCTGGAATATGTCTCCGGTTTGATCGTCGCCGGCCTGATCCTGCTGATGGGCGCGGAGCTGGCAAAGTCCTCTGTGGATAAGATCCTCCACCCGGAGGCGGTGACGTTTTCGTGGCTGGCCGCGGGGATTTTGCTGGCTTCCATCGGCGTGAAGCTGTACATGTATCTGTATAACCGGGCGGTGGGAAAGAAGATCAAATCTGCCGCCATGTCCGCCACCGCCGCCGACAGTCTCAGCGACACGGCAGCTACCTCCGCCGTGCTGCTGGCCATGGTGATCGGTAAGCTGACCGATGTGCAGCTGGACGGCTGGGTTGGCCTTGTGGTGGCGCTGTTTATCCTGTGGTCGGCTGTGCAGGCGGCCCGGGACACCATCAGCCCCCTGCTGGGGCAGGCCCCCGATCCCATGCTGGTGAAGGAGATCGAGTCGCTGGTGATGGCGCACGACACAGTGGTGGGCATCCACGATCTGGTGGTGCACGACTACGGGCCGGGACGGTGCATCATCTCACTCCACGCGGAGGTTCCCGCGGACGAGCAGGTACTGGAGCTGCATGATGTGATCGACAATATTGAGGAGGAATTGGCCCAAAAACTGCACTGTGAGGCGGTGATCCACATGGATCCGGTGGTGGTGGGCGACCCCACCGTTACGGCGCTGCATCAGCAGGTGGCGGCATTGGTAAAAACCATCGACCCCCGCATTACCATCCACGATTTCCGTATGGTACCCGGACAGACCCATACCAATTTGATCTTTGACGCGGTAATACCGTTTGATGAACGGCTGACCCGGCAGCAGGTGGCGGACCGCATCCGTCAGATGGTGTCTGAGATGGAGGGCGATTACCGTGCCGTTGTCAAGGTGGAAAATTCATACGTCAGCAAATAGACGGGAGGCATGAACTATGGACGAAGCGATCCGCAAATTGAAGGAACTGGTGGACGGCAGCGACAATATCGTATTTTTCGGCGGCGCAGGCGTGTCCACGGAAAGCGGCATTCCGGATTTCCGCAGCGTGGACGGCCTGTATCATCAGAAGTTCCGGTATCCGCCGGAAACCATGCTGAGCCACAGCTTTTATGTGGCCCATAAGGCGGAGTTTTACGATTTCTACCGGGCCAAAATGCTGGCGCCGGACGCACAGCCCAATGCCGCCCACCGCAAGCTGGCGCAGTGGGAGGCACAGGGCAAGCTGAAGGCAGTCATCACCCAAAACATTGACGGCCTGCACCAGAAAGCCGGCAGCCATGAGGTACTGGAGCTGCACGGCAGTGTGCTGCGGAACTACTGCGAGCGATGCGGCAGGTTCTATGGCCTGGAGACCATCCTGCACAGTACCGGCGTGCCCAAGTGCGACTGCGGCGGCGATATCAAGCCGGACGTGGTGCTGTATGAGGAGGGGCTGGACGAGACGGTGATGGACAAGGCGCTGGACTACATCCGCAATGCGGACATGCTCATCATCGGCGGCACATCACTGGTGGTTTACCCTGCGGCGGGATTGGTGCGCTACTATCGGGGCCACAAGCTGGTGGTCATCAACAAGGGAACGGTAGGCTCTGATCTGGGCGCCGATCTGGTGATCGACGGGCCCATCGGTCAGGTGTTCTCTCAGGTATAAGCAGGGAAAATTATGCTTGACAAATATGGGTTGTCTGGTATAATAAGCAGGTACTCTTGAGAGGGGCATATTTGCGAGTGTGCTGGAATCGGCAGACAGGCAAGCTTGAGGTGCTTGTGTTCGAATGGACGTGTGGGTTCAAGTCCCATCACTCGCACCACCCTCTCATAACGGCAAAAATAATCGAAAATGGTATTGACAAATACAACAACTTCGGTTATAATCAGCTACGTTGTTTGCGCGAGTGGTGGAATTGGCAGACTCGCTAGATTCAGGTTCTAGTGCTCACTACGGGCGTGCGGGTTCAAGTCCCGCCTCGCGCACCAAAAAGAAAAGGACGGCGTTGCCGTCCTTTTCTTTTTGCTGTACATCACATGTATCATATATTCGTCACGGTAACGTGCATTTGACTTTCGAAAAAAAGGAGCGCATTATGGACAAACAGCGCTGTATCGCCGCCGCAGCGGAAACGGAAGAGGACAGACTGCTGCTGGCCCGTATCTATGATAAGCTGACCCGGGCTGCCGGGCGGGAAATCTTTGCCTGCACCGGGTTTCTGTCTCCGCGGGAGCAGGTGCTGACCCGGCGATTGCTGCCCCATTTGCCGCTGGTATTCTTCGGCGGCTGCGAAGGTGCGGAACGCTGCATGGCCTGCTATCTTCCGGAGTATATGACGGAGGCCGATCTCTCCTTGCCGGAGGGACCGGTGGCTGCTGTGCGGGCCGGCTATTATGAGAAGGACGCTCTGACGCACCGAGATTTTTTGGGTAGTCTCATGGGGTTGGGGATCAAACGGGAGACCGTGGGAGACATTTATGTTTCGCAGGGGCAGTGTGATTTTTTTGTGGCACAGCAAGTGTTACCCTATCTTTTGGAAAATCTTACCTGCGCAGGTCGGACGAAACTGCATCTGACACATGTGGCATTATCGGAGGTGCAGCGCCCTGTGGCGGAGAAACGGGAGATTCGCGACACTGTGCCGTCACTGCGGCTGGATTGTTTGATCGGTGCGGCGTTTTCAATGGCGCGTGGCCCTGCCGCCCAGTTGATCGCTGCCGGACGCGTGGCGGTGAACGACCTGGTATGCCTCAAGGGAGACCGGCAGCTCCATCAAGGGGATCGTATTTCAGTCCGCGGTTTTGGGAAGGTACGGCTTTCCGTCATAGGAGGCACGACGAGAAAAGGCCGCATTTCGGTGGTGATCGAGCGCTGGATTTGAGTATGACAGCGAGCAATTCTGACAATATGTGTAAAAAATGTCGAATGATTCTTCGTTAATTTTATGATAAATCGACAGAAATGCCTTGAAAATGATGTTGATTTCTGGTAATTTGATATGCAG
>CAMCSE010000058.1 GCA_945877515.1 uncultured Clostridia bacterium | reverse complement strand
CATGATCGCCGACCGCATCCGCCTCCGCCAGAAAAACCAGGATCAAATGCGATAAACATCATAGAATCGAAAACGCATGGGGAGCATTCTCCATGCGTTTTCTGCATTTGGGTGGGGAATGCACAATGAGTTAACATAATACAGAGAACCGAAAAAGAATATGAGAAAAAAGACGAGTAAACTGAAAAATTCTCTTGACAAATTAGCTGAAGCTAACTATAATATTCATACGGTTAGAAAATGCTAACTGTTTTTCAAGGCTGGCAGTTAGCGTGTGCTAATACATGGAAAGAAGGGGAGAACATGATGCCGCTGACATTAACTGATGTGGGGCAGGAGCAGATCGTTCGCCGGATCGGCGGAAACGATGAGGTGCGCCGGCATCTGGAAAATCTGGGCTTTGTGGCCGGCAGCGCGGTGACGCTGATCAGTGCGCTGGGCGGCAACGTGATCGTGAAAGTGAAGGAATCCCGTGTGGCCATCAGCGCAGAGATGGCCCGAAAGATCATGGTATGAGTAGACAGCAAAAAGAATTGCTTTTTGCTGTCTGTGGGCGGTAAGCTCTGCAAGGCTTCCGTTTTATCAATTGTGCTGCAAGGAGGAGAAATATGAAAACACTGAAAGAGGCTAAGATCGGTCAGACCGTGAAGGTGGTAAAACTCCACGGAGAGGGCCCCATCAAGCGCCGCATCATGGACATGGGGATTACCCGCGGCACGGAGGTCTATATCCGCAAGGTGGCGCCGCTGGGGGATCCCATGGAGGTCACAGTGCGGGGATATGAGCTTTCCCTGCGAAAGGCCGATACCGAAATGATTGAGATCGAATAAAAATTTTGCATAACGGTTAGCAAATGCTATCCGGAAGGAGTGAATATGGAACAAATTAAAATTGCCCTCGCGGGCAACCCTAACTCCGGCAAGACGACGCTGTTCAATGCCTTGACCGGATCCAATCAATTCGTGGGCAACTGGCCCGGTGTAACAGTGGAAAAGAAGGAGGGCAAGCTGAAAAAGCACGATGACGTGACCATCATGGACCTGCCCGGCATTTATTCTCTGTCTCCCTACACGCTGGAGGAAGTGGTGGCCCGGAACTATCTGATCGACCAGCGGCCCGACGCCATTTTGAACATCATCGACGGCACCAATCTGGAGCGGAACCTGTATCTGACCACTCAGCTGACGGAACTGGGGATTCCCGTGGTCATCGCCATCAATATGATGGATATCGTGAAGAAGAACGGCGACCAGATCAATGTGCCCGAGCTGTCACGACAGCTGGGCTGCCGGATCGTGGAGATCTCCGCCCTGAAGGGCACCGGCGTCATGGAGGCCGCAGAGGCGGCTGTTGAGGCGGCCAAGGGCGGTAAGACCGTTCCCATGCACACCTTCTCCGGCCCCGTGGAGCACGCCATTGCCCACATCGAGGAGGCCGCTGTCCACAGTATGTCCGAGGAGCAGCAGCGCTGGTACGCCATCAAGATCTTTGAGCGGGACGAAAAGGTGCTGGCCAAGCTGAGCATCCCCGCTGAGACCATGACCCACATCGAAACCGACATCAAGGCCGCCGAGAAGGAGCTGGATGACGACGCGGAGAGCATCATCACCAACGAACGCTACGTCTATATCGCGGAGGTCATCAAGAGCTGCTATCAGAAGAAAAACAAGGGCGGGCTGTCTGTTTCCGATAAGATCGACCGCATCGTCACCAACCGCTGGCTGGGCCTGCCCATCTTCTTCGTGGTGATGTTCCTTGTGTACTACATCGCCATGATGACCATTGGTTCCGCCGCCACCGACTGGGCCAACGACGGCCTGTTCGGGGACGGCTGGCACCTGCTGGGCATCGGCTCCGCTGAGTACAGCGAGGCGGCCGACGCCTATGGCGAGGCCTCCCTGATCGTGGACGGCTATGACGCCTACATCGAAGAAAACGGCGCCTTGGCCGCCGACGGTACGTTCACCTATGACGTGGAGGACGAGGAGACGCTGGCCGTCACCGAGGAGACCGCCACGCTGGCGGACTATGAGGCTGCCGCGGCCACGCTGGATGAGATCGGCGATGAGCCGGATCCCGAGGATTACGGCGTGTGGGTGCCCGGAATCCCCGTTCTCATCGGCAGCGGTCTGGAAGCTGCCGGCGCGTCTGAATGGCTCAGCGGCCTGATCCTTGACGGTATCGTGGCCGGCGTCGGCGCGGTGCTGGGCTTCGTGCCCCAGATGCTGGTGCTGTTCCTGCTGCTGGCGTTTCTGGAGGCCTGCGGCTACATGGCCCGTATCGCCTTCGTGCTGGACCGTATCTTCCGCAAGTTCGGCCTGTCCGGTAAGAGCTTTATCCCCATGCTGATCGGTACCGGCTGCGGCGTGCCGGGCATCATGGCCTCCCGTACCATCGAGAACGAGCGGGATCGCCGCATGACCATCATCACCACTACCTTTATCCCCTGCGGGGCCAAGGTGCCCTTTATCTCCATGATCGCCGGCGCCATCTTTGGCGGCAGCGCGCTGGTCGCCACCTCCGCCTACTTCATCGGCATGGCCGCCATCATCGTGTCCGGTATCATCCTGAAAAAGACCAGAATGTTTGCCGGTGATCCCGCTCCCTTCGTCATGGAGCTGCCGGCCTATCACTGGCCCACGCCGGGCAACGTGCTGCGCAGCATGTGGGAGCGCGGCTGGTCCTTTATCAAGAAGGCCGGCACCATTATCCTGCTGTCCACCATCTTTGTGTGGTTCACCACCTACTTCGGCTGGGTGGACGGAACCTTCCGCATGCTCAGTGAGGCGGAGATCGACTGCTCTATCCTGGCGGCTATCGGCGGCGTTCTGGCCTGGATCTTTCGGCCTCTGGGCTGGGGTACCTGGCAGGCAGCGGTGGCATCCATCACCGGCCTTGTGGCCAAGGAGAACATCGTCGGAACGATGGGCATTCTGTTCGGCGGAGGCGAGGGCACCGTGTACCAGAATATGGCGCTGATGTTCAACGGCGTTACCGGTTACTCTTTCCTGGTGTTCAACCTGCTGTGCGCCCCCTGCTTTGCTGCCATCGGCGCCATCAAGCGTGAGATGAACAGCCGCAAATGGACGTGGTTTGCCATCGGCTATCAGTGCGGTTTCGCCTATCTGATCGCCCTGATGATCCACCAGTTCGGCGGCTGGTTCGTGGGTGCGGGTAATATCCTCGGTACCGTTGTGGCGGTCCTTGTTCTGGCGGGTATGCTGTACATGTTGCTGAGGCCCTATAAGGACGCCGCCAAACGGAATGCGGTAAATCCCATCGTAGTTTCATGAATCTGAGAAAGGAGTGCTTACCATGCTGGCTGATATTCTGATTTGTCTTGTCTTGATCGCCATTATTGCTTCCATTGTCCGTTCTCTCATCAAGCAGAAGAAGCAGGGCAAGAGCCTTTGCTCCGGTTCCTGCCGCGGCAGCTGCTCCCATTGCAGCTGCTGCGGACACAAATGAGAAAGCCCCGGCCGACAGCCGGGGCTTTCTGCCCGTTCAGCAGAGCGTGATGATCCGAACGCCTTCCGCAGAAATCGCCCGGCGCAAAGATGCTGAGAGATTCATTATGCAGCCGATGATTCACTCTTTTGAAAAAGAAGAAGGAACGGCTTCTGCCGAAGCCGGTGGATCCTGAGGATGCCCTTCGGCGGCGATCATGTGCAGCGCGTGTTCCAGCGCGCCGATGACGGCGGTCAGGTTCTCCCGCGCGGCCTTCTCCGGCCGGAAGATGCGCCGGAGGCACAGCTTCTTTGCGCTGTTCTCCAGAAGACCATGACGGCGGAGCCGGGGGATATGGTGCGCTTCACGCTGCTGGCTGACAAGTGCCTGTGCTTCCGTAGTCAACAAGAGACTTGAGAAAAGGAAAGCTGGTGGTCCTCCGCTGCTGTAAAACCCTTCGTGCCACTCAGTTTATCTCAAAAAATATCCCCCGACATATGAGCGGCGCAGTCTGAAAACCAGGCTGCGCCGCTCATTTTCTCATAGCAGTTCAAAACATATCTTAATTTGCACTGGGTCACTACGATGCAGGATTTACCCGCTGGTTTGGTTTTCATCCAACCCATAAAGATAGCTGCCGGCCACTAAAAAGAGAACGGTGCCTCTCTGAGTTGTTCATGATAGGGAATTACCATAATTAGAAAAATTGACAAAAAAGCGTCCAATATATCCTCCCCCCCGGCTTGTTAAGAGGGTATTTGCGCATTATAATTTTTAAAAAGACTTTCAAACCCATATCTCTTTTCACCCTATAGCATGAAACCGCCGACGGATATCGCGCCACAAGCAGATCAAAACGACGGATGGGAAGCCATATTCCGCTTCCTTGCCGCCGTTTGACGGATTTTCGCGAAGGGTTCATACGAACAACTTGCAGCTTCGGAGGAGCTTTCATGAAGAAACAGTTCAGCATGAAAAAAATACTTTTAATACTCATACCTCTATGCCTTGTGAGTATCTGTGTGACCATATGTCTCGGCCCCGTGACAGTACCGTTTGGGACAACGGTAAACGTGATTTTCTCTCAGGTTCCCGGCATCCGGGAGCTTGTAAACGGACAATACGAACAGCTCGACTATAACATCGTCTGGATGCTCCGCGCACCGCGCGTGCTTCTTGGCTTCATTGTGGGCGCGTCACTGGCGGTCTGTGGCGTGGCGATGCAGGCGCTTATACGCAACAAGCTGGCCGATCCCTTTGTGTTGGGCGTATCCTCCGGCGCTTCGGCGGCGGCAACCCTTGGTATGATAACGGGTTGGTTTTCTTTTCTTGGAAGGTTTGAACTATCTGTCACGGCTTTTCTGGGTGCAGCGATATGCATCATTGTGGTATATGCCCTTTCGCGCACGAACGGCAGAGTGAATATTACAACGCTGCTGCTTGCAGGTGTTGCCCTGTCGATGATAATGGACGCTTTGACCAGCGCAATGGCATTGAGCGCGAAAAATGCTCTGGCCGTACATAACCTCGACTTCTGGATGACCGGCTCTCTTGCCGGTGCAAAGTGGGAATACCTCACAATTCCATTTGTCGTGATGCTGCTGTGCATCAGCTATCTGATGATAAACTATCGCACGCTCAATATTCTGCTGCTCGGCGATGAGACGGCAGTGACGCTGGGGGTCAATGTTGAGCGCACACAAAAGGCGCTTGTGCTGATAGCCTCCCTTCTGGCGGGCGCTACGATTGCGGTGTCCGGAGCGATCGGCTTTGTGGGGATGATGGTGCCGCATGTATGCCGTATGCTTGTGGGGAGCGACCACAAAAAAGTGCTGCCGCTGTCAGCGCTTCTTGGCGGACTGCTTGTTATCTGGACGGATGTGGCCGCACGTATGGTGCTGGCACCGGAGGAACTACCCGTTGGTGTGCTCACAGCGATAATCGGTGGGCCCTGCTTTATCGCCATGCTGAAAAGTAAATCCGGGAGGCTGGTTTGATGGCGAGAAAACTGGAAATAACGAATCTTCGCTATGCTTATGACACCATAGACGCCGTAGACAACATTTCACTTCATGTGGACGAGGGCGAATTTGTTGGCGTTATCGGACCTAACGGCTGTGGCAAGTCCACGACGCTAAAATGCGTTTACGGTGCGCTGAAGCCGCACCAGGGAACGATCACGCTCGACGGTGGGGACTTGGCGGCCCTATCCGCGCGGGAGCGGGCGGCAAAGATTGCCGTGGTCGGCCAGGACAGCGAAATTACGTTTGATTTCGCTGTCCGGGAAATAGTCGCAATGGGCCGCAACCCACACAAGCGGCTTTTTGAGTCGGATAACCCCGGAGACAAGAGTATCGTATCCGACGCACTTGGCAAGGTAGGAATGGCGGAGTTCGCCGAACGAGGGTTTCGCAGGCTGTCAGGTGGCGAGAAACAGCGTGTGCTCATCGCAAGAGCGATTGCGCAGCAGGCGGAGTTTATGATACTCGACGAACCCACAAACCATCTGGATATCAGCTATCAGCTTTTGGTATTTGAAACCGTAAAGCGTCTGGGCGTTACAACGCTGGCGGCGATCCACGACATGAATCTTGCAAGCCTGTTCTGCGACAGGATCTATGTCATGCGCTCCGGGAAAATATACGCCTGCGGCACACCGGATCAGATCATCAAGCCGGAGCTGATAAAGGATGTGTTCGGTGTGACCGCCGACATCCACAAGCACGAGCTTACGGGCAAGCCGCATGCGGCGTTTATCCCGAA
>CAMCSE010000057.1 GCA_945877515.1 uncultured Clostridia bacterium | reverse complement strand
CCGTGCTCACCGGTGCCGGAGCCGCTCAGGCTGACATTCACCATGGCCATTGGGCTGTCCTTTGTGTAGTCCTCGTCCCAAAGCGTTACGGTGCCCTTATTGTCAGCTCCGATATCAATGGTGCCGCAGATATCCCACCAGTCGCCCTCCATGTCCTCGTAATAGCCCGAGCAGTCGGTCATCTTCCACCAGCCGAACCAGTCGCCGTTCCACCAGTCGAGCAGCTTTGTACCGGTTTGCGCCGACATTTCCGCGCCTTCCTTCAGAAAGGTCATAATGAGATCGATGCCCCAGTAATCGTTGAGCGTGATGAGACCGTCCTTCAGGGTACCGGTGCTCTCTACGTTGTTGCCGGTCAGCTTCAGCGTGCCGTCCGCGGCAAGGCTCCACTTGATGGTCTCCTTGTCGCCGTCCAGACAGAACTCGCCCTTGCCGCCGCTTTTCAGTTCTATGTAGTTATCGCCCTCGTCATAGACATCGTCCATGGAGAGCCAGTCGCTGTCCCCGCTGGAGGTGACGCTCTGACCGATATATTTCCCCAGATTGGGGTCGGCAGAGTCTCCGCCGTCCTTACTGCCGCAGGCAGTAAGGGAGAGCACCATCATCAGAGTCAGTGCCAGAGATACTATCTTTTTCATACTTAAATCCTCTTATCAACATCAGTTATGCTGAGCCGTTCTTTCGTGCTTCACGCCCGGCTCATCTAATTTCTCTGGATAACGTTGCCGTTCTTGTCAGTGAATTTTCCGGTGACGATTTTTATAAGGTCCACAAGCCAGCCGATTCCGAACAGGCCGCCGGTGAACAGGAACAGTATGCCCGTTCCGATCTTGCCCACATAGAAGCGATGGATGCCGATGCCTCCGACGAAGATGCACAGCAGCAGCAGTGTCAGCCAGTTCAGGGGCTTGTCCGCTCCCGGAGCTACCTCGGGCGCCACATAATCCTCCACCTCTTCATCCGCCAGGATCCTTTTGATGGTGTCAGTCACGGTGTCGATATATTCACCCTGCAGCATCGGTCTGCTGGCCACACCCTTAACGCCCTTGCGCATGATACTGTTCTTGCCGACATCGATGCCGTTGATCTTGGCGCTGCTGCTCGTCGTGACCGGTGTGATCTTGATGTGTGTGCCGTCCTTGACGTGAAGCCAGATGGTAACATCAAGATTCGGCTCCTTTGCAAAGACAATGCGCTCGCCGGGAACGCCGCCCTTTATGGAAAACGGCATCTGGAACGCCGCGGCACGGGCATTTATCTTGTCATAGATTTCCTGAATCGTCATCGGATTTGGAATATCGAACTCGCGGGGGAAGGTTGCGGTCATAGAGTCCTTTAGGTTTCCTGTCAGGTTTGCCATAATCGTTTCCTCCTATATAATTATTATTTATTTTATCCCTTGCGGGGTTTTGCTTATTTTCAGCTCACTGTCTGGGCGAGCCGCAGTATTCACAGAAGCCTCCCCTGCTGTTGGCGCCGCCGCAGGCAGAGCAGGTCCACGGTCCCGATGACGGGGCTGCTTCCGTTTGCAGCACGGCAGGCGCTTCACCGGGCACGGCATCCGCAGCCGCACTTCCGCGTCGAGCCTCCTCCAGGCACAGGCAGATCTCGTCGCCCATCTGACGGTACTTGCGGTATTCCGCGCAGCTCTCCGGGTCGGGTCTTCCGGCGTTGAAGCTCTTCGGCCGAAGCATTGCCGAAGGCTCAAAGTCAACCGAGCTTCCGTTTAGGCGGAAGCGCATCTCGTCAAAATAGGGATGACGGACCGAAATGACGATCTCAAAGTCGTAGGAATACTCGTAGCGCGGCGGAACATAGCTGACCTCCTTGCCGTCGGCATTTTCACGCATCAGCTCCGTTTTGCTCTCGTCTATGTCCATCCGGCAGCCGGTGATGGCATCATAGTCCAGAATATCCGGATTGGCCTCCTCCAGATCCCGGGCGCGGGTGACGGTAAACCAGCGGTGCTCCTCGTCCAGCAGCACCTTCCGGTCCTCGCCGAGGGCGCGGGTTGTGCGGAACTGAGCCGCCTTTTTCCGGTTTTCTTCTCTGTATGCCAGCTGCTGCTTTATCTCCTCCACCGTGGAGCTGCGGCGGTCGCTGAACCAGGGTGACAGCTTCCTCGCGCATTCCTTGCAGAGATTTCCGTCCTCCAGCTTGCGGTTGCCGAGCAGCCCTATCTTTTCTCCGCACACATCGCAGTATTTCTTATCAAATAATCCCATGGTCTATTGCTCCTGTATATTTGTTTTTTGAATTGTATTGTTTCCTCGCCTGCCTCCGGCCATTCCAGCCTCAGCAGCAGCGTTCCGGCGTCCTCGCCCTCCCCTGCATTATGGCAAAGCTCAACGATCCTGCCGAGAGCCGCTGTATCCGGACTCCTAAGCGTGCGGATATCCGTTTGAAGCTCCGTAAAGAAAACCTTACCCGGCCGGAGATAGGTAAAATGCAGCGGCGACTCTAAAACCGTCTCGCCGTCCGCCGTGAGGACGATGCCGCTCTCCTCGCCGATGACCGCCTGCCATCGGCCGTCCGTGCTTTTCCACGTTCCCTCCAGCACCGGCCACAGAGCGGAGTTATCCACATAAGTGCGGTCGCCGTCCAGAGGATAGGCAAAGTCCGGATTTTCCATGCCGCCCCGATCCATGATCCGATCGGTCACGAAGTGCTTATACAGTACGGAAAGGGCGATGCCGACAAGCACTCCCAGCAGGAAAATCCAGACCGCCCGGCGCTTCATCCTACGATGTCCCCGTCATCAAAGGGGTCTCCGCACTCAGGGCAGAACTTGGGGGGATGCTTGGGATCGGCAGGCTCCCAGCCGCATTTGTCGCACTTGTACTGGGGTACGCCGGCAGGCTTCTTCGCGCCGCACTCGGAGCAGAACTTGCCCTTGTTCACCGCACCGCAGGCACAGGTCCAGCCGTCCGCTGCCGGAGCGGGTCTGGGACTGCCGCACTCAGGGCAGAACTTTCCAGTGACGGTGGCGCCGCAGCTGCATTTCCAGCTGTCTGCGGCAGGCTTCGGTTCGGGCTTCTTTGCGCCGCAGTTCGGGCAGAAGTTGCCGGTGATACCGCCCTGCCCGCAGGAGCAAGTCCAGCCCTGCATCGCCGGAGCGGGGGCAGGCTGCGCCGCCTGCTGCTGCATTTGCTGCTGCTGCATTTGCTGCTGCTGTCCCATCTGGAAGAGATTCTGGGCGTTCATGCCGCCCGCCTGACCGGCCAGGCCCATGCCCATAAAGGCCATAGCCGGGCCTGCGCCGGTGTTGGCGGCCGCCGCCTTCATGGCTTCGCTCTGAGAGCCTACGAGATGTGCCGCCGCACGAGTGGGATCCATGAAGGCCGCATTGCGCTGCAGCTCCTTGATCATCTGTTCGTCCTCCTCGTTGGCCTTCACGCTGGAAACACCGAAGGAGACGATCTCCATACCGCGGAGATCACGCCACTTGCCCGACAGCTGCTCGTTGAGGGCGTCGGACAGCTCAAGCGTATGACCGGGGAGAGCGGAATAGCGGATGCCCATTTCGCTGATCTTTGCAAACGCGGGCTGAAGCGCGGTCAGCAGCTCCGTCTTCATCTGACCCGCGATATTTTCAGTCTTATAGTCCTCGCTGACATTGCCGCATACGTTGGTGTAAAACAGCAGCGGATTCTTCAGTCTGATGCTGTACTCGCCGAAGCAGCGGATGCCGATGTCTATGTCGATGCCGGCCCGCTGATCCACCACCCGGAACGGAACGGGGCTGGGCGTACCGTACTTATTGCCCGTCAGCTCCTTGGTGTTGAAGTAGTAGATGCGCTGATCCTTGGGGGCCTCGCCGCCGAAGGTAAAGCGCTTGCCGATGTTCATAAATACGTTCTTTACGTTTTCGCCCAAATCGCCGTAGAAGATGCTCGGCTCTGTGGACATATCGTAGGTGTATTCGCCCGGCTCGGCGCACACATCCACCACCTTGCCCTGCTCCACGATAAGCATACACTGACCGTCGGCAATGGCGATCACGCTGCCGTTGGAGATGATGTTGTCATCACCCTTGGTGTTGCTGGAACGGCCCGTGACCTTCTTTCGTCCCTTAACCGCCAGCACATCCGAGGGGATGGCTTCGCAATAAAAGTATTCCCGCCACTGGTCGGCCATAACGCCGCCGGCCGCGCCTAAGGCCGCTTTGATAAGTCCCATAGTTTCTGTCTCCTTTTTTTATTTGATATCTGATTCTTCCGTTGAAGCTTTGCCTATCGGTCCGGCAGGGAGCTCACGCGGTGCGAAAGCTTCTCCTGCCACAATGTCGCCGCGCACCTGCAAGGTCTTAGCGCAGGCAATGCACATATCCAGGTCCTCACAGATCAGAAAGCAACGGTCGCACACCAGCCTTCCGCAGACCGGGCAGCGGCTGAATATCTCAGAGGCTTCCGCTGCGGCTTTTTCCCGGGCAGCATCCCGTTCCCTCTCATAGAGCGTCCGGAAGATTGCACTCATCCCCTCGGTTTTCGGCTCTGCACCGGCCTTAGAAAAACGAACCGGGCTGCTGTGCCACGTTCTGCCGCATTCCCGGCAGCGGACAAGAAAGCGGAACTCCTCTACGGTAGAGCAGTCACCCATTGCCTCCTTCATGATCCGCTTCATATGTAATCCCTCCTCCCCGGCAGTTTTCCCCAATGTATGCGGCTGTTATGTCTCAATAATTACCCTCTTTTATAAAAAAAGATATAGGCCCAAGTCCTGTTTTTGGCGAAAAACCGCAAAACATGACTTAGGCCTATACGTAATGCACAAATATAGCAGGCATAAATTGTGCATTTCTGATAATGTGAAAATCATATTACTTCATACATAGCTTCGCTGCTTGCCGCTCTGCAGCAGCTCCTCCAGTCTACCGCAGCGCCGGAGCACATCCAAATAGGCTTTCAGAGCATCGTAGGAATCCACCCCCAGCTTGCTGTATATATGGCTGTTGTGACCCTTCACAGTGCCCATGCTGATAAACAGCAGTCCGGGAATGTCCTTAACGGTATAGCCCTCGGCATAGTAGCGCAGGATAATGCGCTCCGAGGAGGTAAGTCCCTTTGACCGGTCGATGAGCTCGGATACAAGGCTTTCCACCTGCCGGGGCAGGGCATCCTCGGGCCGGCTCTCACGCAGGCGGCTATGAAAATAGACCGTCAGCTCGTCAATCTCCCGAATGCCCGTAGGCTGCCAGTCATGTTCACAGCTTTTTGCTGCCTCGAGGCCTTGGGCGATAGGCATGGCAAAGCGGCGGGAAAGTGCAGCGGCCAGCACCAGCATCCCTATAAGGAATCCGAGGGAGCCCAGCGTCCAGCCGAGGCGGGCGGTCTGAACCTGATGGCGGTAGCCGCTTTCCGGCACCAGCGTCACCGCCGCCAGCGGATGGCCGTCCGCCAAACGGCCCGGGACGATCTGGTACTTGCCGAGATAGGTCGTGTCGTTCCATGTAAAAGTATCGTAGTCCCGGCCGCTTTGTATCCTCATCTCGCCGGAGGCGGACAGATCCGTCCCCTCCGTGCTGCCCAGCATGGCCTTATCGAGAAGGAGAGTATCTCCGTTCATGGGAGCCAGCAGCATTATGAAGCTTCCGTAGGAGCCGGAGACTGTACTGTGGGACAGGCTGAAATACAGGTCGCTCAGCTCCATACCGCAGACGCCCCTGACATTACCCGCTCCATCACGCACGGGTACGCACAGAAGCGTCACGCTCTCCCAGGTATCCAGAAGCGGTATCCGCTCTGTCCAGAGGCAGCCGCCGGAGAGTCTGTCTCCGTCCCACGCCATGACCTGCCGGTAGCCGGGGATCAGGGAAGTATTCAGCTCCGGGTTCCAGCGATTGTGAAGCTGCAAGCCGTTTCTTCTGGCGGCATCCACCGTTCCCCGAAAACAGGTGACGGTACCGCCGGGGTGGGCGGATCGAAGACCGGAATATCGGAGATACACTCCCGCACGGGAGGTTTCGGATGTTGACAGCGATGTGTTTGCGGTAGCATCAAGGCAGAAATACGCGCCGCTGCAGGTGCTGCCCTCCATTGCGCTCTTCAAAGCAGGGATCAGCATATCTTCCAGCTCCGCGATGAGCTCCGGATTATCATTCAGCGCATCGAATGACAGGCCGCGGCCGGCAAGAAAGCTCTCGACCTCTCCGCTGACAGTGTTGGAAAGCTCAATGCCCTGCGCGGTGAGCACGTCCATCTGGGCGGTGAAAATGGCAGCGGTGTTTTTCTGCTGCAGGGCCGCCGTTTCTCCGAACTGACTCGCCGTGTGGGAGAGAACGCCCGTCGCACTCAGCAGAAGCAGCGCGGCAGACAGCACCGCCAGCACCATGCATAGCCAGCAAAGCGCCAGACGGCTGCCGATGCTGCGGCCTCTTGCCGCTGCGTCGATTTTGCCCCACCGCCTGTTAAGGTACAGAAGCACGCAGCTCCCTCCTCTCTTTTCAGTGTTAATTGCCATAGCTTCTTTTGAACTCGTCCAGCGTTGTATGCAGCAGCTCGTCCGTTACGTCCGCGCCCTGCTCGGAATATTGCACCCGTCCCGCCGTAAGACGCAGGCGCGCCGTTTTTTCAAAGCGTGTCTCCAGCGACAGATAGTCCTCCCGCTGGGGCGG
>CAMCSE010000056.1 GCA_945877515.1 uncultured Clostridia bacterium | reverse complement strand
AGATTTCTGCCTGTCTCGTGGGCTCGGAGATGTGTATAAGAGACAGGCAAAAGGCGCATCGGCCATTGACCGATGCGCCTTTTGCTGTTATCGTTTGCCCAGCCATTGCCGCAGCTGCTCCCATAGCTCCACGGAGCGGAATTTCAGCATATAGCCTGTATTCTCCTCCGTGATCAGGCTCACATCATCGCCTGTCAGTCCGGCGGATACGGCGGTCTGCGGCAGATCAGTGGCGGCGGCGGTACACAGCGGCGGATACACCACGCACCACCAGTTCTGTCCCGCGCCTTCCCCGATCACCAGCCGCAGCGCCATATATTCACCGGCAGGCAGGGAAAATCCGTCATATTCCTTCAGGGGGAACTCTGTACTGGCCAATTGGGCCGTCACCGGATAGTCATAGCCCCGATTGACGATCTCCCGCCGGGCAATGTTCTCGATCCGCCCCAACGCGTCACGAAGCTGCGTCTGGGCATCCTCCATATCTTCTGCGCGCTGCAAAATGCCGGTGGTATAGTCCAGCACCTTGTCCCGTACCTGTAACTTCAGCGTCTGATCCGCATCACTGTCGGAATTGGCGATGACATGCAAGCGTATCATCTTCTGGGCCAGCGCATCCTGCCGCTGTACCGCCCATGCGCCCCATATCATAGTGCCGCACAATGCCAGAAGCAATGCCATCTCCCATTTTTTCCATCGTTTCATGGTACAATAACCGTCCTTATCGCAGGAATTTTCCTACAATATGGACGGTTTTTTCGCATATTATACCTGTTGGACGCAAAAAGTATGGGGATAGGTTTCTTTCAGCACGCCGGCAACCGCTTCCGCATCCTCTCTGTTACGGAACAATCCAAACACCGCGCTGCCGCTTCCAGTCATCTGGGCGTTCAATGCCCCCTGCTCCCGCAGCAAACTGACGATGGCCGGAACAGCACTGCCCTCGGGCAGCACCTGCTGGAAGTCATTGTGCAGCCCTGCCGCAATGGCGGACAGGTCGCCGTTTCGCAGGCCATCCAGCACCGCCTGACTGTCGCTGACAGTCTGTGCCGTCGCACGGTCGATGGCGGCGTACATGGCGGCGGTGGAATGGCTCTCCTCCGGCTTGACGATCACGAACCAGCATTCCGGCATGGGCGGTAAAGGCGCAAGCCACTCGCCTCGACCGGTAGCCAGCACTGTGCCGCCACGGATGAAGTAGGGCACGTCGCTGCCCAGCTCCGCTGCCATCTCCTCCAGCCGGGTATCCGCCACATCCGCTGCGTACAGCGTCCGCAGCCCCCGCAGCACTGCTGCCGCGTCGCTGCTGCCGCCGCCCAGACCCGCCTGCGTGGGAATACGCTTTTGAAGCGTGATGGTAACAAAATCCTCCTTTACGCCCAGCTCCTGAAAAAACACCCGCAGCACATTCATACACAGGTTGTCCTCCGGATGTTCCGTTACCGGCGGATGGCAGATCAGCTCATCCCGGATACCGGGATGACGTGACACCGTCACCGTATCGAATAGACCCACAGCCGTCATGACGGTCTCCACCTCATGGTATCCGTCGGGCCGTTTTTCACCCACAGCTAGCGTCAGGTTCACCTTGGCATTGGCGATTTCCGTCACGGTGCTGCCTTGACCCTTTGACGGTGTGGCCCGCAAGCCCCGCTGCACCGACGGCGGGATCAGCAGCACAGCGGCTATCTGCAGCACCGCCGCTGCCGCAGCGGCTAACTGCTGGTCCTTTTCCGGCATCAGGCACAGCGTGCGCATCAGCATGAAGTCTACCGCCGCAAACAGGACGGCAAACTGCAAAAGCGCCCGGCGGAACAGCCGGTCAGCCGCCGTCTTCCGGTTTTCCGGGATCGCGCCCCGCAGCACATGGCGGCGCAGCTTACATGGCAGCAGCGGCCACAGCACCGCCGCCAGCAGGTACAAAGCACAGATGAAATATGCAGGAATCCAGAAGCGAAGCATGACAATACCTCTTTGAGAAAAATGAAGCCGCCGGACGATCCTCCGACGGCTCCATTATACTAGATTCTGACAGGGATTTCCACCGTCATTTTACTTGACGATCTTGCGGGCCTCAATGTAGTAGCGCTTGTCCTGCGCATGGCCCATGGAGAAGGTCTTGCGGGGCAGCACGCCGTCAGCCATAACGGTCTTGAACAGCTGCTCCTTGCCCATGGCCGGCAGCAGGAAGCCCATGTTGCCGGGCTTGCTGCCCAGCTCACGGGTCACGTCATCGCCGTGGATGTAGTCCACCTCGCCGCCGTTGTCCTTGAGGTATTGGTCGATAACACTCTGGAGCGTGCCGACGGCCAGCTGTACCTTGGGGTCGGGGACGGTGATAAACTTGGTGACGCCTTCCCAGACGAACTCGATGGTGTGGCCGTCGCCCTTACCCTCGTAAGCGTTGGGATAAGCGGCGCGGAAGGCGTTCATGAACTTCTCGTGATCCACGCCGAACAGTACCCGGTGGATGGGCTCGAACTGCAGGGCGTCATCGTGGTTGTTGACCACTTCCACCAGTGCGTAGCGGGCCGGCAGGGCCAGATACTCCTCAGGCGTCTTGCCCTTCTTCTGCTCCTCATAGCAGGCCTTGGCGGTGGCCAGAGAATGGTTGCCGTCACCCACAGCAAACAGCAGCGGGGCAACGCCGGAAACATTGTACTTCTTCTGCATCGCCTCGTCAGTGGTCAGACCCTCCAGCGCATCGGCCACGGCATCGATCTGCTTCTGGGACAGCTTGAAGCCCTTGATATGGCCGCCGTTCTGCATCAGGTCGAAGTCATACAGGGTCTCCATGGTACCGGCAGCGGCGGTCAGCGGCTCGATGACGGTCTTGTCGGGGTCGTCGATCAGCAGCATCACATGGGGCAGTTCGATGGGTGCGTTGCGGCGTACGCGGGCCCGGGGCGGAATACGATCCAGCACGGTGCCCTCAGTAGCGCGGATCAGCGCGCCGGAGCCGGGCGTAAAGTCATAGGCGTCCAGGTCCACCATGCCGATCAGGCCGTGACGGATCTTGCCGTCGGACTGCTGGCGCTCAATGTAGATCAGGGAATCGGTCAGCGTCTCAAACACGCCGTCAGCGATGTACTTGCTCATGGCGTCGTTGATGTTCTGAATGTACTCATCCACATTGGGTGCCTTCAGATTGGCCTCCGGCAGGATCAGCCGCAGTGTGGAGGGTGCGTCGCCCACCTGCTGCTCCACCGCCTGCCAGTACTCCGGTTCAGACGTGAACTGGTCGCAGGCCACCACTGCCCACTTGGTCATGTCCTGATCCTTGGGCAGCAGAATGTCAGCGGGATAGAACCCCAGCTTTTCAAACTTATGATTCATGTTGTTCCTCCTCTTTTGTGATAAAGGTCACAGGTCGTTCCATCATGTGTCGTTATCATACCATAATTTTACCTGATAATGCAATGGTTTCCAAAAAATTTTAAGCCAAACTGACAAATTTTTTTGCATAAGATGACTGTACAGGGAAAAACTATCGGCGCCAAGCTATTTTAGGGAGGTCACTTTTTTGAAAATTATTGACAAGATCGCACTGATTCTCATTGTGATCGGTGCGCTGAACTGGGGCAGCGTAGGCTTCTTCGGCTTCGACTGCGTGGCATTTCTCTTTGGCGGCCAGATGGGTACCATCAGCCGCATTATCTACGCACTGGTGGGTGTTGCCGGTCTGTGGGGCATCACTATGATTTTTCGCGATACCGACAGCGAGAGCGAATAAAGAGAGGGAGGTCATCCTCCCTCTCTTTATTTCACATGCAGCCGCTTCACCAAATCCGCGTCAGGGTCCACATACATGGTCTGATAGGTGGTATACACCACCATGCCGGGACAGCTGGCGGCGGGCTTCTTCACAAACTTCACCGGCGTATAATCCACCGGCACCTTACTGCTGCCGCGAGCCTGGGAATAGTAGGCGGCCAGTACGGCGGCTTCATGAAGGCTCGTCTCATCCGGCTCTGCTCCGTCAGTGCACAGCAGCACATGGGAGCCGTGGATCTTCTGGGTATGGAGCCAAATGTCCCACTTCTGTCCTTCTTTGGTGGTCAGCTTATCGTTCTGGCGATTGTTGCGGCCCACAAAAATGCGCAGTCCCGCCGTGGAACGAAATTCCCGGGGCTTGGAGGCCCGCTGGAAGCCGGGCTGCTTCCTGCCCCGCTGGCGGATATAGCCGCCGTCGGTCAGTTCGGTCCGGATATCGTTGAAGTCCTGCTCACTTTCCGCCTGCTGCAATTCCTGCACCACGCTTTCCAGATACCGCAGCTCCTCCCGGCCCTTCGTCAACTGTTCCGTCAGCATCTTTTCGGCGGTTTTGGCCTTGGCGTACTGCTTAAAGTAGCGAGCAGCATTTTCCTGCGGCGACAGACGCACGTCCAGCGGAATGTCCATGGCCGGGCAGCCCTCTTCGTAGTAATTCTCCGCCGTCAGCTTCCGCTGTCCCCGCTCCATGCGGTAGAGGTTAGCGGTGATCAGTTCACCGCAGATACGCAGATGATCCCGGTCCAGACAGGCGGCGTACTCCTTCTCCTGCGCGGCGATCTTACGACGGATGCGGTCACGGGCATTGGTGGCCGTCTTGACCAGATCCTGCCCCTTCTGCTTGACCCGCTCTGCCTGCTCCCGCTCCTCATAGAAGCTGTCCAGCAGCGCGCTGAAGCTGTCAGCGGTCACATTGGTGCAGTAATCCCCGTATTGGTGGATAGAACCATAGGTAAAGTCAATAGGCTTGCCGCCACGATACAGCACTGTTGGTGTAAAGCTATTTTCATTAACAGTCTGCCGCCATGCGGCAAAGGCGTCCCACAGGCGGTCATCGGCGGAGCGGTGATCGCTTTCTCCGTAAGCGCGGCTGACAATCTCCCGGGCTATCAGTGGGGGCATGGCGGTGAACTGCGACAAAAGCCAGCCGTCCAACGGCTCCTTCTCACGGGGAAGCAGCGCCATAAATTCCTCCCGTGTGACCGTCAGCGGATCGCGCTTTTGCTGCCGGGGCGGCAGGCGGTAGTATAATCCCGGCAGCACCTGCCGCTCCTGAGACATTTCCAGATCCACCCGACGCAGGCAGTCCAGAATACGCCCCTCCTTGTCGCACAGGATCAGATTGGCATGACGGCCCAGCGCTTCCAGGATCAGGGAAAAACGGCTCTGCTCCCCCAGTTCGTCGGTGGCCTCGATCTGCAGCGTCACCACACGCTCCAGCGGTGCCTGCTCCACCGACACGATGCGCCCGTTGCCGATGCGTTTGCGCAGCAGCATGCAGAACATCGGCGGCTGGGACGGGTTATCCCGCAGCTGCTCCGTCATATGGATACGGGGCTGATTGGGATTGGCGCATAGCAGCAGCCGGCGGCTGCCCCGCAAAAGCAGCACCACCTGATCCCGGGCAGGCTGTTGGATTTTTTCGATCCGCGCGCCGGTCAGCTGCGGCGTCAGTTCGTTGACCACTGCCTGCAGGCAGACGGCATCCAAAGGCATGGTTTATTCCTCCATCATGATGTTAAACAGCTCGTTGATCCGCTCCCGCCGTCCGTTCAGGTACAGCCAGCCCAGCAGCGCTTCCAGTGCCGTGGCCTGCTGATACTGGGCCCGGCTGGCATGCTGTGGGATCGAGTGCACATTGGCGTTGCGGCCCCGTTTGAATACGGCCTGCTCCTCTTCCGTCAGCAGGGGCAGTATCTTTTCGCTGAACTCCGCCTGCTTCGGTGCACATACCAGCTCGATGGTGGCCCGGTGCAGGCCTTTTCCGGTCGCCTTACCATGGGCGCACAGCCATGTGCGTACCAGCAGCTCGTACACGGCGTCCCCCAGATGGGCAAGGCCGATACTGCTGATGCCCCGGATCTCGTCGGAGGACAGTTGTATCGTAAAATAATCTGGCATAGTCACCCCTGATTTCTGAGCCGGGACAGGATGGATTCCACGCGGTAAATGGCATCATCCACTTGACGCTGGGCATCGTGGATCCGGGACTGCACCATCATGTCCGCCAGAAATCCGTCAAAAAAGTAATCGGCAAAGGAGAGAAAATCGCCGGTGTTTATATTCAGCGTCTCCGACACATCCGCCAGCTCCCGGCTAAAGGCAGCCAGATCGCGCTTGGCCCGCTCCATGTACCGCTGCGCGTCATTCATCTTGCTGTGTTTGACAAAAGTGGTAAACATACCGCCGCCAAACATATCCAGCAATCCCCAGTTCCCGGCGCTCTCCAATTCCTTCCGGACACCGTACAGGCTGTCCAGCGCACGCTCGCCGGCGTCAATCGCCTCTTGCCGCTCGCGATCTATTAACATAGTAAGGCCCTCCCTCATTCATCTGCTGACAGTGTAACATAGTCACCGGTAAGTTGCAAGTTTCATTGGCGGTCCGTCTCTTCGCATGAAATATTTTGCATTTTTTTGAAAATAGGGGTTGACTTTTGACCCGCCGTCTGATATATTAAGCAAGTCGGCAGCGACAGGGCAACAAAATATGGGGGTATAGCTCAGCTGGGAGAGCGCTTGAATGGCATTCAAGAGGTCAGCGGTTCGATCCCGCTTATCTCCACCAGAAAGACCTGAAATCGTAAGATTTCAGGTCTTTTTCGTTACGTTTACATACACGACAATTGCCAGATGATGCTTGTGGAGGCATCTTATGACATAGCTATAACATACCACTGCTTGCCGCGAAAATGCCGGAAATAAAAGGGGAGGGGAGCGTGTCCGATTCGGACACGCTCCTTCACTTCACACCCGCACTTCCGTCACAAACGCCTCCGGGAACCCGGCGTCCCGCACCTTCTCCAGATACGCTTCCGCGTTCTCCCGGATACGGAACGCCCCCACCTGCACCCGGTACAGCACCTCCGGCAGCTCCCCCGGCTCCGGAGGAAGGTCGATCTGCTTGTCCGGCGCGATGTACGGCACGTCGAAGTATTCGCACACCGCCTGCGCCTGTCTCTTATACACATCTCCGAGCCCACGAGACAGGCAGAAA
>CAMCSE010000055.1 GCA_945877515.1 uncultured Clostridia bacterium | reverse complement strand
AATACTCCTTCCACTGGTCGGCCATTACGCCGCCGACGCTTCCCAATGCTGCTTTAATCAGTCCCATAGTTATGTATTCTCCTTTTCTTTGTATTTATTTCTGCCTATAATGGAATACCGTTGTTAATCCTCGATCCACTGGCCGTCTGCCCGCTCGCAGTAGACAACCCATACCACATACGAATCCTCCACATGGCGGTGCATCTCCAGATAGTTGTTGTCGATCACGGTCACGGTGTACTCTACGTTCTCCGGGCCGCCGACCAGCTCCGCGTACCACTCGTCATTACCGCAGCCGTAGTACATGGGGCCCTCGAGGAACTTCACGCTCAGCCCGTCCAGCTTTTCGTAGTCGCCATATTTGTTGGTATATTCGTACCATGCGCCCATGCTCCATGTACCGCGCCCGTCCTCGGTCACGCCGTCAGCCTCCTGAAATTCCAGCGTCACGGTCATTCCTACTTCTTCCATCTTGTACCGGTCTCCCTCGACCTCGCCCTCGACGGCGATCCACTGGCCACTCAGGTACCGCCGGTACTTTTCCATGGTGTAGTCCGTGTTGCCGCCGGAGGGGTCTTCATCGCCGCCCACCGGGTCGGTCACATCTACCGGGTCATTGTCGCCGCCGGGCAGGGGCGGTGTGTCTATCGTGGTGCTGCCGTTGTTCTCCGGCTGCCCGTGAGGGATGAACTCCACCTGACAGGCCGTCAGGCTCAGCGCCAGCGCCAGAAGCAGCGCCAGCGGATACCACCGCCGTTTCACGGCTCAGGCCCAGGGGTCCTGGGCGGCCGGGGTACGGATACCGCTGAGAGGACTGGAATACTCCCACAGGAACCATTCGCCGGTGGAGGGCTTTTGCCGCAGCTTGATAGGCCGGGGGGAGTCCGCGCCGGGCGTGGCGATAAATACCCGCAGATAGCCCGGTTCAATGTCCTGCGGACGGGGATCGGCCAGTACGTTCAGCATATAAGGCTGGGTGGGCACATAGCTATTCTGAGGCGTGGCCCCAGCGAAATACGCCAGCGGCAGATACTCCTTGCCCCGCAGACGATCCCGCAGGAACTGGCTGTCATAGGGAGTCATGGGTCGGGGCCCCCGCAGGATGTTCATAGCCTCCACACCTTCGTTGGGATTTTTTACATACAGGTTCAATGCACACAGGAAGCCCGCCACCACCTCGTCCGGGGTGTTCAGGGACAGGTTTCGGAATTCTGCCAGCGAAGCGGGCAGCGCGTTCAACGTTACTTGCATATCTCTGCCTTCCTTTCTCTGATTTCCGTACCGTTCGTCAGCCGTCGCCTCTCACGCTGCTGGAGAAGGTAGCGGCCGTGTAATACTCGTCGCCGTCACGCACCACGAAGTACAGCACATAGTAGTCACCCTCGCCGTTGAACCAGCCGTAGGCGTGCTTTTCACTGTTCCAGCTCCTCTCATCCATGCCGGTATGGGGGATGCCGTCCTCGCCGCCCAGCATGGCCTTGATGTCGTCATAGGTCAATTTCGAGGACTTAGAGGAACTCATATCCCACAGCTCCTGACGCACCTTCTGCATGGTGGGCAGATCCGCCCGGCCGGTGGCATCGGGATTAGACTTGCCGTACTCACCCTGACAGTTGGTGGTAGTCCGTTCAAAGGGATAGTTCTCCGGTAGGCCACCGTTGTCGCTGCCGCCAGCCGGGGGAACAGAGGCAGTATCGCCGCTGCCGTCATCGGGGATAAGACTGGTGTCAATCTGATAGGTATTGGCGATCTCCATAAAGGTCTTGCCACGATAGTACTCCACCGCGCTTTCGGGCATGGGAATGTAATCCTCGTCCGTCCAGTTCTCGTCGTCCAGATGGCGCAGGTTCGCCAGCAGGCTGATAGAACCGTCTACCAGGTCGGAATCCACCTCGCAGCTGACATACAGGGCGCCGGTCTCATCCACGGACAGGATACCGTCCTGCATCTCGCCGCCCATGAACTCACCACACAGATCCAGACCGGTATCGTCATCGGGCACCACGCGGACATAGGTGTTGGCGAAATTGAAGTCGTTCTCGCCCTCCAGATACATGGCCAGCCAGACCTGGCAGCCGCCGTTGCCGTCAAAGACCAGACGCGCCAGAATCTCGTGGGCGGTATCGTTCAGTTCCTCAAAGTCGCCGGTGGCGTCCGTAAGACCCGCCATGCCATGCCAGTCACCGCCGTACACCTCGGCAAAGTCGTCAATGGTCAGTCCCGTGCTGTCGGTATTTCCGGCATTGGTGCCGCCGGTACTGCTGCCCTCGCTCTTACGGAACGTCAGCTTCAAGTCAAAGCCGAAGTAGTCATTCACCATGATCAGGCCGTCCTTCAGCGTACAGTTGCAGGTCTCTCCGTCTCTGTCCAGCGTCAGGGCGCCATCCTTACCCAGCTTCCACTCGATCTCCGTCGGGTCGCCGTCCAGCATGAAGCAGCCCGTACCGTCCTCTCTCAGCTCAAGGTAGTTCTCGCCCAGATCGTAAACATCGTCCATGGGTATCCACTCGTCAAAGGACAAAACAGCCTCGCCCATGTACTTGCCCACAGCGGGGTTTGTCTTGCTGCCGCCCTTGCCGCCGCAGGCCGCCAGCGTCAGTGCCATCACCAACGCCAGAAGCAGCGCCGCAAGTTTTCTCGCTCTTTTCATCATTTCTTCCTCCTGTTTTTCGGTATTTCTGTGTTATCTTTCTCTATATTGGCACGTCTCACTTGAGGCGATGACCGCATTCGGTGCAAAATTTCTCAGACTCTCCTGTCCGCAGGAGGGACAGTGCTACTTAGCGATATTCTGAGGGCTTTCCTCATACATGTTTTTCAGTGCCTGAAGGAGAGGATTCTCTGGGACTCCACGCCGGGCCTTGCCAGCATAAAGGTCTCTCCTTCGGTGGTGTACAGACAAAAGGCATCCAGCGAATGAAAGAATTCCAGAAGCTGAAAGGGTTCCGGCAGCAAGACGTCATTGTATCCCTCCGTCAGCTTTACATAACCGGTCTTGTACACCCACATATCAGACGTAAGCTTTACCACTCCATCGACCGTCAGATTCATGCGGGACGCTTCAAACTGCCCGATGCCCTCAATCTCCAGAACAATACTTTCGTCGGCGTTCTGCCATGTTCCCGCAAAGGGGCTCTGATCCTCCGGCGTATACATCATACCGGGGCCGTCCACCATCTGGCCGGCCGGCGGAGCCTCCGTCCTGCCGCAGCCCATCATTCCCCACAGCATCATGACCAGCAGTACACCTCCTATCCAGTATCTCCGCTTCATCTGTGCCGCCTCCCCTTATCATCTGTTTTCCGCGGACAGACCTTCCACCGGCTCGCCGTGCTCTTGCAAAAACGCCGCACAGTCGGTACACAGGTCGATATCCTCCCCCAAAAGGAAGCAGCGGTCACAAACCAGCCGCTTGCAGATCGGGCACAGGCTGAAATACTCCATTGCCTCCGTTGCGGCCCGCTCAAAGACGTCCTCCCGTTCACGCTGGTACAGCGCTTGAAAAATCACGCGCTTTCCCTCGCTCTCCGGCTGCATTCCCGCCTTGGAAAAGCGCGCCGGCTGGCTTTCCCAGAGGGAGCCGCATACAGCGCAGCGCAATGAAAACTGAAACCTCTCCATAGAAGATATATCCTCCATGGATGCTTTAATGATGCGGCGCATTTCGGTCCCTCCTTGCTTACGTCGCAGTTCGCTCTTTTCCTTACTCAAGCTTAACTGTATATACTTATAAATATCTATTTTCATGTAAAATGTCTATTACCCTAAGGGTGAATATTACCTGCAACCGCCAAAATCACCCTTAGGCGTAGACAGAGTGCACAGCCCGAATCACATCGGTTTGTGCACTCTGTTCATCATCTTTATGATCTGTTCAGCAGTTCACCGCTGCGGCCGCAGCTGGCAAACAGCTCAATATATACCTTCAGCTCATCGAACGAATCCACCCCCAGCTTTCGGTACAGATTGCGGTTATGAGTCTTTACGGTGCTGGCGCTGATGCGTGCCAACTCGGGAATATCCTTAACGGTATAACCGTCCATATAGTATTGCAGGATGGTGCGTTCCGTACCGGTCAGCGTATTTGCTCTCTCCGTGAAGCCGCGCAGCCGCGCCTCCACATCAGGTGGCAGCGCACCCACCGGCCGCTCCCGGATCATGGTCAGCAGCTCGTCAATTTCCGAAATACCGGATGTCACCACCTCCGTTGTATCGCCCCTGACCGCCGCAAGACTCTCATTGATCGGTTTGACAAAGCGGCGGGACAGCACGGTTGCCGCAACCAGCATCGCCAGCAAAAAGAGCACCGAACCCAAAAACCACGCGAACTGTGACCCGCGCTCATAGCTGCGGAAGGTGTTAGCCGTTACAAGCGTCACCGCGGCAAGGGGAATGCCGTCCGAGGTAACGACATCCAGCAGCCGGTGCCGCCCCAGATAGGACTCCTTGCCATCGGTATAGATGGTATAGTATTTCCCCGGCTTGATGTGCAGCGTACCCTCGGCCGTCAGGCGCGAGCCGTTGGTAGCGCCCAGCATAGTCCCCGACAGATTGAGCTTGTCGCCGTCAATCGGCGCCAGCAGGGTCAGCATATTGCCATAGCTGCTGGACACAGTGTCGTGGGAAAGGCTGAAATAGAGGTCGCTGATCTCCATGCCGCAAAACCCCCGCACAGTGCCGCTGCCGTCCAGAATCGGTACGCACAGCAGCATCACATGCTCCCATGTATCCAGCAGCTCTGTGCGTTTTGCCCACAGGCTGCCCTCCGCCAGACGCTCCACCTGACTGGTGGCAACCTTATTGCTGCCGGGAATCAGCGCGGTATTCAGCTCCGGATTCCAGCGGTTATGCATCTGAATCTGTAATCCCCGCGCCGCCTCCGCCGCGCCGCGGAAGCAGATCACATCCTGCTCCGACGCCACCGTGGGCTGAAGTCCGGAATAGCGCAGATACAGTCCCGCCCTGAGCGCGTCCGCGTTGGGCAGCGCCGTGTTGGCGGTCACGTTCAGACAAAAGAAGATCCCGCTGCACGAGGCGGCGCTCAGCGTGCTGCTCAGCGGCGCGTACAGTCTCTTTTCCAATTCCGCGATGGTTTTCGGATCGTCGTTGAGCGCGTCAAAAGGAATGCCCTTGGCCGCGAGAAAAGCATCCAGCTCCCGGCCCAGCTTTTCCGACATGGCCACGCCATGCGCCGTCAGCTCATCCATCTGCGCATCCAAGGCTGCATATGTATTTCTCTGCTGAATGTCCAGGGCGCTGGCCAGCTGCCGCGCAGGGTGGGACAGCACACCCATAGCCATCAGGATCGACAGGATGGCTGCCACCAGCAGCAGCGCCATTGTGAACCAATACAGCAGCAGCCGCACACCCATACTGTGGCTGGCTGCATATGGATTGTGAATCGCATTCCGAATTGATCGCATGTGCTTTCCTCTTTCATGTGCCGTAATCCAGCTTAAAACTGTCCAAAGTCTCCCGGATCAGGGCGTCCAGCGTGTTGCCACCCTCCAGATACTGTGTCCGACCCGCCGTCAGCTTCAGCCGCGCCAGATTTTCAAACCGCGTCTCCAGATCCAGATAATTCTCCATCTGAGGTGGGTAGTAGAAGGTATATGCCTCCTGCGTTTGCAGATATGTCTCGTACAGCGACACATACATCGGGTCGCTCAGTTTTTCCACGGCGTCGGGCAGATAGTTCTCAAATGCCTCCTGCGTCACCGGCATATAGCCCAGGCTGGTCACGAATTCCACGTTGCATACCGGCTCGGTCAGCCACTTCAGGAACGTAATGCACGCCCTCTCCCGTTCCGGGGTGGACTTTACGGTGCACATTCCCACGCCGCGCTGCATCACCAGCTTGTCACCCCCTTCAAACACCGGGCAGGGCATGGAGGTGATCGTCACCTTTTCCGAGGTGTTGTCCGGATACGTCACCGTGTCGGAATAGTAGAGCACACTGGCCGAGGATGCCACAGATACCACCACATCTCCGGTGCGAAGCGGCTCCGTGGCGTACCCGTCGCGCAGCCATAGGCCGCCCGTCAGCCCCGCCCGGGCATACGGCTCCCATGCCCGCTCGAATCCTGGGCCGAACCTGACGCCGTCATCCCGGAAAAAGTCCTCGCCCAGCGATTCCACGCCCACCTGAAAATAGTTGAAGTGGTAATCGTGGACAAAGAAGCATTTGCCGGTATCCGCGGCGTACCGCTCTGCCAGCGCGTAAACGCCCTCCCATGTTGCAAGATCGTCATAGCTTGCGCCGGACTGGGCTGCCCACCGGTCGAATAGCGTCCGGTTGACAAACAGCACCTCCGTGGATTTGGCAAGGGGTAGGATTGCCTGCCGTCCGCCGATCATCCCCTCCTCACGAAAGGCGGGGATAAACGCCGCCAGCTCCTCCTCACTGAAATAGTCCCGATAGTCCACCAGAATCTCCTCATCCGGCAGCGCCAGCACCGTCTTGGGGTAGGATACGAACATATCCGGCAGCGACGGCGCGCCCGGGTCGCCGTTGGCGGCGGCCAGCACGCTTTTATGGATGCTGCCGCTGTTGCTGACCAGCTCCACCTTCACGCGGATGTTCTGCTCCGCGCCCACCGTGCTGTTAAACCGCTTGATCAGGTCGTTCAGCGGGGAATCCACCTCGCCGCCATAGACGTGCCACAGCGTTACGGTCAGCGGTTCCGCGTCCTTTTTCTGCGTACATCCTGTCACCGACAAAAGCGCCAGCACCAACAGGCATAAGACGATTCTTCTTTTCATGTTCGAGCCTCACCTTTTCGTGAAAAATACCGTGGAATACGGCGTTCCGTCTGCTTGCGCCGTCAAAGCGCAAACGCCATCTCTGTGGGCGGCAGGGCGAAACGATCCCTGCCGCCCACAGATTGTAAAATTTACTTCTCTCCTCTGCGGTTTTTGCCAACGGCCCAGCCGCTGCCGCTCAGCGCCAGCAGGGACAGCCCTGCATACAGCGCGATACCCGCATCGCCGGTCTTGGCGGATGTAATAACGGTGTTCTCCGCGCCGCTGTCCGGTCTGGTGGCCGGTCTGTGGCCGGACAGCACGGGGATCACCGTATTCTCATTGCGCTTAAAGCCGCAGACGGTGCACTCCTCGTGCTTCAATCCGGTCTGGGTTCTGGTGGCCGCCTTGTCTACCTTCCACACGAAGGTGTGGGACGCCTGATCCTTTGTGCTGCCGCTCGGATCCGGGCAGTCCTTGTCGGTGCACTGA
>CAMCSE010000054.1 GCA_945877515.1 uncultured Clostridia bacterium | reverse complement strand
TGTTCATCAGCGCCACAGTGACAGTGGTCATCACAGCGTTCATGAAGGTGAAGTGAAAAATGGCGTTTGCGCCATAGAAGATCACAGCCCAGATGGCCGCGCCCAGCACATCGATCAGCAGATAGACAAAGGCGGTGCGCTTGCCGCTGATATTGGCGCCCAGCGCCGAGAGCAGCACCGGGACTGCCGCGCCGATGGCGATACCCATGATGATGGGCAGCGCGATCTGGAACGTGATGGCACCGGTGCCGGAAAGCACCTGCAAAATACCCACGGCGGCACTGGCGCTCTGCAGTACGCTGGTAAACACAAGGCCCACCAGAATACCCAGCAGCGGATTGGAGAAGGTGGTCAGGATCGCGATGAACTCCGGGCTCTCTTTCAAGGGCGCCACCGCGCCGGACATAGCGGTCATGCCATACATCAGCACCGCGAAGCCCAGCAGGATATTGCCCACATATTTGCGGGAGGGCTTCTTCTTCATCATGCGCAGCAGGATACCCACAATGGCGAACAGGCCCGTCAGCGTGGCGGTGGACAGCAGATCCACCCAGCCGCTGCCGCCGGAGAGACTGTTCAGGCACAGGATCCAACCGGTGATGCTGGTGCCCAGAATCGCGCCCATGATCACACCGATGGCCTGACGCACCTTCATCATACCGGAGTTGACGAAGCCCACCACCATGACGGAGGTGGCAGAGGATGACTGGATCACTGCGGTGACGCCGGTACCCAACAGGACACCCCTGAGGGGCGTCCCTGACAGCTTATAGAGCACCAGTTCCAATTTGCTGCCAGCCACCTTCTTCAAATTGTCGCCCATAACAGCCATGCCGTACAGGAACAACGCGATGCCGCCCAGCAGCGAAATGACGTCCGCAATGCCCATGCCCAAAATCCCCCATGTTACATATAATATCTTCTTTTATCAGTATACACAGCGGCGCGTTGTTTGACAAGCTTTGTTATTTTTTGAACATATATTTCCCGCTCCTTCTTTTTTAACAGAAAGCAAATTTGACAGAACGTATTCTTTTCGTTAGAATAGAACCCAATACGCTTGACGAAAAAAATGCAGAAAGGAACGTTATCCAAAATGCTCAATGAGCGCAGCTTACTCTCGCAGTTTCTCCATTTTACCGCCGCCACCGTTTCATCACTGATGGTATTTTCCCTGTATTCCATCGTGGACGGCTTGTTTGTTGCCAAGGGTGTGGGCGAATACGCCATGTCCTCGGTAAATCTGGCGGTACCCTTCACCAACGTGCTGTTCTCCATCGCCATCATCTTTGCTGTGGGTACCAGCACCATCATCGCCATCTATCTGGGCCGCGGCGAGGGCGAAAAGGCCAACAGCCTGTTTTCCCAGAATCTGGTGCTGCTGACGGTGACAGGCCTTGTGATCACAGCGCTGGTGCTGATCTTTCTGGAGCCCTTTGCCCGGCTGCTGGGCGCCAAGGGCGTCACGCTTCCCTATACCATCGACTATCTGCGGGGGCTGGCCCCCTTCGCCGTTTGCTTTATCATCTCCTACAATCTGGAGGTGCTCATCAAAACCGACGGCTATCCCCGGCTGGCCATCATCACCGTTGTAACAGGCTGTCTGACCAACTGCGTACTGGACTATGCGGCCATCTTTGTGCTGGACTGGGGCGTATGGGGCGCGGCGGTGGCCACCGGCACTTCCCAGCTGCTGACCTGCGTCATCTACCTGTGCCACTTCCTGGGGCGAAAGACCACCTTCCATCCGGTGCGGTTCCGTATGGATTGGCACATCTACAAGCGGCTGATCCCCATTGGCGTCGCTGACGGCGTGACGGAGCTGTGCAACGGTGTGATGATCTTTCTGTTCAACCGCATCATCCTCCGGTGTCTGGGGGACGATGGGCTGGTCAGTTACACCATCATCGCCTATGTCAACACGCTGGTGATCAACACCATGCTGGGTATCTCCCAGGGCAGTCAACCGCTGGTGAGCTTCCACTACGGAAAAGAGGACCGGGAGGGGTACCGCAAGCTGCTGCGCTATGGCTTTGCCGCCGTGGGCATCATGACGGGCGTGATCTTCACCGCCGTCATGCTGCTGGCCCCGCAGGTGGCGCACCTGTTCCTGGGCGGCAAAAATCCGGCGCTGAATCTGGCCTCCACCGGCGCGCTGCGGCGCTATGCCCTCAGCTACCTGCTGGTAGGCGGCAACATTCTGATGGGCGGATTTCTTACCGCCGTGGAACGGCCTACCGGAGCCATCTGCATCTCTGTGGGACGCGGATTGGTATTTCAGGCGTCCGCCCTGCTGGTGCTGGCTTTCACCATCGGCGGCAATGCCATCTGGTACGCGCCGGTGGTATCAGAGGTGGTCTGCTTTGTCATGGCAGTGTGGTTTTTGAGACGGTTTTTGAGAGGTTGATTGACAGGCGCTCCGCCCCTGTTGGGGCGAAACTGCACGAAAACAGCAGGAGATGATCCCCTCTTTTTCGGCAGATAGACGGAATGTAAAAAAAGGGGTTGACAAATGGAAGCGAAAGCGTTACCATGCCAACCAATCAAGGCGGGTACGCCGACAAACACAGAAGAAAGGAGAAAATCAGTGATGAAGAAGCTGAGCGCCGTGATGATGATGTCCATGGAGATGTGCATGTGCAGCATGTGCATGTTTCGTCGCGCTCAAATTGGTCAACTGATTTTCCCGGACAGTATGACGTCCTGCTGAAACAGGACGAGACACCGTCACAAACAGCGGAAGGTCGATTGACCTGCCGCTGTTTTTTTGTTGCTTATCTTTCTATGAATCAGGAGGTCGTAATATGGCAAACGAAGCGAAACGAATGTGTCCACCGGACACAGCGGATTATGATACGGCCCGGCGCTGCCGGAAAGGGCGTCCCGAAACCTACGTCATTACTTCAAACCCTACATTTGATGAGAAAAGGAGATAAACACCATGAAAAAGCACAACTATTTCGTAAAGCTGGCAGCGCTGGCACTGGCGCTGGTTCTGACCCTGAGCCTGACCGCCTGCGGCGGCAGTTCCGATAACGGCGGCGACGCACAGCCCGTCATTAAGATCGCCGTCCCCAACGACACCACCAATGAGGCCCGCGCGCTGCTGCTCCTGCAGGAGAACGGCATTATCAAGCTGGCCGACGGCGCCGGCATCACCGCCACCAAGAACGACATCGTGGAGAATCCCTTCAACGTGGAGATCGTGGAGGCCGAGGCCGCTCAGCTGCCCAACCAGCTGCAGGATGTGGACTACGCCGTTATCAACAGCAACTACGCCATCAACGCCGGCCTGAACCCCGTGGCGGATTCTCTGGCCATTGAGGGCTCCGCTTCCGCTTACGGCAACATTCTGGCGGTGAAGGAAGGCAACGAGAACGAGCCCAAGCTCCTGGCGCTGAAGGCCGCGCTGGAGAGCCAGCAGGTTGCCGATTTCATCACCGAGAAGTATGCCGGCGCTGTGATATCCGTGGTGGAGAACCCCACCGATGGTTATGACGCCAGCCTGGATTATGACGCGCTGAAGGGTGAGACCATCACCGTGGCCGCTTCCCCCACGCCTCACGCCGAGATCCTGGAGGTTGCCAAGGAGATCCTGGCTGCCAAGGACATTACGCTGGATATCCAGGTCTACAATGACTATGTGGTGCCCAACACCGTAGTGGATGACGGTACGGTAGACGCCAACTACTTCCAGCACATCCCCTATCTGGATGACTTCAACGCCCAGCAGGGCACCCACATCGTGTCCATCAGCGCCATCCACGTGGAGCCCATGGGCCTGTACGGCGGCAAGCAGACCACACTGGACGCTGTGACCAGCAAGTAAGGAAACGAGGGAGACGTCCATGATCGAACTGAAACACGTCAGCAAGACGTTTGATTCCGGCACAGCCGGAGGGGTAGACGCACTCAAGGACGTCTCCCTTACCATCGCCGACGGCGATATTTACGGCATCATCGGTATGTCCGGCGCCGGCAAAAGCACGCTGGTGCGGTGCATCAACCTGCTGGAGCGGCCCACCAGCGGCGAGATCGTGGTGAACGGCCAGCGGCTGGACACCATGACGCCCGCCCAGCTGCGGGCGGCACGGCGGGAGATCACCATGATCTTCCAGCATTTCAATCTGCTGATGCAGCGCACCTGTCTGAAGAACGTCTGCTTCCCCATGGAGCTGGTGGGCGTGAAGAAAGCCGAGGCCGAGAAGCGCGCCCATGAGCTGCTGGAGCTGGTGGGACTGCCTGATAAGGCGGACGCCTATCCCGCCCAGCTGTCCGGCGGACAGCAGCAGCGTGTGGCCATCGCCCGCGCGTTGGCCACCGATCCCAAGGTGCTGCTGTGCGATGAGGCTACCAGTGCGCTGGATCCCAACACCACCCGGCAGATTCTGGAGCTGATCCGGGATATCAACAAGAAGCTGGGCATCACGGTGGTGGTGATCACCCACCAGATGAGCGTGGTGAAGGAAATTTGCAGCCATGTGGCCATTCTGGACGGCGGTGTGGTGGCGGAATCCGGACTGGTCGGTACGGTGTTCGCCGCACCCAAATCCGCCGCGGGACGGCGGCTGGTATTCCCCGGCGGCGCCGATGCGCAGGTGTACGATCCGGCGGAGGAACGGCTGGTACGGCTGGTATTCAAGGACAGTAAGACCACCAGCATTCCCATGGTGGCCCGGCTGGCGGCGGAGGAGGGCATCCGGTGCAACGTGATCTCCGCCAGCACCCAGCGCCTGTCCGAGACGGTATACGGCAGCATGATGCTGGGTATCCCCAGCAGCCAGTATCAGCGGGCCATTGATTTTATCCACAATGTGGCCAACGTGCAGGTAGAGGAGGTAGACACTCATGTACAGTAATCTTTTCAGCGCGCAGTCCGTGCAGGATCTGCTGAACGTGCTGCCCTCCCTGCCCTACGCCATCTGGGAGACCTTTTACATGACCGTGCTGAGCACGGCGCTGGCGCTGGTTCTCGGTCTGCCGTTGGGCGTACTGCTGGTCGTAGGCGAAAAGGGCGGCGTGTTGCCTTTGCCCGGCTGGCTGCTGCAGGTGCTGAACGTCATCATCAACCTGCTGCGGTCCATTCCCTTCCTGATCCTGATGATCATGGTGTTCCCCCTGTCCCGGCTGTTGATCGGTACCGCTGTGGGCACCACCGCCACCATCGTTCCGCTGGTGGTAGCAGCCTTCCCCTTTGTGGCCCGTTTGGTGGAGAGCAGTCTGCGGGAGGTGGACGGCAATATTATTGAGGCCGCCCAGAGCATGGGCGCCACGCCCATGCAGATCATCTGCAAGGTGATGATCCCGGAAAGCGTACCCTCCTTGATCCAGAACGCCACCATCGCCCTGACTACTATTCTGGGCTACTCCGCTATGAGCGGTATCATCGGCGGCGGCGGTCTGGGCAAGATCGCCATCGACTACGGCTACTATCGTTACAAGTATCTGGTGATGCTGGTGGCGGTGGTGCTGCTGATCCTGCTGGTGCAGCTGTTCCAGAGCGTAGGCACCTGGCTCAGCCGCCGCAGCGACAAGCGGTTGAAAAACTAACGGCTGCCGTTTCCGGTAATCGTCCGCGTGGCTTTTATCAATCAAAATGCACGATATGCAAGTCAGGCTTGTTTATCGTGCATTTTTTATGCGCCACATGAAACTTTTTTCCTTTACAGTGTCGAAAAATGAATGTTAAAAATATTACACTTGCAAAATCATTTTGACCGCGTTATAATGTGCGTGGATATTGAGGATGCCCAGCAGCATATGCCGGGGCTATTTCAGAAAGGGGATCACACTTATGAGCAGCAATGGCGGAACTCTGAAAAAATTTGCAGGCTCCCTGAGCCAGTTGATTCAGCAGGAGTATCACATTGGCGAGGAGTATTACCGGGGCGATGTGAAGCGGGGTCTGCGCAACAACGACGGCACCGGCGTGCTGGCCGGTGTGTCAAAGGTGGGCAGCGTACAGGGCTATTTCATTCAGGACGGCCAGCGGGTCCCCATGCCGGGCCGGCTGTACTATCGCGGCATTGAACTCAACGAAATTGTTGAGGCCCACCGCAAGGCCGGTACCTTTGGCTTTGAGGAGGTGGCCTATCTGCTGCTGTTGGGCTATCTGCCCTCCAGGACGGAGCTGCAAAACTTCAACGAGATCATGAAGCGGGCCCGGAAACTGCCGGAGGGCTTTACCGAGGACATGATCATGCGCCATCCCAGCCGGAACATCATGAACAAGCTGGCCCGCAGCGTGCTGGCGCTGTACTCCTACGACGACAATCCCGACGACACCTCGGTGGAAAATATGCTGCTGCAATCCATCAAGCTGGTGGGCTGCTTCCCCTCTATTGTGGCCAACGCCTACGCGGTGAAGCGCCACTATTTCCAGGGGGATTCCCTGCACATCCATTTCCCGGAGGATAATCTGTCCACGGCGGAAAACTTCCTGCGGATGATACGTCCCGACAAACAGTACACCGAGGAGGAAGCCCATCTGCTGGATATGATGCTGATGGTCCACGCCGAGCACGGCGGCGGCAACAACTCCACCTTCGTCTGCCGCGCCATGTCCTCCAGCGGTACCGATACCTACAGCGCCATCGCCGGCGCCGTAGGTTCCCTGAAGGGTCCCCTCCACGGCGGCGCCAACGCCAAGGTGATGGAGATGTTCCAGTATATCAAGGAAAACGTGGATCCCCATGACGACGGCTCCATCAAGGATTACCTCAACAAGCTGCTGGACGGTGAGGCCGGTGACCGCTCCGGTAAGATCTACGGTCTGGGTCACGCGGTATACACCATCTCCGATCCCCGTGCCGTGCTGCTGAAAAAATACGCACAGCATATGGCGGAGATCAAGGGTTATGCCGAGGAGTTTGCCCTGCTGCAGAAGGTGGAGGAGCTGGGTATTCCGCTGGTACAGGAGCGCCGCCACAATGACACCCCCATGTGCGCCAATGTGGACATGTATTCCGGTCTGGTATACACCATGCTGGGTATCCCGGAGGATGTGTTTACGCCGCTGTTCGCCTCCGCCCGTATCGCAGGCTGGTGCGCCAACCGCATGGAGGAGGTCATCACCTGCCACCGGATCATGCGTCCCGCCTATCGCGCCGTGACCATCAAGGATCACTACGTCCCCATCGAGGAGCGGACCGCAAAGCTGGTCGCTCCCGAAGCGTAAAGAGTCAAAAAAAGAACCGCCCGTGAGGTAGCTGTCTATAAAACAGGTTTTGAGAAACAAATACTATGGCAGTTGCCGGACAAGGGTTGCTGACAAAAGGGGTATGTGTCATTAAGGCACATGCCCCTTTGCTTTTGCAGTTGCCTTTGTTGATGGTAGATGGATAGGATGGATTTTGTACGATTTAAGGTCGATAATCCGGAATTAGCTTCCCTGTGAGCAACGCAAAAATCAGGGGCAATGATGCGTCCATGCCCTTGCACAAGTACAGCTCATACGTCAGTTAAATGCCGATTTCCAACCTGTTTCATAAGGGTACTTCTGAGATGTCATCTTTCAGAAAAGTAGTCAGAAATCCCTCACTTAAACCAATCCTTGTGAGGATAGGAAAGAAGTTTGCTGAAACGATAATTTTGTCCCTTATTCCGCGCTTCTGCAATCCGTGTACTGCGCTCACCGTTCCGTTCGCTATTGCATGGTTACAATTAGCTATTCACCATCCAATGAACAGTGGAATCCCTTTCCATAAGCAGCACATCATTTACAGAGATAAAAACCTCTGAATATTTGAAAGCTGT
>CAMCSE010000053.1 GCA_945877515.1 uncultured Clostridia bacterium | reverse complement strand
GGTCGTTCCCGAGCTGATCGAGTCCATCAAGGCTGCCAAGGCTGCCAAGTAAGGGCTTACTCGAAAAACAATGTAAAAAGGCTGTCCGGATACGGACAGCCTTTTTATGTGGCGCAAAACAGCGGTTTATTATCCCGATAACGGCGGTTTATTGGGCCATTTCCTTGACGTTATGTACCGTTTCCAGTATAATAAGAGCAACAGAAAAGGAGGATACTCTATGGAATACTTTGCCATGATTGGCCTGCTCTTTGCACCGGTGATCTGTCTGCTGTGTACCGGATGGTTCTTTGTCCGCTGGAAAAACGAGCACGAGAATGAGGCGTTGGCCCAGAAAAACCGCAAGATTTGCCGTGCGTTCCTGATCGCCACCGTGGTTTCGCTGGTGGTATTCGGCGGGCTGCACCTGATGTTTCCCATTACGCTGTGAGAATAGAAAAAATTCCCGAAAGTGCTCACTTTCGGGAATTTTTAATGATTCACAGAACAATATTCAATCAAAAACGGGGTATCCGTTCTTCAGACTTTCGTCATAGATAGCCCGCTCGCCGCCGATAAACTTGGGGCGCACCCGGGCTGCCAGTACGATGGCCTGACCAATGTGATTCTGCTGCAAACGTACCGGTACCGCCACCTTTTTCAGATGCATACCGATCAGCGTACCGCCGATATCCAATCCGGCGTCGGCCCGGATCTCCTCCAGCGCCACCGGATGGCGGAAAGCCTGATAAGCCGCAGTGGCAAAGGAGCTGCCGGCTTTAGGCTGGGGCATCACATTGACAATTTCGCCGTTAGGAACAGCCTCATGCTCCACGATCAGCGCACGGTTCAAATGCTCGCAGCACTGGGCGGCGATATAAACACCCATGGGAGCGAACACACTGTTCAAGCCCTCAAAGATGGCGTTGGCCACCTCGGGCGTGGACCAACTGCCTACCTGATGGCCCACTACCTCACTGGTGCTGCAGCCCACCACCACCAGCTGCCCGCGATGCAGGTGGGCGGCCTCTGCCAGCTGACGGGCGGCGTTGGCGGCTTCCTCCTTGACCTGCGCCAACAGGTCTTTATTCTCTACGTCATGAACGGTTCCTGCCATAAAAACACCTCATTTCAACGTATTGCAAAGCACTTTGCGGACGCGCCGCAGACAGCAGCGCGTCCGGTTCATTGACGCTATTATACTACAATCAGATCTTTTCTGCAATACGGGCCTTCTGAAAGACTTTCAGCAGCACGAAGCCGATGACCAATCCCACAAGAGCCTGTACCAGATTGCTGGGGATACCGACTGCCGCGCCGATGCCGTATTGCAGGGGCAGTGCCTCATACACAAAGTATCCGCCCACCATAATAAGCTCGCCTACCACACCGCTGACCACGGCGGCCGCGCTGGTGCGGCCCATGGCGCGGAAAATCAGGGACGCCACCAGAGCATCAAGCCCCTTGATCAGGAAGGTGCCGGGCGCATAGCTGGTATAGCCGGCAAACAGGTCGGTCAGCATAGAGCCGATACCGGCCGCGGCGCCGCCCCACCACGGGCCCAGCAGCCAGCCGGACAGCAGCACAAAGCAGTCGCCCAGATTCACATAGCCATTGGTGGGTGTGGGGATCCGGATCACCATGGTGGCCACACACACCAGCGCGGCCATCAGGGCGCTGATGACAAGTTTACGAATTTTTTTATCGTTCATGAGTATTGCCTCCTTGCTATTCTTGCTGAACTGTATTATAGTATTCTTTGGTATTATTGAAATATCCAAAATACGACAAAATATACATACCAGATGGAGGCCATATGCTGACATATACCTTTGAAAAAACCAACGGTGTGAGTTTGTATGAGCAGCTGTACCGCCATATCAAAAGCGATATCCTCTCCGGAACACTGGCGGCGGGGGAGAAGCTGCCCAGCAAGCGGGCGCTGGCCGCCCACCTGGAGGTCAGCGTTATCACGGTGAAAAACGCTTATGAGCAGCTGATTGCCGAGGGATACATCTGCGGCGTGGAAAAGCGGGGCTACTACGTCATGCGGATCGACCAGCCGCTGACCGCCGCTTCAGACGTGACGGCGGAGACTGTGGATGAGCCGCCGGAAAAAACGTGGTTTATGGACTTTGTCACTAATTCTACCGCCGCCGAGTATTTTCCCTTTGCCACATGGTCCAAGCTGCTGCGGCAGACCATACTGGAGCAGGACACCAATTTGCTGCGGCCTACGCCCTCCACCGGCGCGGTGGAGCTGCGGCAGGCCATTGCGGCGTATCTGCATCAGTTCCGGGGCATGACCGTTTCACCGAGACAGATCATCGTAGGCGCCGGAACGGAAACGCTGTACCATCTGCTGATCCAGCTGCTGGGCCGGGAGAAGTGCTATGCCGTGGAGGATCCCGGCTACAGCAAGATCGGGCGGATCTATCAGAGCAATCAGGTGCCGTTGCGGTATGTGGCGCTGGATGAGGGCGGACTTTCCTACGAGGCGCTGTGCCGCACCGACGCCGACGTGGTGCATATTTCCCCGAGCCATCACTATCCCACCGGCATCGTCATGCCCATTACCCGCCGCCATGAGCTGCTGCGCTGGGCCAATGAGCGGGAGGGGCGGTATATTCTGGAGGATGATTACGACAGTGAGTTCCGCTTTGTGGGCAGGCCCATCCCGACGCTGTTCTCCGATGACGAGCATCAGCACGTCATCTATCTGAACACCTTTTCCAAAACCATTGCCCCCTCCATCCGCATCAGCTATATGCTGCTGCCGCCCCGGTTACTGGAGCATTACCGGGAGAAGCTGGGGTTCTATGCCTGCACCGTGTCCAGCTTTGAGCAGTACACGTTGGCCCAGTTCCTGTCACGGGGCTACTATGAGAAGCATCTCAACCGGATGCGCAAGCGGTATCACCAGAAGCGGGACGCGGTGATCAACTGCATCCGCACAGGGCCGCTGGCGGGCCGGGCGGAGATCATGGAACAGGACGCAGGACTGCATTTCCTGATGCGGCTGGACACGGCGCTGCCGGACGAAACGCTGCGGCAGCGTGCCTCGGCGCGTGGACTGCGGCTGGCGCTGCTGTCGGACTACTACCAGCAGCGGGAACAGGCTTCCCATCATGTACTGGTGGTGAACTATTCCGGAATCGAATTGGAAAAACTGCCCCAGGCGCTGACACGTCTGGCGGAGATCATCAAGGAGTGAAGGATCATGTATGACGAACTGACGAAACAGGATATCCAGAAAATGCAGGAGGAGATCGACTACCGGGTGCAGCAGCTGCGGCCCAAGCTGATCGAGGACGTGCAGACGGCACGGGCCTTCGGCGATCTCAGCGAGAATTTCGAGTACAAGTGCGCCAAGCAGGAGAAGAACCGCAACGACAGCCGCATCCGCTATCTCCAGAGGATGATCAAGACGGCCAAGGTCATCGGCGACAAGTCCACAGCCGATACGGTGGGCCTGTACGACACGGTGGAGATCCTGATGGAGAATACCGGACGCAGCCGTACCATTCAGTTGGTGACCACGCTGCGGCAGGACGCCCTGAAGGGCTGGATCAGCAAGGAGTCGCCGGTGGGCCGGGCCGTTATGGGCCGCAAGGCCGGGGAGCGGGTCTATGTGGATATGGAGAACGGGAAGGGGTACTACTTACAGATCAAATCCATCACCAAGGGCAGCGATGACGGTTCTATTCCCATCGGAAGCTTTTAAGGAGGGACAGCCATGACTTTGCAGCAATTGCGGTATATCACCGCCGTGGCGGAGGCAGGCACCATCAGCGGTGCGGCCAAGGCACTGTTTATCTCACAGCCCAGCCTGACCGCCGCCATCCAGGAGCTGGAAAAGGAGATGGGCGTGACCATCTTTCTGCGGACCAACCGGGGCGTGGTGCTGTCCCGTGAGGGGGACGAGTTCCTGGGCTATGCCCGGCAGGTGCTGATGCAGGCCCAGCTGCTGGAGGAGCGGTACGGGACCAAGTCTCAGCACCGGCAGCAGTTCGCCGTGTCCGCCCAGCACTACAATTTTGCGGCGCGGGCTTTTGCTCAAGTGGTGCGGGAAATGGGTGGTGAAAAGTACAGCATGACCTTCCGGGAGACCACCACCTATGAGGTCATTGAGGACGTGGGAAGGATGCGCAGCGAGGTGGGCGTGCTGCTGATGACGGAACAGAACAGCGAGGTATTGCGGAGGCTGTTCCGGGAAAATGAACTGACCTATACGGAGCTGGTGCAAAAGGATGCCACGGTGTATGTGGACAAAAACCACCCATTGGCAGGACGGGGCGAGGTGACGGAGGAGGAGCTGGCGCCCTATCCCTGCGTGTCTTTTGAGCAGGGGACGCACAACGCTATGTTTTTCTCGGAGGATATCTCCATGCCGGCGGTGACGCCCCGGCACATTCTGGTGCGGGACCGTGCCACCGCCAACGATCTGACACGGGAAATCAACGCCTATCAGCCGGGAATCGGACTGGACGATGAGGATTCCTTCCAAATCTACCAGTCAGATATGCTGATCCTGAAGCCGCGGAAAAAGGTCAGTCTCGGCTACATCGTGCGCCAGCACATGCTGCTGAGTCCTATGGCAACGGCGTACATTCAGGCCATGAAGGAATATGCAGAGAAGTATCGGCAGGCAGCAGACATATAGGATTAAGCTATAGCAAACAAAGTTTTCTCGTATTTTACAAATGGCAAAAACAGGCGTATCATCATACTTGTAAAGAGCAAAACACAAAAACAAGAACATGATGAAAGGAGTTTTTGCTATGAAACTGAACAAGACAACTGCTGTGGTGCTGGCCGTGCTCCTGACATTGGTGGTGCTGGTCACAATAATTGCCATTCTCACGGGATGGTTCCATCCTGTGATCAAAGTTACCGGTATGCTGCTGGGCTATTTGATGCTCGTTGACCTGAGCCTGCTTTGCTCCCTGATGGGCGGCGCCTACGACGCGAAACAGTGAATTTGCTGCATTCCATTCGTTTCTCTCACCTTATTTCAACGGCAAAGGGCGTCTGTGCACAGACGCCCTTTAGCATATTAAAAGCGTGATATTTACAGCAGCTCCTCAAAGCCGCGGATACAGCGGTGGCACACGGTCTGCATGTCCTCCCATGAAACGTGGAAAAATTCGTCGTATACGCCGATCACCGTCATACCGGCAGCGCGGGCACTGCGGCAGGCGGCGATGGAGTCGTCGAAGATGGTGCAGTCCTCTGCCGCCACACCCAGCAGCTCCGCCGTCTTGCGGTAGATGGCGGGTTCCTTTTTGTCCATGCCCAGCTCCTGGGCAAAGAAAATGCGCTCGAAGTAGGGCTTCAGGCCCAAATGCTCCAGCGCCGCGTGACAGTGGGCGGGGACGCTGGAGGTCAGCACCGCCATCCGCTCTCCGGCGGCCTTGCACCGCTCCAGATAGGCCACAACGCCGGGCTTTACCGGTACGCTGGTGGTGTAGAGGTCGCCGGCCATCTCCATCCACTCCGCCATGATCTCGTCGGTGGATTCGGGAAGGCGGCAGTACGATTTGGTAAATTCCGCCGCCTTGGGGAAAACGGTGTGAGCCACGCCCTCGTAATACTCCCGGGTGTAGGGCAGGCCCCGTTTGGCCAGAAATGCCGTGTCCACGTCACGCCAGATGCCGTTGGAGTCAATGAGGGTGCCGTCCATGTCGAAAATCAGCATAGGGGGTCTCCTTTACATTCAATCCAGAAGCGCCATGGAAAGTCCACAGCCTCCTGCGCGTAGTCGATACCGATGCGCTTGCCGGTATGCAGGGGGAAGGTTTGGGGCGGTTCATCGGGCAGCCCCACGTCGGACAGGGCGGTACACAGAAACAGTTCCTCCCCGGTGAGATCAATGCCGTTCTGACGGCGGTCCAGGCCCAATGCCTGACAGCACTTGCCGGGGCCGTTGAGGAAGTTCTTCCGCTGGTAGGCGGACAGCTCCCCAGGGGCTTTTCCGTATCGCAGGCGGCACAGGGTATCCGTTCCGTACACCGGGGCAAGACCCCGCAGCAGTACGGCGGAGGGCTCGCCCTCCGGCTCGGTGACGAAGTTGAGGCAGCAGTGCATCCCGTAGATGAGATAGATGTAGGCGTGACCCGGTGGGCCGAACATGGTGGCGTTGCGGGCGGTCTTGTGATAGCCGTAGGCATGGGCGGCCTTGTCGATGGCGCCTACATAGGCCTCTGTCTCCGTGATGCGGCAGACCATCAGCTGTCCGTCATAACGCCGCGCCAGATAGCAGCCCGGCAGGGCTCGGGCGATCTCAACCGTATTTCCCGCATAAAACTCCCGAGAAAGTATTGCCATTTTCGTCCTCCGGTGGTATGCTTATCAAAGTCTTTTTTCATTCTACCATTTATGACAGGAAAAAACAAGAAGAAGGAAGTGTTGCTGCGATGCCTGTGTACAATTACAAAAAGGGACTGGCCGCCATGCTGGGGTGTTTCCTGATCTGGGGGTTCCAGCCGTTGTACTGGTATCTGTGCGGCGACATGGATACCTTCTTCCTGATGGCCAGCCGCATTATCTGGGCGGCCGTGTGCTGTGTGCTGATCCTGAAGGTGCAGGGCAAGCTGCCCCAGCTGTGGGCCGCCTTCCGGGATAAGCAGGTGATGAAGCGGGAGATCCCCGCGGCGCTGTTCCTGTTCGGAGACTGGGTCGTTTACTTGTGGGCGGTACAGAACGGACGGGTGCTGGAGTGCTCGCTGGGCTATTACATCCAGCCGCTGGTGGTGTTCGCTTTCGGCGCGCTGGTGTTTAAGGAGAAGATGTCCTGGCGGCACTTTGTGATCATCGCCATCGTGGTGGTGGGCATCGTGCTGAGCACCAACGGCTTCGGTGGCGTGCCTTATGTGACCATCTCACTGGCCCTGATGTTTGCCATTTACGCCGCCATCAAAAAGAGCCTGACTATCGATTCCATCGTCAGCACCACCATGGAGATCATCATGATGGTGCCGGTGGCGCTGCTGTTTATCCTGTTCTTCCGCATGGGGGACAACGGTATGGCCAGCCTGACGGTGGTGCGCCAGCTGCTGCTGATGGGATCCGGTGTTGTGACCGCCGTGCCCATGCTGTTCTACGCCATCGGCGTGCGAAACCTGCCGCTGATGACCACCGGCATCTGCCAGTACCTCAGCCCGACCATTGCCATTTTCTGCGGCATGATCATGGGCGAGAGCCTGACGAAAGAGAAGCTCATCAGCTTCTTCTTTATCTGGGCCGGCGTGATCCTGTATACGCTCAACAGTGTGTATGAGGAGAAGAAGCGCAAGGCCGTATAACCGCTGCAAACGAAAAAGGACCCCGCCGCGATGCTATATCGCGGCGGGGTTTTTCGTTGCAATGGAGTGGGATCAGCCCGGAGGCCACGTCATGTCACGGCCGGACAGCACATGGAAATGCAGGTGCTTGACAGTCTGGCCGGCCTGATCGCCGCAGTTGTTGACGATGCGGTAGCTCTCTGCGCCCAGCTCACGGCACAGCTTGGCGATGACGGTGAAGCAGTGGGCCACCACAGCCTCGTTGCTCTCGTCGATCTTGGCGGCGCAGCAGATATGCTCCTTGGGCACCACCAGAAAATGCACGGGAGCCTGCGGCTCGATGTCGTAGAAGGCGTAGCACAGCTCGTCCTCGTACAGCTTCTTGCTGGGGATCTCCCCATCAATGATGGCGCAGAACAGGCAGTCATTCTTCATGGATTCGTCTCCTTGTATTATAGAGTAGTAGTTTTTTGAGACCCTCTCCAAGGTCTTTATGC
>CAMCSE010000052.1 GCA_945877515.1 uncultured Clostridia bacterium | reverse complement strand
TATCGTCATCCTCCACGCCGTAGGTGTCGATGGCGGCGGCGATGATCTGGGAGGTAGCATAGGTGTCGGAGCCGCCGAACTCACGGGCGGTCACCAGCACACCCTCGTCCACGCCCATGGCCATCAGCTCACGCAGCATGCCCTCCGCGGGAGGAGGACCCATGGTGAACGCGATGACCTTGCAGCCCAGCTCGTCCTTCAGGGACAGAGCGGCCTCAACGGCGTTCAGGTCGTCGGGGTTGATGATGGTCTGCATGGAAGCGCGGTCCAGCGTACCATCGGGATTCACGGCCACCTTACCGGAGGTATCGGGGACCTGCTTAACAGTAACTAAAATCTTCATTTTTCCTTTTACCTCCTTACTTACTTAACGCCCAGATGGCTGGAGATGACCATACGCTGCACCTCGGAAGTGCCCTCGTAGATCTCGGTGATCTTGGCATCGCGCATCATGCGCTCCACGGGATACTCACGGGTGTAACCGTAACCACCGAACAGCTGAACAGCGCGGCGGGTCACATCGGAAGCGGCCTCAGCGGCGAACAGCTTAGCCATGGCAGCGTCCATGGAGTAAGGCTCGTGATTCTGCTTCTTCATCGCGGCGGAGTACACCAGATACTTGGCAGCCTCCATGCGGGTATGCATGTCAGCCAGCTGGAACTGGGTGTTCTGGAACTGGGAGATGCGCTTACCGAACTGAACGCGCTCCTTAGTGTACTTGATGGCTTCCTCAACGGCGCCTTCACCAATACCCAGAGCCTGAGAGGCGATACCGATACGGCCGCCGTCCAGCGTCTTCATGGCGATCTTGAAGCCCTCGCCCTTCTTGCCCAGCATACGATCCTTGGGGATCACGCAATCCTCGAAGATCAGGTCGCAGGTGGAGCTGCCGCGGATACCCATCTTCTTCTCATGCTTGCCCTGAGAGAAGCCGGGATCGGTATCCTCGACGATGAAGGCGGAGATCTCCTTCATGGGGCGGCCGCGCTTGTCGGTGACCTTGCCGGTGACGGCGATGATCACGAAGGTATTGGCCACGTTGCCGTTGGTGATGAAGCACTTGGAACCGTTCAGGATGTAGTTCTCGCCGGATTCATCCAGAACAGCGGTGGTCTGCTGGCCCTGAGCATCAGTGCCGGCGCCGGGCTCGGTCAGGCCGAACGCACCGATCTTTCTGCCGGAGCACAGGTCGGGCAGATACTTCATCTTCTGCTCCTCGGTGCCGTTCTCAAAAATGGGAGCGGCGCAAAGGGAGGTGTGGGCGGACACGATAACTGCGGTGGTGCCGCAGACCTTGGCCAGCTCCTCAACGCACATGGCATAGCTGAGAACATCAGCGCCGGCGCCGCCATACTCCTTGGGGAAGTAAATGCCCATCATGCCCAGCTTCGCCATCTTCTCGACGGTTTCCATGGGGAAACGCTCTTCCTCGTCGATTTCAGCGGCCAGGGGCTTGACCTCGTTCTCCGCGAACTCGCGGTACATTTTCTGAACGAGCAGCTGTTCCTTAGTCAGATGGAAATCCATACTATTTTCTCCTTTTCCAGAATTTTACTTGTTGTAGTTGAAGAAGCCCTCACCGGACTTGATACCCAGCTTGCCGGCGCGAACCATCTTGCGGATCAGCACGTTGGCACGATACTTGCTGTCGTGGGTCTCGTTGTACAGAACGTCCATGATGTTCAGCACGATATCCCAGCCGATCAGATCGCCCAGGTGCAGGGGGCCCATGGGATGGTTGCAGCCCAGCTGCATAGCAATGTCGATGTCCTCAGCAGAGGCAACGCCCTCCTGCAGAACGCAAACACCCTCGTTGCAGTAGGGGATCAGGATCTTATTGACCACGAAGCCGGGAGCCTCGTTGACAACCACAGGGGTCTTGCCGATCTCGATGGACAGATTCTTGATCTTCTCCACCAGGTCAGCGGGCGTATTGCCGCCGGCAATGACCTCCACCAGCTTCATCGCGGGCACAGGATTGAAGAAGTGCATACCGATCAACTGATGCTTCAGGCCCTGACCCATCTCAGTGATGGACAAAGAGGAGGTGTTGGACGCAAAGATGGTATCTTCCTTGCACAGAGCATCCAGACGGCCCAGCAGTTCCTTCTTGACGGCCATATTCTCAGCGACGCACTCAATGACCAGATCGGCATCGGCGGCAACCTCAAACTCCTCCACCAGAACGCGGCTCATCAGATCGTCGGCCGCTTCCTGGGTCATCTTGCCCTTGGCGACCTTCTTGTTCAGAGAGGCAGCCAGCTTGTCCTTATGACGCTGAGCGCTTGCCACGCTGGAAGCATACATCAGAGCGGTGTGGCCCTTGGCCGCAAAAACCTGGGCAATACCGCTGCCCATTGTACCGGCGCCAAATACTGCTACTTTCATGTTTTTTCCTCCTAAATATGTTTTATTTTAGGGATGTTTGCTTTTAACTATCAGGCGAACCTGTTAATTAACAAATTTACTTGTTCTGATACGGCTCGTGCTTGCGCTTTTCAAGGAATGCGGACATGCCCTCGATCTGATCGGCGGTCTTGAAGCAGCTGCCGAACAGCTTTTCCTCGATGACGATGGCGTCGTCCATCTTGACCTCCAGGCCGTCGTTGATGGCCTTCTTGCAGGCACGGACGGCAATAGGAGCATTCTTGGCGATGGTCTCGGCCAGCTTCTCAGCGGCGGCCATCAGCTCCTCCAGCGGGTAGACGGCGTTGACCAGACCGATGCGCAGCGCTTCGTCCGCCTTGATGTTCTTGGCGGTGTAGATCAGCTGCTTGGCCATACCGGGGCCTACCAGACGGGCCAGACGCTGGGTGCCGCCGAAGCCGGGGGTGATGCCAAGGCCGGTCTCAGGCTGACCGAACACAGCGGTATCGGCGCAGATGCGGATATCGCAGCTCATGCTCAGCTCGCAGCCGCCGCCCAGCGCAAAGCCATTGATGGCGGCAATGGTGGGGATAGGCAGGGTCTCGATGCGGCGGAACACGTCGTTGCCGTGCTTGCCGAAGGCTTCGCCTTCTTCGGGGGTCAGGGTACTCATTTCGCCGATATCCGCTCCGGCCACAAAGGCCTTCTCTCCGCTGCCGGTGATGACCAGCGCGCGGATCTCGCTGTCAGCGTTGACGATGTCCACCAGTTCGCCCAGATCGGTGAGAACGTCGCTGTTGAGCGCGTTGAGCGCCTTGGGACGGTTGATGGTGGCAACCGCGATGTTGCCCTTTTTCTCTAACAGAACATTCGTCATGTTGACTCCTCCTTACTTCCTTTTCAGGCGCTGCTTTTGAACCGCTTTAGCAGAGCAAAAACAACTCTCCTCATACAGGTTACATTATAGTACTTCGACTAATAATTATCAACCCCTATCGGACGCGCTTTCCGCTTTTTTAGCACATTCCACAAAAGTTAACAAGATAATTTGCACATTTTTAAGGTGGGTTTTTCGCGAGAAAAAGAACCCGCTTTTTTGCATTTGCAACCGGTGGTTTTTTGTGATATGATGGGGCCGTTGATTACGCTGTTCTGGGAGGAATCATTCCATGCGAATGAGAAAAAAGAAAAATCTGGCGCCCCGGATGGAAGCCTGCGGCGCGTGGCTGGTGGCCGATCCCTTTGCCCAGCGGGGCCGTTGGCAGGAATTGATGCCCGACGCAAAGGAGATCCGATTGGAATTGGGCTGCGGCAAGGGACGATTCACAGCGGAGACCGCTGCCGCAGAGCCGGATGTGCTGCTGATCGCCGTGGAAAAGGTGCCGGACGCCATGGTGGTGGCGATGGAGCGGGCACGGGACGCCGGCTTGAAGAACGTGTTCTTTGTAGACGGCGACGCGGCGCTGCTGCCGGATATGTTTGCCCCCGATGAGGTCGACCGCATCTATATCAATTTCTGTGACCCGTGGCCCAAAAGCAATCAGGCCAAACGGCGGCTGACCCACCACAATTTCCTCAACCAGTACCGGAAGGTGCTGAAGCCGGGCGGTGAGATCCATTTCAAGACCGACAACGACAAGCTGTTTGAATGGTCGCTGGAGGAGATTCCCCAGTATGGCTGGGCGCTGCAGGAGGTCACGCGGAACCTTCATGCCAACGGGCCGGTGGGCGTGATGACCGACTATGAGCATAAGTTCCATGAGTTGGGCAAGAATATCAACCGCTGTGTGGCGGTGATGCAGCCGTGGGAGCCGGAAGAAGGAACGGAATGAACAACATAAAAAATATCCGTCCGCACACAATGCGAACGGATATTTTTTATGTCTTGTTACGCCAGCTTGGCCTTGGCCATGTCGCACAGGGCGGTAAACGCCACGGCATCGTTGATGGCCATCTCGGACAGCATCTTGCGGTTGATCTCCACGCCGGCCAGCTTCAGACCGTGCATGAAGGTGGAATAGTTCATGCCGTTGAGCTTGCATGCGGCGGAAATGCGGGTGATCCACAGCTGACGGAAGTCTCTCTTCTTCAGGCGGCGGCCCACATAGGCGTAGGTCAGGGACTTCATCACCTGCTCGTTGGCCATCTTGAAGTGCTTGGACTTGGCGCCCCAATAGCCCTTGGCCAGCTTCAGCATCTTATTTCTTCTCTTGCGCGTCATCATTGCGCCTTTAACACGTGCCATATCTTATTAGCCTCCTATTTCTAACGATTCCGTCTCTTATTTGTAAGGGATCATCTTGCGGATGGTCGCTTCGTTGGTGCAGTCGGCGTAGGTGCCGCTGCGCAGACGACGGCCGCGCTTGGTGTCCTTCTTGGTCAGGATGTGGCTCTTGAACGCGTGAGCTCTCTTGACCTTACCGGATTTCGTCAGATTGAAGCGCTTCTTTGCGCCGCTGTGGGTCTTCAGTTTAGGCATAATTGTTCTCCTTCCTATATTGCGCGATTGCAAACAGAATACAAATTTATTTACCGGCCTTGGGAGCCAGGAAAATGGACATGTTGCGGCCTTCCATCTTGGCGGCCTTTTCCATGTTGGCCACCTCGGCGCACTGCTCGGCAAACTTGGTCAGCAGGTCACGGCCGATCTCGGTATGGGCCATCTCACGGCCCCGGAAACGGACAGACACCTTCACACGGTTGCCGTCAGCCAGGAACTTCTGGGCGTTTTTCAGCTTGGTGTTGAAATCGCCCACGTCGATACCGGGAGACATGCGGATCTCCTTGATCTCCACCACATGCTGGTTTTTACGGGCCTCTTTTTCGCGTTTGCTCTGCTCAAAACGATACTTGCCGTAGTTCATGAGTTTGCATACGGGCGGGACAGCCTGCGGCGAGATCTTGACCAGATCAAGACCGCGCTCCTCTGCGATACGCAGGGCCTCGTCAGACGACACGATGCCCATTTGCTCGCCGTTTTCCCCGATGAGCCGGACCTCCCGGTCGTTGATGTCCTCGTTCAGTTGATGCACTACCTTGCTAATACTTCAAGCACCTCCAATCAAAATAAAAACGCGAATGCATATGCATCCGCGCAGCAGAAAAAGCCGCAATAGGGCTTTTGTAAAATCGCTGTTGACCTCTTTGCCTGCGGCGGGAGGTGAGGCGGATGCACCGACCTTCTTTGTTTTGCAGAAGTATTATACCTGCTGGCGGCTGCGTTGTCAACTGATATTTTGTGATATTTTTTATTTTTTCCATGCATAGGCGGCATCAGGCCGGGAAATGCTATGTCTGCACAAATAAAGGAGGTGCACATGATGGATAACAAGAATTACAAGAACACCAAGGATACTCAGAACGCGCAGAACACCCAGAACAATAACCAGAATACGCAGAACACTCAGAACACTCAGAATACCAAGAACAACAAGAACGCCAAGGACTGCCGCTGACGCAGGGAATCGTAAAAGAGGCCGCGGAGGGATCCGCGGCCTCTTTCAGTCTGTCAAAAAACGGGATTTTGTTGGTGTTCTTTCCCCGCTTTTCGCCTCTCCTTTTCACGCCAATTTGTCGGGATACACTCCGGCATCGTGGAGCTTTTGCAGCGCCGACGCCACGCGGGGACGGTCCTCGTGATAGGTCATGCCGAACCACTGGTCGCCGGACTCCAGCACGGACACCGACAGCCGCCCCTTCTCCATCAGGTCGCCCACCATGGTGGGCAGCAGGCACTCCGCCTTGGGGTCGTCGCCCACATGGCGGAGGAAATCATGGAAATACGCCTCCATATCGTCAAAAATCGTGGGAGAAAAGCCCCAGAAGTTCATGGACACTACACTGTCGCCGTCCAGTTCACGGCGCGTGCCGTCCGCCACGTCGGCAATGCTGCCGTCGGGGAACTGCTGGATCTTCAGCGTCTCATGGATATCGGTCAGCTTACCGTTTGCCGTGCGGCACACGCCCCGGGAGACCGTACCGTACCGGGTGACGGTGTTTTTCAGAAGATAGCCCACCATGGCGGCCTCGCCCTCTGCGGGCAGGGTCTGGAGGGCCTGATAAATGGTGCGGTAGGCATCCACGCCGTAGTAGTCGTCGGCGTTGATGACGCAGAACGGCTCATGGATGAATGCACGGGTACACAGCACGGCGTGGGTGGTGCCAAAGGGCTTGGTACGGTCCTCGGGAATCTGATAGAAAGCAGGCACGGAGTCAAAGGTCTGCTCGGCGTAGCAGAACTCCACCTTGCGTCCGTCTGGCGTACACAGCGTCTCCAGTGCGTCGCCGGCCAGACGGCGGATCAGGTCACGGATCTCAGGCTTGATGACAAACACCACTTTATCAAAACCGGCACGGGCCGCGTCATAGATGCCGTAGTTCATCAGGATCTCGCCGTGGGGCCCCACACCGTCCACCTGCTTGTCACCGCCATAGCGGGAGCCCATGCCGGCCGCCATGACCACCAGTGTTGCATGCATTATGTTTTCCTCCTGTTGCAGAAATGTTCCGCTTTCATGATACCATGTTTCCGGAGAAAGAGCAACCGCCTTTCCGCAGAAGAACTTTTTTGCAGAAATTTGACATTTCCTCTGGATTTCATCTCCTTGTGCCATTATAATAGATATGTTTTGAAAAAATATCTCAGGAGGCGTTTTCCGTGGAAAAGTCAAAAGTGATGGGCCATATCTTCGCCATCATCACCATTTTGGTGTGGGGCAGCTGCTTTGTCCTGACCAAAAATCTGCTGGTCTATTTTACCCCCATCCAGATCATTCCCCTGCGGATGGGGCTTGCGTACATCACCCTGTGGGTCCTGCGGCCCAAGACGCTGCGGCTGCCGTGGAAGGATGAGCTGATGTTTATTCTCATCGGCATCACCGGCGGAAGCTTCTACTTCTTCCTGCAAAACACCGCCCTGGATCACACCTACGCCGCCAACGTCAGTATTCTGGTGGCCCTGAGCCCCATTCTGACGGTGCTGCTGGCGCAGCTGTTCAGCCGCAGCAATGAGCGGCTGGGTAAGTATGTGTACATCGGCGCGGTCATCGCCATCGCCGGCGTGGTGCTGGTGGTGCTCAACGGCCAGATGTCCTTCCACCTCAGTCCTGTGGGCGATCTGCTGGCGCTGGCGGCAGCCCTGATGTGGGCGGTATACTCCGTTCTCATCAAGAAATACACCGAGCAGTACGATAACTTTATCGTCACCCGGCGGGTGTTCCTGTGGGCGTTTCTCACCGCCGTGCCGCTGATGCTGCTGACCGACGGAATGCCCGATCTGACGCCCCTGTTCACCGTGCCCAAGGTGTTGATCAGCTGGCTGTTTCTGGGCGTGATGGGCAACGCCGTGTGTTTCGCCATCTGGAATATCGCCTTCAAATCCCTGGGCGTGGTGGTCACCAACAACTACCTGTACGCCTCCCCCTTTGTCACGGTGTTCGTGGGATGGCTGTTGCTGGACGAGCCCATCTCCGTCATGAGTATTGTGGGCGCGGTGCTGATCACCGTGGGTGTGATCTT
>CAMCSE010000051.1 GCA_945877515.1 uncultured Clostridia bacterium | reverse complement strand
TCTCAACAATTTCAAGAGCAAAACCGTTGGCGACGGTCAGCACGGCACGGCGCGTGGGGCTACTCCCAAGGAGATCCACACGACCTATCATGTGGTCCCGTTTCGCCCGCGCCGCTGGCGCAAGGGAGAGGAGCTGCCCACGGTACAGGGCATCATTCTCGGCAGCATGGGCGGCAGAAAGCGCAGAGAAAAAAAAGGCGTGATTTTACAGGCCACTCACAAGCTGCTGGAGAGGCTCCGCCGTCCTACAGCAGGGAAAAAAGAAAAGCGAAAGCCGAAGAAAAAGATGTCGGCAATTTTCAAAATCAAAAATGTGGTTGAAGATCAGCGGGATGTCCGCGCGCTGGTGGACAGCGATGATATCCATTGTCTTATGATCGGTGCTTCCGGCGTGGGCAAAACCGCGTATTTTTTATACGCAAATTTGGAGTATGCCAGCGCCAGCGGCATGAGCTATCTGGCGCTGGATACCAAGGGAGACTTGGCGCGCAACTATGGAGCCATCGCCTCCCGGTATTACGGCTACAAGGTATCCGTCATCGACCTGCGTAACCCAACCCGCTCGGACGGCTTCAATTTCCTGACGCTGATGAATCACTACATGGATATTGCGCGCAAGCATCCGGAGAACCTCGCTGCCCGAGCGCGCGCAGAGAAATACGCCAAGATCCTCGCCAAGACTATCATCAACCCGGACGGCGACGCTGCACAATACGGCGAGAATGCTTTCTTCTACGACAGTGCGGAAGGTTTGCTGACTGCCATTGTGCTTCTGCTGGCGGAGTTCGCCCCACCCAAGGATGGGGAGCCGGAGAAGCGACACATCGTATCAGCCTTCAAACTGGTGCAGGATCTGCTGGCGGTGCCGAAGTCAAGAGGCAAGAATGGCTTTCAGCTGCTCATGGATGAATTGCCACCGGAGCATAAGGCCCGGTGGCTGGCAGGCGCAGCCCTCACCAGTGCGGATCAATCTATGGCTTCGGTCATGTCCACCGTCATGTCCCGCCTCAACGCCTTTCTGGATACGGAACTGGAGCAGGTCATCTGCTACGACAGCCCCATCAACGCTGAAATGTTTGCCTCGGAGAAGTGCGCCATCTTCCTGATTTTGCCGGAAGAAGATCCCGCCAAGAATTTCATCGCGGCGCTCATGATACAAAATCTGTCCCGCGAATTGTTCTCCGTGGCGGATGAAACCGGCGGCAGGCTCAAAAACCGCGTGGTGCTGTTTTGCGATGAGCTGGGAACCATGCCGCCCTTTGACATCCTGCCCCTATTCAGCGCGGGGCGCTCCCGCAGACTGACGCTGGTACCCATTATCCAAAGCCTCGCGCAACTGGAAAAGAACTACGGAAAAGAGGGTGCTGAAATCATATGTGACAACTGCCAGGACACCATCTTCGGCGGCTTTTCGCCTCAGAGCAAAACGGCAGATGCTCTCTCCGCTGCACTCGGCAGCAGGACGGTACTGTCCGGCTCCGTCAGTCAGGGGAAAGAGAGCAGCCAGTCCTTGCAGATGATGGAGCGCGCTCTCATGACGCCAGATGAACTGAAATCCATCCCCAAGGGCGAATTTGTGGTGATGAAAACGGGAACTCATCCCATGCGCACCAAGCTGCGTCTCTTCCTGGATTGGGGCATCACCTTTGACCCAGACGGCTATCGGATGCCGGAGCGGGCGGCCCGAAAGATCGCCTACATAGACCAGGGCGAACTCGTTCGCAGCATCCATCGGAGCTGCACAAAGAATCCCTATAACATGGAGGGAAGCAGATGAGTCAATTCAACTTTATCTACGCCGAGGAGCATCTGAGCCACCGGGAGAAGGCGGTCTATATCTACCTTCGGGACCGGGCGGACGCCTCCGGTGTCTGCTGGCCGGGGATCAAAACCATTGCCCGTGAATTGGGACTTTCGCCGCGGACAGTCCAGCGGGCCTTGGCAGATCTTGAGCGCAGGCAGCTCATCGAGAAGCGGAACCGCCGCCGCTCCAACGGCAGTCTCACCAGTAATTTATATCGGCTGACCAAGCACAAAACATCACAGCCTCCCGCCAAGGGGGGACTGTGACGTTTTTACTCTCAAAATTCTGTCCATAGGGTAGCGTCACCATGGCGCATCCAGAAGAGCCTACTCTACCGGAGGATACAGGACAGAGAAAGAACAAGAATATGGAGGAACTTATGAAGATGATCGTTAGAAGAACAGCGTTGGCTGTCTGCACCCTTGTCCTGGCAGTGATCCTGCCCACCGCTGCTTTCGCTGCCTACACAGGCTTTGATGACGTGCCGGAGACTGCGGACTGCTATGAGAGCGCGATGTATCTTGCGGAGCATGAGATCACGCAAGGCACAGGGAACGGATGCTTCTCCCCAAATGCACCGGTGACGGTGCGGCAGTGGGCGATGATGCTCTGCCGGGCCTATGATGTGAAGGTCGAGGGCAGCTCATGGAGTGATCTGAGCCAAAGCGCTGTGGAACAATCCTACCGAAAGGGATGGCTGAACGAAACCGCACTCTCCGCGCCCAATATCCAGCTATGCCGGGGAGCGCTGCTCAAAAGCGCCTTTGCCACAGCTAAGATCCCCGTTTACGACAGCGTACTCTATGCGGGCGGCGTGTCGCTGCCCGATCATGAAAACTGCATCCGCATCGGGAAGGAGCTTCAGCTCTGCGGCGAGGAGGATGATGCAAACGAGATCGTCACCCGCAGGGACGCTGCCATGCTCCTTCACGCAATCCTGACCAGAGCCTTCGCCGTGACAGCCCCGGCAGCTCCGGTGACGTTAGTGAACGCGGCAGGCGTCAACATCAACGACTACCTGCTGGCGCTGCGGCAGGTGCCGGAGCCGGTGCTTGCCGCCTTCAACGCCGCCGGCTGGACATACCGTATCGACTTCGACTACATCAGCGAACTCAGCAAGCAGCTGAACATGAGCTGCATTGGAGCCACCAACTACAGCCAGAAAACCATCTACCTCTCGGAAGCCAGCGCGACGCTCCATGAATTCGGACATTTCCTCGATTGGACGCTGGGAATCCCTGCGGAGCATGAGCAGCTATATCTGGCGGAGGCACAGAACTCCGGGCTGCGGGATTACGCCAAAACCAACGCCAGAGAATACTTCGCAGACTGCTTTGACTACTGGATCGCATACAGCGGCAGCGAAAAACGCATGGAAACCTTTCGGAATGCCGCGCCGCAGACCTGGGCCTACTTTGAGGCACTGGAGAAAAACAACTGGAGAAGCTGACAACCCTACTATTTCCGGTGCCGTGGTGAATTGCGCTGTTCCCTCTGTATCCGCGCCGCACAGTAGGCGATCAATTCCTCCGGCGTCGGGACCGCACCGGCGCACGGAATCTCGGAGACGATACCGGCGTCCCTTGGCTGTGCCATGAGGATGGCAAGGCTGATTTCCCTGCGGACTTCTTCCACGCTGATCCCTTCACGCACGGCGATGACTTCCATGGCGCGCCGCGCTGCGGCAAGCTGCTTGGCATTTGTTTTCATACGGTTTCCCTCCTGATATTTCTCTTAGCGATATTTATCGCTTAACTTAACGACAATATAGCATAGACATGAGGGGAAAACCGTCGAACAAGGTCGAAAGCAGGAAGTTTTATCGTTCAATAAAACGATAGCGGACGAAAAAAGAGGAAGCCTGCAAAGGCTTCCTCTGTATCAGGTCTGATCGTGGTTCATGGCGCGCATGGTCTGTAAAACCGCGTCCTTCTGCTGGGGCGTCAGATTTACCCAGTTATCAAAAAGTTCCTTCAATTCCGGTGTCAGCTCCACCATTTCGCCCTCTGCGAAGAACTGGGAAAGCGAGATGCCGAAAGAGGTACAGATCGCTTCCAGCGTACTGATGGAGGGAATCGTATTGCGGTGATAGATATTCGCAATGGTAGAGTTGGAAAGACCGCAATTTTTAGCCAGCCGGTATTCTGACCATCCGCGTTCGTCCAGTAGTTGATGCAGCCGCTGAAGCGTGTCCATAGTTTCGTCACCTTTCTTTCCTGTATATATTTTACCGTTTCATTGAATGATATAATATTGTTTACTTGTATGCGACATATCATTTAATAAGACAGTAAAGGCAACTCAAATAGGTAACAACCCCATGGACAGACGAAACCGCCCCCGTCAGGCTCAACGCTTGACGGGGGCGGCTCGTTTCTTGTTCAGTTTTGTGCTTCTCGCTCCTGACGCAGAAGTGCGATGCAGATTTTGAGCTGATAGGCTTTGTGGATACCCAGCTTTCTGTAAATGATTTTACTGGTCTGGAGGGCTTTGTCTCTATCGGGCGAACGCAATATTACGCCGAATCAGGCCGCAGTTGACAGTTTCCGACTCCCTCCGTTATAATGCGGTCATACTACAAATGAGAAGGAGAGCGATTTCCATGAACAAATCTGAACTGATTGCCGCCATGGTGGAAGCCAGCGGTCTGACGAAGAAGGACTGCGAGGCGGCCCTCGCAGCCTTTACCGGTGCGGTGGAGACTGCCATGAAGGGCGGAGACAAGGTGCAGATGGTGGGCTTTGGCAGCTTCGAGGTCAAGGAGCGCCCTGCCCGCGTGGGCCGCAACCCCCGTACCGGCGAGTCCATGACCTACCCCGCCTGCAAGGTGCCGGTTTTCAAGCCCGGCAAGGCCCTCAAAGACGCCATCAAGTAATCATAATACTACGGAACAGTAACGCCCCCCTTGCGCCGTGTCGCTCAGACCGGCGCAAGAGGGACGCTTTTTCTTTACTATGTTTCGTTCTCCTGTTCCTCCTGCGTCTGACGCAGGATCGCGGCATATTGCTGTACCTTTCGGTAGGAATCAAGCCCCGTCTTTCGGAGAATGCTCTTGGTGTGGCTGTAAATGGTGCTCACCTTAACAGAGAATTGAACGCTCATCTCCTGTGGCCCCATGCCGACAACATAGCCCTCATAGATCTTGCGCTCCGTATTCGTCAGCTTATCCAGCCCGGTCACAAAGATCCGGTACACCTCCGGGTCAATGTCATCCTTCTGCGCGTGAGCCATACGGGATGCGTCCGTCTGCACGGTCTCCAACCGGCTTTGTGTTTCCTCCACCTGCGCTTGCAGCACGGCCTTTTCGCCCAACAGGGACTCGCTCTGCCGCAGGGCCGCGTCCTTCTCGCTCTCCAACGCGAAAACAGTCTCCTGATGCGCTTCATCCTGCGCCCGCAGAGATCCGGATACGGCGGCAAATTCGCTATAACTCATCTGCCCGTCGCCCCGGTTTTCCTCCGTAAGCTGCCGGAGGTCCCGCAGCAGCGGAGAGAGGTATCTGCGGCTGAGGACAATGCAGGCAAGGCACAGGGCAAAGAGCAGCAGGAACAGCAGCAAAGCGGTCTGCCAGACGCTGCGTACCACAAGCTGCCGGTAATCCTGCGCGGGGATCAGCACCGCCAATGTCCGGCTCTCGCTGTCTCCGCCCGCAGCGGTAAAGTCCATGGTCATGCCCACATAGGAGAGTCCCCCGCATTTCATGGCGATCAGGCCGTGACGCATGGGCTTGAGTGTGAGACGGTCGTTAATGGGAACATAGCAGTAGTCTCCCGCACCGCCGGCCATCAGACACCCGCCGCTGTCAAGCGTGTTGGACACGCCGCCCTCCGAGGCCATGAGGCAGGCAACGCTTTGAAAGCCAGTAGGCTGCTTGTGGTGAGCTGCAAAATAAGTTTGGTTGACCCCAAAGCCGCACAGTCCGTATACCGTGCCGTCCTCCCCGACCATGGGAATGGTCAGCAGAACGGCCCGCTCCGAGGTGCCGGGAAGGGTGATCAGTGCCGAGGTGCGGCAGGAGGCGGAAGATACCGGCGCGGCCGCATCCGCAAGGCATTGCCGGTAATCCGGCAGAGTCTCCGTGTTGAACTCCCGGCTCCATTTCCGGTGGGGCATGACCCCGTGGGCCTTCCCAATCTCCGCCATGCCCCGGTAGAGCAGCAGATCCCCGGTCAAATGCTCGGCATTGCTCCGCTGGACATACAGCCCGCTGCGGTCAGCCTCGCCGCTGCTTACGCCGATGGCGGCTTCCAGAATGACAAAGGCTCCGGAGCAGTCCGTCTGACGGGCATACTGACACAGCGGCTCCAGCAGCGCCTCCTCTACCTGTGAGATGGCGTCAAGATTTCCGTCCAGCTCCGAAAAGGTCATGCCCTGTTCGGCCAATGAGTCCTCCAGAATGTCCGTCATATCCTTGGACAGATGGGCGCTCATGCCGGAGACATTCCGCCAGAGGGAGGCCATATCCGAGCGGAACACCTCCATCTGGATGCTCATGCTTTTGGACAACTCCTCGCCGGGGGTATTGATCCGCCCGAAAATTTGCAGGCTCACCAGCAGCACCGCGGCCAGAAGAAGGCCCATCGCCGCCATGTAGAGTAGCAGCTTGTGCTTCATGGAGCGGTTGGCGTAGTTCAGTTTTTCCAGTACATGGCGCATCGATTTTTACCTGCCTGTGGTTTGTTTTTCATCCGCTTCAGCCCATGGAGCAGAGCAGCGTCCATGTCTCGTTGGCAAGATCATCCATATTCTCGCCATTTGCAAGACGGGCGGGATAGGCCTTCTGCGCCTCCCGCAGCGCATCGTAAAGGGCGTTGACCTTGCCGTAATAGCCGGAAAAGCGCGGCTCGGACACCGGCGTATACTCCCGCCGCATGGTGTTCAGCGCGGCGTAGAGATTTTGGTACGCCTGCTGTGGTTCCGGGAAATCCGTATAGTCCTCAATGGCGTCAAACGCGCCGTTCCGCACGGGCATATAGCCGGTCTCGGCCACAAAATCAAGGTTCCGCTTCGGCTCCGTCAGCCAGTGGACGAACAGGCTTGCGGCCTCCGCCCGCTGTTCATCGGTCTTGTAAGCGCATAGACCCACGCCCGCCTGCGTCATCAGCGCATCGGCACCGTTGGTTTTCGGCATGGGCAGGACTTGCAGGTTCATCGGCTCCACCGTGCCGTCAAGATAGCTCACCTTATCATTATAGTAGAGGATGGCGGCAGACGAGCCGATGCCGGATATGGTCTCGCCGGTCATGACCTGCGTATTGGAATAGCGGTCGGACATCTGGATATGTCCCTGCACCAGAGCGCGGGCAAATTCCAGCCAGCTCTCCTTGAAGACGGCGTTGTCCGTGTCGTACCAGCCGTCCTCGGTATAGAAATCCTCCGCACCCTGCTCCATGGTCCGCAGCTCCACAGCGCGGAGAGGATAGTCCAGAGCGCAGAAGGTCTTGCCGCCGCTGTAGTCGTAGAAAGCACCGGCGGTCTGATAAAAGCCCTCCCATGTGGTAAGGTCGCTGTACTGGGCGCCGGTGGCGGCGGAGAAGCGGTCAAAGGCGGAGCCGTTGAGCATCAGCACATGGGTGGATTTGGACATGGGGAATACCAGCAGCTTGCCGTCCGCCGTGCCGTCCGCCAGAAAGCCGGAGACAAACTCCTCGCGCTCATCCTCGGTGAACAGGCTGTTCCAGTCCAGCAAATTTTCCGCCCCCAGCGCCAGCGCGTCCCCAATGTGACAGGTGAACACATCCGGCATCTCCGGAAGCTCGGAGCCGCCCGCCTGCGCCTGCAACAGAAACGCGCCGATCTGGGAGGCGCTGCTGGTGCCGGTGACGGTCACCCGCACGCCCTTTTCCGCGCCCACCGTCCGGTTAAACTCGTCCACAAGCTCGTCCATGGGAGAGCCGGACTGTTCGCCGTAGACGTGCCAGAAGGTCAGCGTCACGGGGTCATCCTTGTCCAGCAGCGACCGATTGCAGCCGGTGAGGGAAAAAATCATCAGCGCCGCCAGCAGCGCGGCAAAAAATCTTGGTTTCATGCGTTAAGCCTCCCTGTCTCTTATACACATCTCCGAGCCCACGAGACAGGCAGAAATCTC
>CAMCSE010000050.1 GCA_945877515.1 uncultured Clostridia bacterium | reverse complement strand
TGCAGGTGGTGGGCCAGCAGCTGGACATCCCTGTGTTTGAAATGGGGCAGATCGATCCCGTGACCATCGCCCGGGAAGCCGTGAAGTACGCCGCCGACCATGGCAACGACATGGTATTTCTGGATACCGCCGGCCGTCTGCATATTGACGAGACGCTGATGGACGAGCTGCGGAACATCAAGTCCGCCGTGAAGCCCAATGAGATCCTGCTGGTGGTGGACGCCATGACCGGTCAGGACGCGGTGAATGCCGCCAAGGCTTTCGACGATGCACTGGGCATTGACGGCGTGATGCTGACCAAGCTGGACGGCGACGCCCGCGGCGGCGCAGCCCTGTCCATCCGGGCGGCCACCGGAAAGCCTATCAAATTTGTGGGTACCGGCGAGAAGCTGGATATGATCGAACTGTTCCATCCCGACCGCATGGCCTCCCGCATTTTGGGTATGGGCGATATGCTGTCCTTTATTGAGAAGGCGGAGCAGCAGTACGATGAGAAGCAGGCAAAGAAGCTGGAGGAGAAGCTGCGGAAAAACCGGCTGACGCTTTCGGATTATCTGGAGCAGCTGGAGCAGCTGCAGAATATGGGTGATCTGAGCCAGATCGCCGGAATGCTGCCGGGCAATATGGCCAAGGGCTTTGACCCCGACCAGATCGACCCCAGACAATTTTCCCGCACCAAGGCTATCATCCAGTCCATGACTGTGCAGGAGCGGGAGAATCCCCAGATCCTCAACGCCAGCCGCAAGCGCCGCATAGCTGCCGGCTGCGGCCAGCAGGTGTCGGACGTGAACCGGCTGCTGAAATCCTTTGAAGCCATGCAGCAGATGACCAAGGCGCTGACCCGCGGCGGCAAACGGGGCATGAGCGCGCTGAACGGCATGATGGGCGATTCCATGGGCGGAATGCACGGCTTTGGCCGCAAGAGAAGATTGAAATAAGTGCCCCGGCATTTATGATACATGATAAAATTATTTTATTTTGGAGGAAAAAACCATGGTTAAGATCAGACTGAGAAGAATGGGCGCCAAGAAGGCTCCTTACTATCGCGTTGTGGTGGCTGACAGCCGTTATCCCCGTGACGGCCGTTTCATTGAGGAGATCGGCACTTACAACCCCTGCGTGAACCCCGCCGAGATCAAGATTGACGCTGACCGTGCCCGCGAGTGGATCAAGACCGGCGCTCAGCCCACCGATACCGTTCGTGCCCTGCTGAAGAAGGTCGACGTTCTGTAAGTCCGGGGGCAAGCCATGAAGGAATTGCTGCTCTATATCGCCAGAAGCCTCGTGCAGCATCCCGACCAGGTCACTGTGACTGAGGTCGAGAACGGCGACGAGCTGACGCTGGAGCTGCGCGTTGCCCCCGAGGATATGGGCAAGGTGATCGGTCGTCAGGGCCGTATTGCCAAGGAGATCCGCACAGTGGTGCGCTCCTACGCCCAGCGTACAGGTGCCAAGGTTTCTGTGGATATCGTTGACTGAAAAAAATCAGACACCCGATCGGGTGCCTGATTTTTCTTATATGTGGTGTTACAGCACACCGAGATGCTCCAGCAGGATTTTGACGCCGATCAGAATCAGGATCGCACCGCCTACAAACTCAGCTTTGGACTTATAGCGGGAGCCGAACACGCTGCCGGCCTTGACGCCTGCGCAGGAGAGCACAAAGGTGGTGGCGCCGATGAGACAGACGGCCACAATGGTATTCACCAGAGGGGAAGCGGTGATGATTTCCACCGGCACACAGGCGAAGGTGATGCCCACCGCCAGCGCGTCGATACTGGTGGCCACCGCCATCAGGAACATGGTTTTCACATCCAGCGCGGCGGAGGTATCCTCATCATCCTTGGACAGAGCCTCCCGGATCATGTTGCCGCCGATCAGTGCCAGCAGCACAAAGGCGATCCACGGCGCCACGGCGTTAATGTACTTCTCAAACCCTGAACCCAACAGATAGCCAATGAAAGGCATCAGCGCCTGAAAGCCGCCGAACCACACACCGCAGATGGCGGCATTGCGAAAGGTGACCTTCTGCATGGCAAGACCCTTGCATACAGAGACGGCAAAGGCATCCATGCTCAGGCCGATGGCCAGTAAAAACAGTTCCAGAAATCCCATGGTGGCTTCCTCCGTAGAAATAAAATGAGCGGATACCTGCCGTATCCGCTCGTGTAACTTGTGGTACATAAGACACATACGGCATCGCTGCCCGCATGAGTCTCATCAATTAAGGTGTGCCAGGCCCATGGCCAGCATGTTGACACACCGCGCTGACGCGCCGACTACTCCCTCAACACAAAAAGTATTATAGCAAGGAGCCATGGCGAAGTCAATCAAAAGTTCTGATCTTCTTCCGAAAGGAGCTTTTTCCCAAAAAACAAGGCACCGCCCGATAAACGGGCGATGCCTTGTGGTATGGTGTCTCAGGCCATTGCTCAGCCTTTCCACTCCACATACAGCTGGCGGACGGCGTTGGGGTCGGCGGCGGGCTTGGCAGTGGGAGCGGGGGCGGGAGATGCTTCGGCCACGGGATGGTCGCGCTTCTCGATGAACTTGGGGGCCACCTGGGGGAACAGGGCGAGGCTCAGCACATCTTCTTCGCTCTTGGCAATGTCCTTGAACTCTTCCTTGTACTTCTCCAGCTCCGGCTCCAGCAGGTCGGCGGGACGGCAGGTGATCACATCCTCGGGGGCAATGCCCGCCTTGGCCCGGACCTCCTCATTGACCTCGCCGGGCAGCTTGCCATATTCGCCCTTCAGCATGGCGCGGCTCTCCTTGGGGAAGGTTTTGTACCGCTCGCCCATGATGATGTTCATCACCGCCTGAGTGCCCACGATCTGGCTGGAGGGCGTCACCAGCGGGGGATAGCCGAAGTCCTTGCGGACACGGGGGATCTCCGCCAGCACGTCATAGTACTTGTCCTCCTTCCCAGCCTGCTTCAGCTGGGAGATCAGGTTGGACAGCATACCGCCGGGCACCTGATACAGCAGGGTATTGGTGTCCACACGCAGCACCTTGGGATCCAGGATGCCGGCATCCTGCAGGCGCTGTGCCACCTTGCGGAAATGGACGGCGGCGTCGGACATCTTGCCCAGATCCAGACCGGTATCGCGGGGCGTACCCTTTAGGGTAGCCACCAGAGACTCGGTGGCGGGCTGGCTGGTACCGTTGGCCATGGGGGAGAGGGCGGTGTCCACAATGTCCACACCGGCATAGGCCGCCATCAGCAGCGTCATGTCGCCGGTGCCGGAGGTGTTGTGGGTGTGCAGGTGGATGGGGACGGAAACCGTCTCCTTCAGCGCCTTCACCAGAGAGTAGGCATCCATGGGCAGCAGCAGATTGGCCATATCCTTGATGCAGATGGCGTCGGCGCCCATCTGCTCCAACTCCTTGGCCAGCTTCACGAAGTAAGCCTCGTTGTGGATGGGGGACATGGTGTAGCTGAGAGTGGCTTCCACCTGTCCGCCGTACTTTTTGGTGGACTTGATTGCCTGCTCCAGATTGCGCACGTCGTTGAGGGCGTCGAAAATGCGGATGATGTCAATGCCGTTTTCGATGCTCTTGCGGCAGAAGGCGTCCACCACATCGTCGGCGTAGTGCTTGTAGCCCAGAATGTTCTGGCCGCGGAACAGCATCTGCAGCTTGGTGTGCTTCACATGCTTGCGGATGGTGCGCAGACGCTCCCACGGATCCTCATTGAGGAAACGCATACAGGCGTCAAAGGTGGCGCCGCCCCAGCACTCCAGAGAATAGTAGCCGATGGCGTCCAGCATTTCCAGCGCCGGCAGCATGTCCTCAATGGTCATGCGGGTGGCGGCCTGGGACTGGTGGGCGTCACGCAGGATAGTATCGGTGATCAGCAGGGGTTTATTCGACAAAAATTCCATAGTTACCTCCTATTAGCCAAACAGGGAGATCATCACACCGGCGGCGATGGCCGAGCCGATCACACCGGCCACATTGGGCCCCATAGCGTGCATCAGCAGGAAGTTGCCGGGGTTGGCCTCCTGGCCGACCTTCTGCGAGACGCGGGCGGCCATGGGGACGGCGGACACACCGGCGGAGCCGATGAGGGGATTGATCTTCTCCTTCAGGAACAGGTTCATGAACTTGGCCAGCAGCACACCGCCGGCAGTGCCGAAGCCGAAGGCCACGATGCCCATGCCCATGATCATCAGCGTCTTGGGGCTGAGGAACGTGGCACCGGTGGCGGTAGCACCCACGCTGACGCCCAGGAAGATGGTGACGATGTTCATCAGCTCGTTCTGGACGGTCTTGCTGAGCCGTTCTGTAACGCCGCACTCTTTAAACAGGTTGCCCAGCATCAGGCAGGCGATCAGCGGCGCGGCGGAGGGCACCAGCAGTGCCACAAAGATGGTCACCACAACGGGGAAGATGATCTTCTCCTTTTTGCTGACCTCACGCAGGGGCTTCATGACGATCTGACGTTCCTTTTCGGTGGTCAGTGCCTTCATGATAGGCGGCTGGATAACGGGCACCAGCGCCATGTAAGAGTAGGCCGATACGGCGATGGGGCCCAGCAGGGCCGGCGCCAGCATCGCCGTGACGAAGATGGCAGTGGGACCGTCGGCGCCGCCGATGATGCCCACGGAACCAGCCTCGGGGCCGGTGAAGCCCAGCAGGCGGCAGCCCACATAGGTCATAAAGATACCCAGCTGCGCGGCAGCGCCCAGCAACAGGCTCTTGGGGTTGGCGATCAGGGGACCGAAATCGGTCATGGCGCCCACACCCATGAAGATCAGGCACGGATAGATGCCCAGCTTGATGCCCAGATACAGCACGTCGATCAGACCGACAGAGACTGTCTGTCCTACCGCGACGCTGCTGAGCACCGCCTCTGAGACGCCGGAGCTTTGCATCTCGGCGATAAATTCAGCGGTGATGGGACTGCCGCCGAACAGATCCCAGTGGATATGTCCGCCGGCAAAGAGGATCTCATGATACATCTCCGCGCCGGGCAGGTTGGTCACCAGCATGCCGATGGCGATGGGCACCAGCAGCAGTGGCTCAAACTTTTTCACAATGCCCAGAAACAGCAGCACACAGGCGATGACGATCATCACCGCGCATTTCCAGTTGTCACCCTGGAAGAACTGGTAAAAACCAGTCTGCTCACAGAAATTCAGAATGGCTTGCATGTGTCCCCTCCGTTACTGGATGGTACACAGCAATGCGCCGGACTCCACGGCAGCGCCCTTGGCAACGGCCACGGCGGTCACTTTGCCGTCCCGGGGCGCCATGATCTCGTTCTCCATCTTCATGGCTTCCAGAACCATCAGCACCTGGCCCTTTTTCACGGTGTCGCCGGCAGCCACATTGACAGCCAGAATGTTGCCGGGCATGGGAGCGTTGATGCTCTCACCTGCACCGCCGGCAGCGGGTGTGGGAGCAGCAGCGGCGGCAGGCGCGGCCACAGGCGCTGCGGCAGGTGCGCCGGTCATTTCTTCGATCTCCACCTCATAGGCGGTGCCGTTTACGTTGACTCTGTATTTCTTCATGTTATTTCTCCTCCTCAAATCTTTTTCATGGATACGATACGGATCGCGCTGACATCACTGCCCATGTCCTCAGCGATGGCGGCGGCTACGGCGGCCACCAGCTCCGGAGTGACCGCTGATGCGGCAGTGGATACGGCAGCCGGTGCGGGAATGGCGGCAGACGCTGTTTTCTTGTCGGTTCTGCGCACCACATTGCTCATCACAGACACCAGTATGATGATGCAGATCAGCCCGATAAACACCGTGCATAGTCCCATCAGACATACAAACAGATTGGAGTAATCCATGATTTATATTACCTCCCATTCCTATATTGGCGATTCGATTGTACCAAACATTTGGCATAATTGCAACCGTTTTTTTCCTTCATATACAAAATTTGTGAGAATAGCTAAATAAAATTTGGCCATATTGACGCTTCGGACAACTTCCGTTGTGAAATGCTTTTCAAACAAAGGATGCCATGCTATACTACAAAATATGTATTTTTAACAATAAGGTGTGTTTTCCTGATTGACCAAAGGCAAGGAGGAACGGAAAATGCAGTATGGACAGGTGGAAAAGGGTGTATTTTTGGCGCGGCCCAACCGGTTTATTGCGCTTGTGGCGCTTAACGGCGCGGAAACGGTGTGCCATGTGAAAAATACAGGACGGTGCAGGGAACTGCTCGTCCCCGGCGCGGCAGTCTATCTGGAAAAAGGGACAAATCCGGGCCGCAAGACGGCCTACGACCTGATCGCCGTAGAGAAAGGCCACCGGCTGATCAATATGGACGCGCAGGCGCCGAATAAAGCGTTTGCTGAGTGGGCGCTGCGGTTTGACCCGACAGCGACTGCCGTACATAGTGAGTACCGTTTCGGCCAGTCCCGGCTGGACTTCTGTCTGGAGACCCCCAAAGGGCTGCATCTGGTGGAGGTGAAAGGGGTCACGCTGGAGGAGAACGGTCATGTGCGGTTTCCCGATGCCCCTACGGAACGGGGCGTAAAACACCTGCATGAGCTGATCCATGCGGTGGAGTTGGGCCATCAGGCTACGGCCTTTTTCGTGATCCAGATGGCGGATGTGCTGGATTTTTTGCCCAATGACGTGACCCATCCCACCTTCGGCGCAGCGCTCCGGCAGGCAAAGGCGGCTGGTGTGGGCGTGGAGGCGTGGTGCTGCCGTGTAACGCCGGACAGCATGGAGATCGACAAACCGGTGAAAGTGATCTTATAAAATAAAAGGATGTACCGCCTCACGACGGTACATCTTTCAGCAAATAGTAGGTGATGCGGGCAGTCAGACCCCACAGCGGATAGGGAAGCCCTTCGTAGACGGGGACTTCCATGCGGCCGTCTTCCCATGGATAAGAGTTGTCCCGCTGCACTGTGTCATAAGGGAAGTCTGCGCCGATCATTGGGCGGAGAGGATAGCGATACAGCGTGGGCGGATGCTCTGTCAGCCACTGCACCGGAACCAGAAAAGTATCTGCCACCTCATCCGGATTGGGGCGCATACATGTCAGCGCATGGGCATCAACTCTGGCCAACACAGGATGCATCAGCGCGTCAGAGCGGAGATAGAGAAAGTCAAGAAGACCGATGACATCCAGATTTTCCGGACGGATCCCCAGTTCCTCCTGTGTTTCACGCAGGGCGCAGTCTGTTGGCGTTTCGCCCGGTTCCATTCGCCCGCCGGGAAAGCAGACCTCGTGAGGTTGACGGATCCCGCCGGAACGTACCTCATACAGCAGGCAGAGGCCGTTACCGGTTTCTACCAGCGGTACCAGAACGGCATATTCTCTGCGGCTGCACAGAAGGCGTGGTTGATGCTTCTGATAGGCTTTATAAAAATCGTGGATGTCCAAAACGGATTCCTCCTTGCAAAGACGTTCATATCATGTAAACAGTATACCATATATCTGCGGAGATTTGAAGAAAAATAGGCCCCATCTTTCGATGGGGCCGTGGTATCTGAGGTTTAGCAGCCGCAGCCGTTGTTGCAGCCGCAATTGCTCTCGCAGCCGTTGTTGCAGCCATTGCCGCAGAACAGGAACAGGAGAATGATGGCGATGATGATCCAGCAGCAGCTGTTGCCGCCAAAGCAAGAATTCTGATTACACATAGCGTAACCTCCTATGAAAATTCAGACCCTGCAAGGGAGTCTCATTCCATAGTATGTGAGAGGCGGCAAAGTGTGAAAGCGTGTGGAGGAATTTTATTCCTGCGGCGTACGGGAGATGTGATAGCTGAGTGTCAGCAGTGTATCCACAAAGTGGATATCCTCGGAATAAACGTCCTCCGGGACAGAAATTTCAACATTTGTGAAGTTCCAAAAGCCGCGAATGCCGAGCGCGACAAGACGGTCAGCCAACGGCTGCGCCACATGCTGAGGGACGGTCAGCACTGCCACGTTGGGATGGTGCTGGGCCACATAGTCATCCAACTCATCCATGGAACGGACCGTTATGCCATTGATTTCGTCACCGATCAGTGCGGAAGAAACATCAAAGGCGGAATCCAAATGGAAGCCGACCTTCGCAAAGTCAAAGTTCTGCAATAATGCGTGGCCCAGATGGCCTGCACCGATGATAATGAGCTTGTGGTCATTGTCAATGCCTAAAATATGACCGATCTCGGCGCGGAGCTCGGCCACATTATAGCCATAGCCCTGCTGGCCAAACTCGCCGAAGCAACTGAGATCCTGCCGGATCTGGGAAGCAGTAATGTCCATTTTTTCACCGAGTGAGTGAGAGGAAATGCGGACAACACCTTTGTTGTACAGATCGTCCAAGTAACGGTAATAGCGGGGGAGACGATGGATTACAGCGTCGGAGATTTTTTGCTTTTTCATATAAATCATCCTTTGGGATTGAAAAAATTTACTGCTATTTTAGCGCAAGAAAACTCAGTTGTCAACTTTTTTAACAATCTTTTTTAAAAAATTTT
>CAMCSE010000049.1 GCA_945877515.1 uncultured Clostridia bacterium | reverse complement strand
GATTATCCGATGTCGGGTTATCCGATGTTGGATTTTCCAACACCGGGTTTTCCAATACCGGCTTATCCAACACCGGCTGCTCGTAAATGGTATAGACCATATCGGCCATTTTGCCCTTTGCGTCGCGGCCCTGCTCCCGCCTGATATATCCGGCCCGTTCCAGCTCCCACACCGCCGTCCTGATAGCGTCAATGCTTTCCCGGTTGATAAGGGACAGGCCCTTTAGGGTGTAGTCCCAATCCTCCGGCAAGGACAGCATTTGTGACAGCAGGCCCTTGGCTTTCAGGGACAGGGCTTTGTTCCGCAGGTGGTGGTTGGACATCACCGTATAGCCTTTGTTCTTCTCCACGCGGAATACTGCCATATCGTTGTCAGCTCCTTTCACTGTGAATTTGACCGCAGCAAAAGCGGTCAGCTTGCCCGGCTGATAGGGACACTCTGCATACACGCAGTATTGATATTTCCAATCCGGGCGATAGAAGCGGCAACTGCCGCAATCCTCCGGCGCGTTCGCCCCGCCGCCGTCGTAGTGATCGAAACCGGGCTTTTCCTGCATCAGCCGTTCAAAGGCCCGGTCTTGGCCGGAAGTAAAGCACATAACGTCGCCCCCTTTCTGAATTTGGGCATGAAAAAAGCCGCAGACTTTTTTCAAAATCTGCGGCAAGGCTGGATAACAGAAAAGGGTGCTGCCTTGTGTGACAACACCCTTTTTCTGTGCGATATTTGGTTTTTGTACCGTGCCCCGCTTTCCGCTGCCCTAAAAAACATTGATTTTACTGGGTTTCCTCATGTTTTCTTATGGCAACGCTCTTAAGGCGTGTTCTTTTTTTTGCCTGTGTCAGCCGTCCAGCACCTCTCCGGTGCGCCAGTTCACCCTATGCATCACGCCATCGATCAGATCGTCGCATACTTCGGGGATCGCGTCAGGGTCTACGTCCATGAAACTATGGTGATACCAGTCCCGCTCGTAGAGAATGACCACCGTATCCTCCACCTCGGAGCTGATAATATCGCAGGCCCGCCCGCCGGTCAGATAATTGTATGCGCCGCTGCTGCCTCGGGGAAGCGAATCCTTGCCGTCCCGGGGATAGAGGTACATCAGCACCAAATATTCATCGTCTTCCGGATCGTCCCAGCCCGGAAACACGTTGGCGCAGTAGTATTCCGTAAATTCCAGCGGGTCTTGACAAACGTACATCAGGTAGTCCTGACCGTTGCCGCAGATGATCTCGCAGTTGGCAAAGTCGCAGAAGTAGTAATATCCGTCCTGCTTGACGTAGTTGAAAATGTGGCCGCCCATATACTGCACGTAGCCCTGTTCCTCATAATCTCCCGCCAAAAGGCGGTTCATCAGGTTGGACGTCCCGTTGCACGATCCCGCCATGTATGCGTAGGTATAGTCCGCCGGCAAGCCCCATCCCCAGTCGTAGCCGCCAATATAGCAGCCCGGGTTGAGACTGAAATTGACGTAGCGGCCCTGCAAAAAGTATGCGTCTTGCTCATCTACGCGGTAGTCACTGGCCCTCAGAAACAGCGCGGCGTCCTCAATAAAATGCAGCTTGTCGGCGGCCTCCTCCAGCGTCAGTCCGGCGCTGGCCAGCTGCTGTATCTCCTCATCGGTGTACTCCCGCTGCTTGAAGGCTTTTTCCAGTGCCCAGGTCTCCTTATCCGGCAGCGTGTAGGTGTTTGTCTCGTACAGTCCCTTTGTAAAGGGACTGTAATCACAGTTTTCCCGCAGTGTGTCCGCCAGCTTCTGCGCATCCGCATCCACAAAGCTCATGTCAGAGAAGGTGATCCAGCGATTACCGCGGATCTCAAACAGATCGAATGCATAGTACAGCCCGTCCTGCTTTACGGTACAAAGGCCGTAATAATTGCCTGGGGCAAACAGATCGATGCGCCCGCTGTCCTCATAGTCGCCGCAGAGAAGATACAAAAACGCCTCTACCCAGCCGCGGGGCTGGCTGCCGCCGCGAAGGAGCGTCGTTTCCGCGCCCTGATTGTCGATGTCCTCACCGGTTTGCTGCCGCAGACGCAGCAGGCGCAGCGCGTCCGGCACGGTGTTCACGGTCATGGCCATCTCCACAGGGTCGCCGCCGTCCAGAAGGGCGGTCAGCTCTGCTGTGGTCAGCTGCGGTTCGCCGAACACTGCCGGGTAGCACACGCCGTCCACTCGGTAACACTCCACGCCGTTGGAGGTCACCGTTTCCACCGTGCTCTCCGTTTCGCCCGGTGCGGCGGCGCAGCCCGTCGCCGTCAGAAGCAGCAGAAGGCCCAGCACCAGGGCGGCATACCGTTTTTTCATCGTCTCTCCCTCTTTCTCTCCTGTTTTTGGTGATGCTGTCATCATAGCACATTTTGAACGACAAGACAAGCAAAAGAACACGCCTCCCGGCGTGTTCTTTTGCTTCAGCTCGTCGAAAAAGTCCAGCAAATGCTGGGCTTTTTCTCATGTATATGGTATAATAGAATAGGGTGATGAAAAATGCTGGAGCGAGGAAAAATGGACCGGGACATGGTAGAGTTTGTGGTCATAGACCAACTGGTGCCGAAAGAGCATTTGCTGCGGAAGGTAGATGCGGCAGTGGACTTCACGCGCTTATATGAAATGGTGGAACCGCTCTACTGCGAGGATAGTGGCCGCCCGTCTCCGCAAAAGCCTGACCGCCACACTTCTTTCCCTCATGAATATGAAGGGCAAAGAATCCGGTCTTGCTGTTCTGGGGAAGTCCCGAGATCTCTGCCACCACCAAAACACTTTCGCGCTCCTGATAAAACCGTACTTGTCCGGACAGGCACGCTGCGTCCGCCCCTCCCCGGATATGCGCCACCGCACTCGGGCAGTTTGAACCGCAATTCATAACATCACCCCTGGCCAGCCTATGCATAACTGGGGCCATGTGTGACAGGATCAGAGATCCTCCAGATCCGCGGCGGGGATGTCGTTTTCCACATTATCCCGTGCCAGATCGTTGTCAATGACGGGATAGACCTTGGAAATCGGTTTTTCCGTGTGGTATACTTTTTGTTCAGCGCCATGCGTCCCGCTGATAATGGGGTTTGCGTTTTTCTTGCCGTGCTTGGCCTTCCCCTGCATTTCAGGGACAGGCGGTGCCTCGTTTCGGGGCTTTGTGTGCGTCCAGTCCGGCCGCGCCATTCCTTGTTTTGACATGATGATCACCTCTGAAGCAGTTTGCCCCATTTGCAATCGCACCATGCATCTGAAATCAACAGGTCCCCACGGGCACCCTGCGCAGCACATTTTTCTTTTTGCCTATATCATTTCCTTCAGCTCGTTCACCGGCGGCATACAGCTGTGATTGCGGCAGACATAATACGTTGTCTTGCCGTTTTTCAGGGGAAATTCCTTGGTAGGCTCGCGCAGCAAGCGTACCACCGTATCCGGAGCAAACGAGACAGGCAGTGCCACAGCGTCCGCCCGGTCAGCCAGCACCACCGTCACCTTGGGTGGCGGGACCTCATGATCCAAAAGCGCTGACAGGAACATGGCGTGTGCTGCCGGATACTGTGCTGCCTCCGATGCAAGAAACCTCAACTGATCCTCGGCTTCACGCCGGTACGTTTCATCGGCGGTCAACTGTGACAGCCGCACCAGATTCCACGCCATCAGGGAGTTTCCGCTGGGTATCGCGCCGTCATAGGTTTCCTTGGGACGCAGGATCAGCGACTCATGTTCCGCACCGTACAAATAGAAACCGCCGTTTTCATCGTCCCGAAATCTGTCATGCACATCCCGGCATAACTGTTTCGCCCGATCCAGATAGTCCTTCTCCCATGTTGCGCCATACAGGGCAAGCTGTGCAAACAGGCAGGCGGCATAATCATCCAAAAATCCCTTAACGCCACGCTTTCCATTCCGAAAGCTGACAAAAAGCGCATCTCCGTCATATAACTTGTCCCAGATAAACCGATCCGCCCGTTTTGCGCAATCCAGATATGCGGCATTCCCGCCAGTCTGGTACAGCCGGCACATGGCGGCGATCATCAGCGCGTTCCAGGAAGTCAGTATCTTATCATCCAGATGAAGCGCGCAGCGCTTTGCGCGGTATTGGCAGAGGTGCTTCAGGAATTGATCAAAGGACTTGTCCGATATGTCGCTGTCAAGCAAATTGGGAAGACTTTTCCCCTCGAAGTTACCGGATTCGGTAATGCCGAAATGACGGCAAAAGGCTTCACCCTCCTTTTGGCCCAGAAGATTTTCCACCTCATCCGGGGTGAAGAGATAGAATTTTCCCTCCTCCCCGTCACTGTCGGCATCCTGCGCGCTGTAAAAACCGCCTTCCGGGTCTGTCATCTCCCGAAGAATATAGGCGGCGGTTTTCTCGGCGATCTCCAGATACAGGCGCTTTTTTGTCACCGTGTAGGCCTTGCAGTAACCCATGATCAGCAGCGCGTTATCGTACAGCATTTTTTCAAAATGGGGGATCAGAAATTGCGCGTCGGTGGAGTAGCGGAAAAAGCCGAAGCCCAGATGGTCAAACAGTCCTCCCCGGTACATCTGCAGGAAAGTCTGCTCTGCCATCTCCAAGCAGGCCGCGTCGCCATGCCGCTCATAATAAGTCAGGAGAAACAGCAGGTTGTGCGGCGCGGGGAACTTGGGCGCACGGCCGAATCCGCCGTTCTTTGGGTCATAGCTCTGCCGATATAGTTTCACAGCAGCTTCTGTCAGATTGGTGACCGGCATATCGCCTGCCGGGCTGTTCCTGCTCAGGTGGGAGACGATCTCATCGGCCTGCCGCAGCAGCGTGGGCCGGTCATTTTCCCATTTTTCATGGATCACACTGAGCAGTTCCCACAATCCGATCATACCGCCTGTGGAGTGCTTCGGAAAGTAGGTGGCCGCAAAGAACGGCTTTTGGTCGGCTGTCATGAAGATGCTGGTAGGCCAACCGCCGCTGCCGGTGAACGCCTGACAGACCGCCATGTAGATGGCGTCAATATCCGGTCGCTCCTCCTTGTCCACCTTGATGGAAATAAAATACCGGTTCAAAAGCTCCGCGATCTCCTCGTCCTCAAAGCTCTCATGGGCCATGACATGACACCAGTGGCAGGTGCTGTATCCGATGCTGAGAAAGACCGGTTTATCCTTCTCTCTGGCCCGGCGGAACGCCTCCTCTCCCCAGGGATACCACTCCACCGGATTCTCCGCGTGCTGGAGCAGATAGGGGCTTGTTTGGTTTTTCAAATGGTTGGACAAAGCCCATCACATCCTTTCATCGTCAGTATCAGGTTTAACATGTCACCGATACGGCGGAAATATGCGCTGCCCACATTCCCTCCTGACATTCCAGTCTATCTTATGTATCCGGACACCGTGAAAACGGTATCCGGCAGAGCTGCAATATGGTTACAGCACCATATTGCAGCAGGTGAAGTTGTCGTCGATATAATTGGCGATAAAGCGTGCCTTGAAATTCCGGGCATTGCAGATGGAACTCGTTGAACCGGAGACATCCAGGCTCTCGGGCAGAACAAATTTGATGCACCGGACCGTCACATCTCGACAGCTTTCCTTTGTGTGGGCCGGGACCAATACGGTTTTCATACCGCGCTTATATTCAAGCCCATGGTCATCCACCTCGGTCAGAATCGCCGCCAGGGCAACCCGTCTGTGGGGACAGACATTTTTCAGGGTAACGCTCAACTGGACGATGCGGCCCAGGGATTCCATCCCAAGGTCTCCGGCGTCAAATTCCAGCATGTCCTCGCAGCCGTCGACAGTCAGTTCAACAGGCTCCGGACAGATCTCCGGCCGGATGATGATATCGCAATCCACATCCAGTTCCGGAGAGGGGAAGCTCACCACATTGCCCTCCGCGTCATCATAGGAGATGGACTCATTCACTTCAACGGTGCCGGAGCAGGAGCCGATATGCTGCACGGTAAACTCCAGCACCGCGCCCTCGCTCTGGGACACACCCAGTTCGTCGATCTGCCACTGCACCGTTTCGGCGTCCAGCAGACTGGCCGTGCCCTTGGTGGGCATGGCGACGGAGGTGATGCGGAAGCAGGGGGACACCGTATCCGTGACCACAACGTCGGTTGCGCCGGGTTTTGCAATATTTCTGGCCAGGTCTTTGAAAAGTTCCTCCAGTTCTGCGTCATCCGGCGTGATCGCCACATAGGAGGATGCGGGTTTGGAAGCCCAGTCCTCCAGCGCGGAAACATCCACACCGCCTCTTCCGGACAGTCCGATGGCATAAATGATCACCCCGGCCGCCCTGGCTGCCGCGGCAATGGGACTGGGATCCGGGCCTACCGTGGTCTCTCCGTCGGTGAACATCACCATCACACGGGCATTGGTGGAAGGAGCGGCCAGCAGTTCGGACGCTTTGGTGAAGGCGTCGGCATGGTTGGTACTGCCGCCGGCGGTCAGCGCATCTACCGCCGCTTTCAGATCGGCCACCGAGGTGATCAGCTGGGTGTCTTGTGTTGCCGTACTGGCAAAGCTGACGACAGCGATGCGGCTGCCGGAGCCGATCTGGCCGTCCTGTGTGCCGTCAGTGGCCTCGTCGATAATGTCGATAAACGCTTTTGCGCCGTTTTTCAGATTTGCCAGTGCACTTCCCGCCATACTCCCCGACCGGTCGAGGATCAGCACAATGTCGGTTGGATTTGACACAATATCAGGGGCCGCTGTCAACGACAGTTTTACCTGAAAAGAACCGCCGCAGTCAATCCGCGCTGCGCTCAGTTCTTTGTTGGAATTGGTAATTCCCATAAAGTCATTCCTCTCTGAGCCTGATGATATCATAGTGGCTCAAACCATACTATGTCAGAAATAGCTCCGGGAGCACCGGTGTTTTCCCGATACGTTTCAGCAAAAAACAGAGCGATGGCATCGCTCTGTTTTTGTATGGATCAGGGTGTCTTCCCAATGGCGCATCGTAAATCAGCGTTTTTTCAGAACGCCCATCAAGCCGCGCTTGAGGATCTGACCGCCGGCGGAGATCAACTGCGTCTCGATCTTGGCCTGCAGCCGCTCTGCCTTGCGCTTGGCCTCAGCCGCCGCCTTCTCCTGCTGGCGTTCCGCCTTGCGGCGTTCCTCATCCTCCAGCTTCTGCTGCCGGCGGCGGGCTTCATCCTCCAGCTTCTGCCGGCGTTTGCGCTCCTCGTCTTCCAGCTTCTGCTGCCGCTTCCTGTCGGCTTCTTCCTCTTTCAGGCGCTGCTTTTCCTGCTCAGCCGCCGCCTTTTCCTGTGCCTTGCGCTCGGCTTCCGCCTGCTTGGCAGCCTCCGCCGCGACGGCCTCCTCGGACAGCACCTCATAGGCGGAGGTATTGTCCACAGAGTCGTCGTACTTCTCCATGCCGTCGTGCATCAGCACTTTTGCCCGCACCATAGGTTCCGGCGCGGCCATCAGGCTCTGGGGACAGATGATCTTGGTGCGCTGCACCATGGTGGGCACGCCCTTTTCGTCCAGGAAAGAGGTCAGCGCCTCGCCTACGCCCAGCTCCATGATGGCGTCCTCCGCCCGGAAGGCAGGATTGGCCCGGAATGCCTGTGCCGCCACACGAACAGCCTTCAGCTCGGCCGGCGTGTAGGCACGCAGGGCGTGCTGTACACGGTTGGACAGCTGGGCCAGCACGCTGTCGGGAATATCGCTGGGACTCTGGGTCACGAAGTACACGCCGACGCCCCGGGAGCGGATCAGTTTGACCGTCTGCTCGATCTTCTGAAGCAGCACATTGGGCGCATCTCGGAACAGCATATGGGCCTCGTCAAAGAAGAACACCAGCTTGGGCTTGTCCAGATCGCCGGCTTCCGGCAGGCTCTCGAACAGTTCGGAGAGCATCCACAGCAGGAAGCTGGCGTACAGCGTGGGGTTCTGTACCAGCTTGACGCAGTCCAGCACATTGATCATGCCGCGTCCCTCGGCATCGGTACGCATCCAGTCCTGAATCTCAAGCGCCGGCTCGCCGAAGAACAGCTCCCCGCCCTGCTGCTCCAACGGCAGCAGCGCCCGGAGAATGGCAGCCACGGACTGGGGTGTGATGTTGCCGTAGGTCATCATGTACTCGGCGCGGTGCTCATTGACGTAGGTCAGCATGGCCCGCAGGTCTTTCAGATCGATCAGCAGCAGGCCCTTATCGTCCGTGATGCGGAACACAATATGCAGGATGCCCTCCTGGGCCGGGGTCAGCCCAAGGATGCGGGACAGCAGCTCCGGCCCCATTTCACTGACGGTGGCGCGGACGGCGTGACCGCCCTCCTGATAGATATCCCAGAAAGTGGTGGGATAGCCGCGATAGGTAAAGGTCTCCCGCAGGCCGAATTTGTCGATGCGCTTCTCCATCCCCTCGCTGCTCTGACCGGAGGCGCAGATACCGGCCACATCGCCCTTGACGTCGCACAGGAACACCGGCACACCTGCGTCAGAAAAGGATTCCGCCATCACCTTCATGGTGATGGTCTTTCCCGTACCGCTGGCACCGGCGATCAGGCCGTGACGGTTGCACATGTTCAGGCACATTTCCACCCGCTGATCGTCCGCCAGACCCATGTAGATCTTGCCGTTTTCGTACATAAAGCCATCCTCCGTTGTTTGTCGATTTTTCCTGACCGTATTATACGATAGATTCCGCCGCCGCGCAAGAGAAAAGCACCAATAATGTCTGCCGCTTGCAGGAAAACAGTGTATATGGTATCATACGAAAAATCTTTTAAAAAATTATTCCAAAACCTATTGACTCTCACGTTACGTCATAGTGTATGGTACTGTCATACGGGAGGGATACGCCATGAAAACGGTTCACGAAGTCAGTCAAATCTCCGGGGTCAGCGTGCGCACGCTGCACCACTATGACGCCATCGGGCTGCTGCGGCCCACGGCGGTAACGGAGGCGGGCTACCGGCTGTATGACGATACGGCGCTGGCAAGACTGCAAAGCATTCTGCTGTTCCGGGAACTGGCGTTTCCCCTGAAGGAGATCAAGCAGATCATGGATGACCCGCAGTTTGACCAAGCCACGGCGCTGGAACAGCAGATCAGGCTGCTGGAATTGCAGCAGGAGCGCCTGAGCCGGTTGATCGGCTTGCCCGCGAGACTATGAAAACAGGAGTGACCCATATGGATTTTACCGCATTTGACAACAGCAAGCTGGAGCAGTATGCCGCCGAAGTGAAGGAGCGCTGGGGCAATACCGACGCCTATCAGGAATCCGCACAGCGCCCGGCAGCGGAGCAGAAGGATGCCGCGGCAGGGCTGCTGTCTCTTATACACATCTCCGAGCCCACGAGACAGGCAGAAATCTC
>CAMCSE010000048.1 GCA_945877515.1 uncultured Clostridia bacterium | reverse complement strand
GCTTGCCGTTCTCGATGACCTTGCGGATTTTAACATCAAACTGCATACTGTTTTTCCTCCTTCCTTTGAAGATTTTAATATGAGTGAAATTGCGGGCAGGGCAACAAAAAAGGCCGGGAAAGCTATTGCTTTCTAAGCCTTGTGCGCACTCTTTGTCACCTTACCTGCTCCCGTTGTTTCTTTAAATACTTTTGATAGAATTCAAGAGCTTTTATAACATAATCCTCAGCCATTCTGTCGTTATAGTCCTTTGGAATATACGGCTTCAGCCGGTCAAAGGAAAACTTGAATTTCGGCTTTTGGTTGGGCTTTTCTTCTGCCATAATATCCTGAACCTTATCGTAGTTGATTTCTCCGGCTTCAAATGCCTTGCGGATGCGGATTGCTTGGTCGTGCGACGGAAACGCTTCGGTTTCGTCAATACGGTCAACAATATCCCGTTGGGTTTCTTCATCGAGATAGGACAGTTCCACCGCCGGACGCATTTTCATTTCGCCCTTATCCACAAACTCCTGCAACTCGGGCACAAGATAGGTTAGGCGGATATATCTGTGTATTTGTCGTTCGCTATCATCGGAATTTTCAGCAAGTTCTGTGACTGACAACTTCTCGCCCACCGGGCGAGAAGTTAAATCTGTCCGCTGTCCTTGCCTTTTAATAGCGTCCAACTTCATTTTATATGCTCGTCCTTTATCGCAAGGAAGAATTACCGACCTTTGAGCATTACTGTCAACCATTAAGATAATCGCTTCATCTCGGCTGACTTCAACGACCTCGCAACGCAGGGTTTCCAGTCCGAGCCGTTCGGAGGCGTGTTTCCGTCGGTGTCCCGAAATCATCTCATATCTGCCGTCCTCCTTTTTGCGAACCATAGCCGGAGTGATAACCCCGCGATCTCTGATACTTTCCATAAGGTTTTGCATATCTTCATCATCAAGGACGCGGTATGGATGGTCGGGAAAATCGTCAATCTCCGAAAGAGGAATATCAAAGATTTTCGGGAGCTTATTTTCGGCTCGCTCTTTGTCGTTCATAAATAGCTCATCGAGAGCCGTCATTCCTAAGTCGAGCTTTTTCACGCGCGGCAATATCCAGCACCTCCTTCGTCAGATTTCGGTATGCGTCCGCTACCTTGCACCTGTTATCGTAGGCAAAGATACTTTTGCCTTCCATATTGGCTTCGGTCACACGAACGGACGTGGGGATAAAGGTATCAAACACATTGATTTTCATTCCGAAGGTTTCCCGCATAGACTCAATGACTGACCTATCGTTGACGGTTCGTGCGTCCACCATTGTAAAGAGAATACCGTCAATTTTAAGGTCGGGATTGATACCGCGCTTTACCTGTGAATAGGTACGCAAAAGTAGGTCAAGACCTTTCGTTGAAAGTATCCTCGGCTGGCTTGGTACAATGATACTGTCTGCCGCAACAAAAGCGTTAATTGGCAGAAGTCCGAGCGACGGAGTACAATCAATGAGAATATAGTCGTAGTTCTTTTTAACCTGATTGACATAGGTTCTCATAATGCACTCCCGGCTCATAACCGTAAACAGATAGCTTTCAATACCGGACAGTTCCACATTACAGGGCATAAGGTCGATCCCTTCGTCACAATGGATGATACCGAAGTCATCATCAAAGGGATTATTGTCGATGACATTGCCCATAAGGGTGGCAAGGGAAACATCCAACTCATCCGGTCGTTTAATACCAAGACTGATAGAAAGCGAACCCTGCGGATCGGCGTCAATAAGCAAAACCTTTTTGCCGTGCATTTTCAATCCGACTCCGAGGTTGAGTGCAGTAGTCGATTTTCCCGTGCCTCCCTTCTGATTTTCGATTGCAATTACTTTGCAGTTCACTATATATACCTCCTAATTCAATTTGCCGCGTACACGCGGCTATGTACGGTCTGCAAGTAAAATACAAAAAACCTTGCAGACGCAAATTTAGGAGTAAAATGGGCATAAAAAAAGACCGTAAAATCTTTATGAACAAAAGAAATTACGGTCTAAATATGTAACTTTAGTTCAAATCCCTGTGGCGGGGTAGTAAATCCGGTAGGGTAGCGAAAAAGAGACTCAAAATCGGGATATTTTCAAAACCCCGGTTCAAGTCCCTTTGGTCGAACAATTTATTCAATTTTGTGCCCTAAAATTATGCTTTGAAATTTGCCCTTAAAACAGCGAAAAACCCTTGATTTCTCAAGGGTTTTCGGCTTTTGTGCTTTATAGTCGCACAATCATGGCAGCGGGAGAAGGATTCGAACCCTCACATACGGAGTCAGAGTCCGCTGTGCTACCTTTACACAATCCCGCTGTGTCCTGACGAACAAAAACTATTATACATGTTTTCCCGCATTTGTCAACAGTTTTTTCGCCAGACTTTTCAAAGTTTTATTTCCCCAGCCACTGGCGCAGGCGCTCCCACAGCTCCACCGCACGGAATTTCAGCACATATCCCTCCTGCCCGGTGATGAGCTTCATGTCCGATTCATCCATGCCGGCCTGCACTGCCACGTCCTCCAGGTCGGTGCAGGCCGCCGTACACAGCGGCGGGTACACCACGCACCACCAGTTCCGCCCGGCGCCCTCGCCGATGACGACCCGCAGCGCCAGATACTCCCCCGCCGGCAGTGCGAAGCCGTCGTACTCCTTCAGTGGGAATTCCGTCATGGTCAGCTCCGCCCGCACGGGGTATGACCCGCCGCAGGCGTCGAAGGCCGCCTGCTCCAGCTCCGGCAGGGCTGTGCGCAGCCGCGCCTGTGCGTCCGGCCTGTCCGCCGCCTGCCGCAGTATATCCTCGGCGCGGGAGAGCACGGCGTCCCGCGCCCGCAGCTTCATGGCCTGATCCGAGGCGCTGTCCGAGTTGGCGATCACATGCAGGCGGATCATCTTCTCCTGCAGGGCATCCTGCCGTCCCAGTGACGCCGCGCCGCTGACAAGAGCCAGCGCCAGCGCCGCCAGCAGCGCCAGCTCCACCGGCTTCCACTTTTTTATATATGTACGCATAAAAACACCGTCCTTTGTAGCTTTTCCTACATTGTGGACGGTGCTTTTCTGTTTTATACCGGCTGGGTCACAAAAACCTGCGGCCACGTCCGCCGCAGCGTCATCGCGGCCGCCGCCGCCTCCTTCCGGTCATCGAACACTCCGAACACAGCGCTGCCGCTGCCGCTGAGCAGCGTACCCAGCGCCCCCTGCGCCCGCAGCGCCGCTTTGATATCCCAGAGGCGGCTGTCCTCCGGCACAGCACGCTCAAAGCTGTTGCGCAGCTCTGCCGCTATCGCGTGGACGTTGTTCCCGGCCACGGCGTCCTCCATGCGGCTGTCCTCTGCGGTCATCCCGCCGCAGGCGTCCAGCCGCCGGTACATCTCCGCCGTGGAATAGCTCTCCTCCGGCTTCACCACCACAAACCAGCCCGCTGTCAGCGGCGGCAGCGGCGTGACGATCTCCCCCCGCCCGATGGCCAGCTGCGTGCCGCCGCGGATAAAGAAGGGTACATCGCTGCCCAGCTTTTCCGCCAGTCTCTCCAGCCGCATGTCTGTCATACGCGGCGCGTACAACGTCCGCAGCGCCAGCAGCACCGCCGCCGCGTCGCTGCTGCCGCCGCCCAGTCCCGCCTGGGTGGGGATATGCTTCTCCAGCGTGATGGACACACCGCTGCTTTCCATCGCCGTCTCTGCAAAGAACACCCGCAGCGCCTTCATACATAGGTTGTCATTGACGTCCTCCGTCACCGGTACGCTGCAGCGCAGCGTATCGCGCCCCGTGCCGCGCTCCACCGTCACGGTATCCCACAGGCTGATGCGCTGCATAACGGAGGTAATCTCATGATACCCGTCCGCCCGCTTCGCGCCCACGTCCAGCGTCAGATTTATCTTGGCATACGCCCGTTCCGTGCATCTCATGGCCGTTCCTCACAAAAATAATGCTGCGGCTCTGCCGCAGCATTATTATAGCATACCGGTGCAGACTGCGCCAGTCTTACTTGACGATCTTGCGCGCCTCGATGTAGTAGCGCTTGTCCTGGGCGTGACCCATGGAGAAGGTCTTGCGGGGCAGCACGCCGTCAGCCATGACGGTCTTGAACAGCTGCTCCTTGCCCATGGCGGGCAGCAGGAAGCCCATGTTGCCGGGCTTGCTGCCCAGCTCGCGGGTCACGTCGTCGCCGTGGATGTAGTCCACTTCGCCGCCGTTGTCCTTCAGGTACTGGTCGATGACGCTCTGGAGCGTGCCCACAGCCAGCTGCACCTTGGGATCAGGCACAGTGATGAAGTGGCTCTCGCCGTTCCACACGAACTCGATGGTGTGACCGTCGCCCTTGCCCTCGTAGGCGTTGGGATAGGCGGCGCGGAAGGCGTCCATGAACTTCTGGTGATCCACGCCGAACAGCACGCGGTGGATGGGCTCGAACTGCAGGGCATCGTCGTGGTTGTTGACCACCTCTACCAGCGCGTAGCGGGCGGGCAGAGTCAGATACTCCTCGGGGGTCTTGCCCTTCTTCTGCTCCTCATAGCAGGCCTTGGCGGTGGCCAGAGAGTGGTTGCCGTCGCCCACGGCGAACAGCAGGGGCGCCACGCCGGAGACGTTGTACTTCTTCTCCATAGCCGCGTCGGTGGTCAGGCCCTCCAGCGCGTTGGCCACGGCGTCGATCTGCTTGTCGGACAGCTTGAAGCCGCGGATGTGGCCGCCGTTCTGCATCAGATCGAAGTCGTAGACCTTTTCCATGGTGTCGGCTGCGGCGGTCAGCGGCTCGATAACGGTCTTGTCGGGATCGTCGATCAGCAGCATGACGTGGGGCAGCTCGATGGGCGCGTTGCGGCGCACCTTGGCGCGGGGCGGGATGCGATCCAGCACGGTGCCCTCGGTGGCGCGGATCAGGGCGCCGGAGCCGGGGGTGAAATCATAGGCATCCAGATCCACCATACCGATCAGGCCGTGGCGGATCTTGCCGTCGGACTGCTGGCGCTCGATGTAGATCAGGGAGTCGGGCAGCGTCTCGAACACGCCGTCGGCCAGGTACTTCTTCATGGAGTCGTTGATATTCTCGATGTACTCGTCCACGTTGGGAGCCTTCAGGTTGGCCTCCGGCAGGATCAGACGCAAGGTGGAGGGCGCGTCGCCCACCTTCTCCTCCACCGCCTGCCAATACTCCGGCTCAGAGGTGAACTGATCGCAGGCGACGACCGCCCACTTGGTCATGTCCTGGCCCTTGGGCAGCAGGATGTCGGCGGGATAAAAGCCCAGCTTGTCAAACTTCTTGTTCATGGTCTCCTCCTTAGTGTATGTACATGGTCGTGTACAAATTGTTCTACGCTGATAATACCAAATTACCGCGGCTTTTGCAATCGCTTTTCCAATTTTATTCAGGTAATCTCAAAAATTTTTTGTGTATATCCTCCACTTCCCCGGGAAATGCTACGGTAAGCAGCAGTCTCAAACGAATGGAGGTCATGTATATATGAAAGTACTCGATCGCATCGCGCTGGCGCTGGTCATCATCGGTGCCCTGAACTGGGGCGCGGTGGGGCTGTTCCGCTTCGACTGCGTGGCAGCCATCTTCGGCGGCCAGGCCGCGTCCATCAGCCGCGTCGTCTACGCGCTGGTGGGGCTTGCCGGTCTGTGGTGCATCACCATTCTGTTCCGCGATGCGCCCGCCGAGGCATGAGGATAACGAAAAGACCGCCGAAAGGCGGTCTTTTTCGGGTATGGCAAGGGTGGACAGAGTCGTCTGCCCCTACGACGGGACGTCGGGGACGCCGTCCCCTACGCCGGTTATACGGGTATGTTCGCCTGTCCTTTCGCAGGTGGCGATGCCCTCATCGCCCCGCTGCCAGCCGCTTCACCAGCTCCTCGCTGGGGTCGGCCAGGATGGTTTTGTAATTGGTGTAATTCACAAATCCCGGCGGTGAGCCGGCGGGCTTCTTCACGAACTTTACCGGCGCATAGTCCACCGGCACCTTCGTGCCGTCCTGCGCCTGGGAGAAATACGCCGCCAGCGATGCCGCTTCCAGCAGGCTCTGCTCGTCCGGCTGTGCGCCGCCGGTGCACAGTATCACATGGGAGCCGTGTATCCTCTGGGTGTGGAGCCAGATGTCCCACTTTTCCGCGTCCTTGGCGGTCAGGCGGTCGTTTTGCCGGTTGTTGCGCCCCACAAGGATGCGCAGCCCCGCCGTGGAGCGGAATTCCCTGGGCTTGCTGGGACGCTGGGGCTGCTTTCTGCCCCTTGCCCGGAGGTAGCCGCCGTCTGTCAGCTCGGCGCGGATGTCGTTGAAGTCCTGCTCGGACTCAGCCAGTGTCAGCTCCTGAAGGACACTTTCCAGATAGGTCAGCTCCACCCGCGCCTTTTCCAGCTGCGCCGTGATGTACTTCTCCGCCGTTTTTGCCTTGGTGTATTTTTTGAAATACTTCGCCGCGTTCTCCTGCGGCGACAGCCGCACATCCAGTGGGATGTCCACGTCGGTGCAGTCGGGGTCGTAGTAGTTCTGCGCCGTCAGGCGGCTCATGCCCCGCTCCATGCGGTACAGGTTGGCGGTGATCAACTCGCCGTACACGCGCCATTTGTCGCGGTTTTTGCTCTCGGCCAGCTCCTGCTCCTGGGCGGCGATCTTGCGGCGGAGCCGGGCAGCACCGTTGGAGGCGGTTTTTACCAGATCCTGTCCCTTTTGCTTCACGCGCTCGGCCTGCTCCCGCTTTTCATAGAAGTCGTCCAGCAGGCGGGAGAAGCTGGTGTACGTCTCCTCCTCCGCCGCGTCGCCGTACTGCCCCACATGCAGGTAGGTGAAGTCCATGGGCACGCCGGAGCGTTTCAGCATCGCAGGTGTAAAGTGCTTTTCGTTCACACTGTCCCGCCACGCGGCAAAAGCGCTCCACAGCGCCGCAGTATGCCCCGTGACCAGGGCATCCGTGCTGCCGCAGGCGCGGAAAGTCAGTTCCCGCGCCACCAGCGGCGACAGGCCGTTGACCGTACGCACCAGCCACTGATCCGCGGGCGCGCCCTCCCCCGCTGCGGCGGCGAGAGCCGCGAATTCCTCCTCTGTCACTGTGAAGGGAGATACCTTGTCAGGCGGCGTGGGCAGGTGATAAAACAGCCCCGGCAGCACCTGCCGGTCGGGGTTCATCTCAAAGTCGATGCGGCGCAGACAGTCGATGATGTGTCCGTCCTTGTCCGCCAGTATCAGGTTGGCGCGGCGGGCAACGGCCTCTAAAATCAGGGAAAATTGGCTGCGCTCGCCCAGCTCATCGGCGGCGGAGACGGTCAGCGTGACCACCCGCTCCAGCGGCGTCTGCTGAATGCTCTCGATAATACCGCCGCTGAGGTACTTGCGCAGCAGCATGCAGAACATGGGCGGCTGGGCGGGATTGTCCCGCGGCAGCTCGGTCAGGTGCAGGCGGGGCTGTCCGCCGCCGGCGGACAGCAGCAGCCGGCGGTTTCCCCGGAGCAGCAGCACCACCTGATCCCTGGCGGGCTGCTGGATCTTCTCAATACGGCTGCCGGTGATCTGGGGCGCCAGCTCCGCCACCACAGCCTGCAGGCATACGGCATCCAGCGGCATGTTACTCCTCCTCCATCATGGCGCGGAACAGCTGCTCCGCGCGCTCCTTGTCTCCCCGCAGGTACAGCCAGCCCATCAGACACTCCAGACCGGTGGCGGCGTGGTACTGGGCGGGCGTGGCGCTGCGGGGCATGGCGTGTACATTGGCGTTGCGGCCGCGCTTGTAGACGGCCAGCTCCTCCTCCGTCAGCTGCGGCAGCACCCGCTGCGCCAGCTCCGCCTGCTTCTGGGCGCAGACCAGCGCAATGGTGGTGCGGTGCAGCTCCTTGCCGGTGGCCTTGCCGTGAACGCACAGCCATGTGCGCACCAGCGTCTCGTAGACGGCATCCCCCATGTGCGCCAGACCGATGGCGCTGATGGCGCGAAGCTCGTCGGGCGTCAGGTGCGGTTCAAAATAGTTCATACTTCCACTTCCTTTTCTGCTTTAGTATGCCACCTCCGAAGGGATTTGGCAAGAAAAAGTATCGACATTGGCGGCAGAACATGATATAATTCAGAGGAATTTGTGTGCAGGAGGCGCGGTATGCCGAATACGGAAAAACGGTTCAAGAAGGGCGAGATCATCTGCCGTCCCAAGGAGATGGTCATGAGCATGTACAACATCCTCTACGGCAGCGTGGGGATCTATTTTGACTACGGCACGCCGGAGCAGGTAGATGTGGTCACGCTGCGGGAGGGCGATTTCTTCAACGTCATCAGCTTTCTGGAATCCCGGCAGCGGAACACCACGGCGGTGGCGCTGGAAAACACCATCGTCAGCGAGATCACCTACGACAACTTCAGCGCCTATTTCCGGGAGAAGCCCGCCAAGATCATGAGCCTTTTGCAGCACATGAGCGCCCGGATGCGCCAGATGCAGAAGGCCTATGTGGACACCTGCCACGCGCTGGAGCTGTGCGGCGACAAGGAGAAGCTGGCGGCGGAGCACGGCGACTGGGTGGAGAGTCACAACCGGACATACAACCTGCTGCGCGCCATGTTCCCGACGCTGTACCACGAGGAGGAGCGCAAGGCGCAGGAATTATGCCGCGCCGAAAGCGATCCGCAGACAGCGATGCTTAACACAACGGCGGCAGAGAGGCCGCAGTGAAAGGAGGAGTTGCCTCATGGCACTGACAAACGCAAGCCTTCCGGCAAAGCGCCGGATACTGGCGGTATGCGTAAAGCTCTTTTTGGAGCAGGGGTATAAGAAAACCACCGTGGCGGAGATCGTGCAGAAAGCCGACGTGTCCAACAGCAGCTTTCAGAATATCTTCCGGGCGAAGGACGGTGTGCTGACGGAGCTGGTGGCGTTCATGTTCGAAACGCAGTTCGATATGGCGCGGCGCACCACCGGCGGGCAGCTGTCTCCCCTTTTCGTGTACGCCGTGGAGACATGCATACAGCTGACGCTGACGGAGCTGAACGAGAACCTGCGGGAGATCTACATCGAGGCCTATACCCACGAGGAGGCGGCGGAGTACATCCACCGCCAGACGGCCAAGGAGCTGCGCAGGATATTCGGCTCCTACCAGCCAGAGCTGACCCCGGAGGATTTCTACGCCTGCGAGCTGGGTTCCGCCGGCCTGATGCGGGGCTTTATGGCGCGCAAATGCGACCGGGACTTCCCGCTGGAGAAAAAGCTGGACTTCTTCCTGACCATGAGTCTGCGGAGCTATAAGGTCCCGGAGGAGGAGATCGGGCAGGTGCGCGCCTTCATCAGCGGCATGGATATCCGCGCCATCTCCCAGCAGGTGATGGAGACGCTGTTTCAGGCGCTGGCCATGCGGTACGCTTTCGTGCTGGATAAAGATGCCATGCAGAAATAAGCGCAAAAAAGAAAGCCCTTGCGGGCTTTCTTTTTTTGCGCTTATATATCAGATGTGCATGCAGACGTCCCAGGCGCCCCAGATGACGTTGCGCAGGTTGCCCCACTTCTCGCAGGTGCCCACACGGTATACCTTATGATCGTCCTGTCTCTTATACACATCTCCGAGCCCACGAGACAGGCAGAAAT
>CAMCSE010000047.1 GCA_945877515.1 uncultured Clostridia bacterium | reverse complement strand
TCTCTCCTGTATTTAAAGTCTTAAAAGATTTTTCCAGCATTTCCTCGAAGCTTTCTTCCATGGCTTCTGTGTTCTTGATTTCTTCACTCATCGTTTTGTTTACCTCCTTAATGATGCTCGCCGGTGTGGACGCGCCGGCTGTAAGCCCCGCCACAGAACATCCCTTAAGAAAGTTTGGCTCAAGTTCACTGGCCCCTTCGATCTGATAGACCCGGGGACACCTCTTGCTGCAAATCTCTGTCAAGTGTTGGGTGTTGGCACTCTTACGATCTCCGACCACGACCATAACGTCCACCTTGGCAGCCAGTTCAGCCGCTTCCGATTGGCGTCTTTGCGTAGCATTACATATTGTATCAAATAATTTTGCGTTTGTACACTCTTTTTTCAAAATTTTTGAAGAAGTTTCCCAAAGGGAGCGGATGCATGTGGTCTGTGCTACCATTGTCAGCGGGAGACAGCGGTTTTTTTCGTCAGAATCCAACCATTTTTTCAGCTTTTCCGGAGTCTCAAAGATCAATGACCGCTCTGACCAGCTGGCCACACCGATCACCTCCGGATGATGCTCTTCACCGATGATCAGTGGGATACGGCCCTCTGCGTCCGCCTGCGCTACCAGGCGCTGGATACGCAGCACGTTAGGGCAGGTGGCATTCACACACTGTGCGCCGATCTCCGCGAGCCGGTCCAGCACCTGCTTGCGTTCGCCGTGGGAGCGGATGATGACCGTATCCCCCGGCTGCACCTCCTCCACACTGTTGACGCAGCGCGCGCCCGATTGCTCCAGTTCATGCACCACATGGGCGTTGTGGATGATGCTGCCCAGCATCACGCAGCCGCCCTTTTCCCGGGCCGTCTGCTCCGCAATCTTTACCGCCCGCTCCACACCGTAGCAAAAACCGGCGCTTTCTGCCTGGATCACCCTCACTGCACACCGCCCAGTTCATACACCTGACGCATGATCTCGTCCACATTCTGCTGATACTCCTCCGCCGTACCCTTGCGCTCGGTATACACCGGCGCATAAGGCTTTCCGATGATCAGCGGGATCCGCTGGAACAAACGCTTGGTGGTACCGATGAACACCGGCAGCATCTTTACTCCTGCCCGAATGGCGATCATGGCGGCGCCGCCCTTAGGCGTCACTTTTTCGCCATTTTTCACCCGGGTTCCTTCCGGGAAGATCAACAGGCTGAAGCCCTCTTTCAAACTCTTGATAGACGTCTTGACCGCGCCGATATCATTGTTGCCCCGGTCCACGGGAAACGCACCCATTCGCCGGATAAAACCTCCCACGACAGGGATTTTGAACAGCTGCTGTTTGGCCATGATCCGCAGCGGAAAATCGCAGGCCAGCGCACACACCAGCAGAATGGGATCCCATCCGCTGGAGTGGTTGGCACAAATCATCACCGGCTCATCCGGCATATTTTCCTCACCCTGTATGTCCAGCGGATGCAGCAACAGGACAAGCGGCCGCAGCAGCTTCCACATGGCGGTATAAAAACGGTTTTTCATATGCCCACCTTCTCCTTGATGATCTCCAGCAGTTTTTCCTTGCTCTGCTGAAAGTCCAGATAACTGGTATCCACAACGACGGCGTCCTCTGCCGGACGTAGCGGTGCTGCGGCACGGTGCGTATCGTTATAGTCCCGCTCCCGCATTTCCTGCAACACCTGTGCAAAAGGACGGGGCGTGCCCCGCTCACACAGTTCTTTTTCCCTTCTGCGGGCACGGATCTCCACATCCGCCTGCAGGAAGATCTTCACATCCGCGTTGGGCAGTACCACCGTTCCGATATCCCGTCCGTCCATAATAACACTGGCCTTGCGGGCAAAATCCCGCTGCATCTCCAGGAGGAAGGAACGCACCTCCGGAATAGCGGACACTGCCGAGGCATAGAGAGAAATCTCCGGCAGCCGGATCTCCGCCGTCACATCTTCCCCGTTCAGCAGCATATGCTGCAAGCCCTGTGCGTCATAGCGCATCTCAATATTTATCTGCGGCAGCAGGGCGATCACCGCCTGCGCATCGGCGGCATCCACACCCTGACGGCGGGCACAGCAGCCGATGGTGCGGTAGATCGCACCGGTATCTACATATAGAATATGCAGCTCCGCTGCCAGCGCCATGGCCAGCGTGCTCTTTCCCGCACCGCTGGGACCATCCACCGCCACAGAATAGATTTTTTCAGGTGTCCCATCCATATTTGTTTACTCCCGTTTTTCCGCGGCAGACACCCCGGCCAGATGGCCGGTGGCCCACGCGATCTGCAAGTTGAATCCGCCGGTATACGCGTCCACGTCCAGTACTTCGCCGGCAAAATACAGACCGGCAACCAGCTTGGACTCCATAGTGTTGGGTTTCACTTCACCCACTTTTACACCGCCGGCGGTAACGATGGCCTCTGCCACAGGCCGCACGCCGGTCACGCTGATCTGAAAGTGCTTCAAAAGCTGCACCAGTGCCCTGCGCTGCTCCTTAGTGACCGAATTGGCCTTCAGCGTTCCCGGAATTTCCAGACGCCGCAGAACAACAGGCGCCATACTGTGGGGCACGAGACCGCACAGCAAATTTTCAAAATCCCGGTTGGGATTTTCTCCGATATCCCGCAGGATACGGGCGCCCAGCTTCTGCTCGTCCAGCGCCGGTTTCAGGTCGATACTGACCCGATAACGGTCCTTCTCCCAGTCCCGCAAGTGGGCGCTGGCTGACAGCACCAGCGGCCCGGACAGGCCGAAATGGGTAAACAGCATCTCGCCAAACTCCCGGAACACTGCCTTGTTCTTTTGGTTATATACCGTCAGCTCCACATTTTTCAGGCTCAGGCCCTGCATCTGGCGGCAGCCCTCGTCGTCGCTGACCAGCGGCACAAGAGAACCCCGCGGCTCCACAATGGTGTGCCCCAACGCGGCAGCCATGCGGTATCCGTCACCGGTGGAGCCGGTACCGGGATAGGACATTCCTCCGGTGGCAACGATCACCGCGTCGGAGGGATAGCTTCCCTGCTCCCCTGTCACTGCCGCAACACGCCCATCTTCCGTCTCTACTGCGACAGCACAGTCATGGATCCAGCGAATATGCAGCGCCTTCACCTGCCGCTTCAGCGCGTCGGTGATATCGAAGGCGCTGTCAGACACCGGAAATACCCGGTCGCCCCGTTCCACCTTCAGCGGTACGCCGCAACCCTCAAAAAAGGCCATGGTGTCCCGGCTGGTGAACCGGGACAAAGCGCTGTACAAAAACCGGCCGTTGCGGGGAATGTGAGCCAGCAGGCCCTCCAGATCTGTGTCGTTGGTAACGTTGCAGCGGCCTTTTCCGGTGATATTGATCTTTTTCCCCAACCGCTCGTTGGGCTCTATCAGGCAGACCTGCGCCCCATGCTGTGCGGCGGCAATGGCTGCCATCAGACCGGCGGCGCCGCCGCCGATCACGGTTACCTTATTCATCTTCCGCTTTCCCGAAAATACTGTATTTGGACCACACCTGCTCCATTTCAGAGAACACATGGGCCACTTCATCCCGCTTCCGCCGGCCCACCGCCAGAATCAGCGCGTTCATCAGGCTCAGGGGTGCTGCCAGTGAATCCACATAAGCCAGTGCCTCACACCGCACCAGCAGCGCCGTCGTGGCCAGCGGGTACAGCGGCGACATCTGACTGTCGGTAATGGCTACTACATCCGCCCCCCGGTCGTGGGCCAGCTGTATGGCGTGAATACCCATGTTGGAGTAACGCGGAAAGCTGATACCCACCATCACATCACCGGGGCCGATGTGGATCATCTGCTCATAGATCTCACCGGCCGCCGTGTTCTGCACATAGATCACGTTTTTGAACAGCAGGTGGAAATAGAAATTCAGATAGCCTGCCAGAAACGAACTGGAACGTACACCCAGAATGTAGATATGCTGGGCGTTCAGCAGCAGCTCCACCGTCCGCTGAAATTCTCCGCGGTCGATCTGTTCGATGGCGGTTTGGATGCTGTCCATATCCCGCTGCATCACCGCGGCCAGAATGTCATCGCCAGTGATCTGATCCTGTGATACCTGGATCCGCTGCACTGAGGTCAGCTTGCCGCGGATGATCTCCTGCAGCGCCTTCTGCATGGCAGGATACCCGCTGTAGCCCAACTCGGCGGCAAAACGCACCACGGTGGATTCGCTGACCTGCACCGTCTGGCCCAGCCGGGCAGCGGTCATGAACGCCGCCTTGTCATAATTGTTCAGGATATAGTCGGCAATCCGCTTCTGTCCCTTGGAAAAGCCGTCCATACTGGCGCGTATCGTATGTAATACGCTTTGTTTCATGCTCTCTCGCTTCCTTTTAGCGCGGCAACTTCCGCGTCTGTTAAATACCGCCACTGTCCGGGCTTCAGATCACCCAGCGTCAGAGCGTCCTCGGAAACACGGCGCAGCCGCGTCACCTGCAGGCCCACCTGTGCGCACATGCGGCGGATCTGGCGATTTTTCCCCTGATGGATGGTCACCCGCAGCAGGGCCTGTCCCTGCCGCCGTTCTATTATCTCCACCTGTGCCGGCACGATCGGCTCGCCATCCAATTCCGTCACGGCGGACAGCCTGTCCTCCGCTCCCTCCAGCTGGCCTGTGACCGTGACCTCATAGGTCTTGTCCACCTGATGGCTGGGATGGGTCATAGCCTGCATCAGCGCGCCGTCATTGGTGAACAGCAGCAGGCCCTCGCTTTCCTTATCCAGCCGGCCCACGGGAAAGACCCGTGTACCGCAGTCTGCCACCAGTTCAGCGGCTGTGGCGCGGCCCAGCTCATCGCTGAGAGTGGTCACATAGCCGCGAGGTTTATTGAGCATCAGATAAACGGCCGGCTCCGCAAATGCGATAGCCGTCCCGTCAATGGCGATCACATCGGTATCGGCATCGGCCTTGTCGCCCAAGTGCGCCGCAACGCCGTTGACCGTTACCCGCCCCGCCGTCAGCAGCGATTCCGCCGACCGGCGGGAGCAGACGCCGGCCCGGGCGATCAGTTTTTGCAGCCGTTCCCTCATGCCGTCTCCTCCGTGTTTTCCTCATTCTGTACGGCAAAGCCCATCTCGTACAGCGACTTGTGATCCGCCCAATCGTTGCCGTCGCACAGCGTTACGGCCACCAGACGGCAGCCATCGCGCTGAGCGCAGGACACCAGTGTGCGGCCCGCCGCCTTGGTATAGCCGGTTTTCATACCAATGCAGCCCTCCACCTGAGAGAGCAGCTTGTTGTGATTGGTCATGGTCCTGCTACCTACTGTGGCTGTCCGGGTGGAGCAGATCCGTCGGAATGTAGGGTTCTGCGCCGCATAGGCTGCCAGCACCGCCATATCCCGTGCGGTGGAATAGTGGTTCTCGTCATCCAGCCCGTTGGGGTTGGCGAAAGAGGTATCCTGCATGCCCAGTTCCGCTGCCTTGTCGTTCATGGCCTGCACAAATTCCTCCAGCCCGCCGCAGCAGTCCGCCAGCGCCAGCGCCGCGTCGTTGCCGCTGCACAGCATCAGGCCGTACAGCAGTTCCTCCACCGTCACCGTCTCGCCGGGCTTGAGATACATGGAGGAGCCCTCCACCATATGCGCGGCGGTCACGGTAATGGTATCGGTCAGCCGGGCGCGGTCCAGCGCTACCAGCGCCGTCATGATTTTGGTGGTACTGGCGATCCGCATCCGCCGTCCGGCATCCTTTTCATACAGGATCTCGCCGCTGTCCGCGTCCATCAGAATCGCAGCGGTGGCAGAAAGCTGGATCGCCTCTGCCCGGCAGGGCAGAAGCGTCAGCAGCATTGCAAATACAAGCAGGAAACAGCTCCATCTCCGCAGCATGATATCACCTCGGATATCATCCTATGCAGGTGCGGTTTGTCCTTAGTTCCCCAAAAATACCGTTGCGCTCAGTAGGTCTCTTTCTCCGCCTTTTTACGGTCGATAAAGCTCTCCACGCGATCCAGCACCTGAGGTACCAGTTCAATGGCACGGTCCACCGTAGTGATGGCGGGAGCGGCCACCGGCAGCATGCGGGTCACGCCGTCCTTGACCACCAGGAAAGCCATGGGTTCCACACGGACACCCGCGCCGGCACCGGCGCCCATCTGTGTGGCCTGCTTGCCGTAGTCTCCGCCGCCGCAGCCAAAGCCGAAGCTCAGCCGGGACACCGGGATCAGCGTCACACCGTCGGGTGTGGTGATCGGCTCGCCCACGATGGTGTTGGAATCCACCATCTCACGGATCTTGGCCATAGAGGCCTCCATCACTTCAGTGATCGAGTTCTTCTTCTCATTCATTTCCATGGTCGTCTTCCTTTCTGTATATCAAATTTCTTGTTCTGCATTTCAGGCCGCCTCATGGGACGTACCGTTCTGTTGCTCCATGTTTTCCGGTTTTCCCTTTTCTGCCGCGGCCTGCTTTGCCGCTGCCTTCTTGATGGCCCTCTGTTTTTTCAGGAAGGGGATTGCGAACCGCAGCAACGGCCCGACTGCGGCAAAGCCGATGGCCAGCAGATCACCGATGCGATAGCTGGCTCCCACTGTGCCGGAAACCTTGGTCTGGGCGGCATTGAAGTCCATCTCCATATGGATCCGGGGATCGGGCATATACACCGTCTTCTCCAACCATGGCATCACCGTCCACACGGCAGTGTTGGCCCAACCATACCACTGAGCGGTATTAACAGGGTTTTCGTCACCGAATACGAAGCTCAGATCCAGCGGGTCAATACGGATGCGGCGCCCTGCCCGGCGCAGCGTCCCCTGCACGGACTGCCACACGGCGCTCAGCGCATTCCGGATATCCGCAAAAGTCAGGTGGAGATCCGGCTTTTTCTTCTCCTTCGGTTTTTGTTCAGCCTCCGGCGCTTTCTTCTCCGCTTCTCCTTTTTTTGGTTTCTTCTCAGGCGGCGGGATGATCTGCATTTTCATCGGGCCGATGCGGGCGGTAACACGCAGTTCCTCCCCAAAGTCGGCCCGGACGCTGACACGCAGGCACAGGATCAGGATGATGATGCCCACAATAACGCCCAGAATGATCCATCCAGTCAAAGGGTCTCCTCCTTTCGGAATGATGGTATCCGCTAAAGCGTGTCAATTCTCCTCAGAGACTTCCTCCGGCAATTCCAGCAGGTTGCCCTGTTCGTCCATCCGCAGCTGCCCGTCGCCGTCGATGCCCGGCATCTCCGGCAGATCGTCCAGTGACCGCAGATGGAAGGCCCGCAAAAACGCCTGTGTGGTGCGGTACAGCCGTGGCCGGCCGGGCACCTGTAAGCGCCCGCATTCTTCAATCAGGTGGCGGTCCAGCAGCAGACCCACCGTGTAGGAGCTGTCCACGCCCCGGATCTGGTCCACATAGGCCCGGGTGGTGGGCTGGTAGTATGCGATAATGGTCAGCACCTCCAGCGCCGGCTGGCTCAGCTTGGCGGGTTTTCGCACCTCAAAGGCACGGCGGATCACATCGCCGTACTCCGGCGCAGAGCACAGCTGATAACTGTCCTCCATCTTCAATAGCCGCATACCGCGGCGCTCATAAGCATAGTAATCTGCCAGCTTCTGCAGTACCAATTCCACTGTGGGGCGATCCATATCCATGGCCATGCAGATGCGGTCCACATTGACTGGCTCACCGGAGGCAAAGAGGATGCCTTCAATGGCGGCCTCTACTTCTTTCATTTCGAGCGTATCCATATCTCAGACTCCTCAAACCTCCTCTTTCCAATCGTCCGGCATTTCGCCGGCACACTCCACCGTGCAGTCGTTGACGCCGGAAGCCAGACGGATGATACGGCTGCGGCACAGCTCCAGCACGGCCATAAAGGTGGCCACGATCTCGCTGCGGCTGCGGCTGCCGCGGAACAGCAGCAAAAACCGCGTGATACCGCCGGTCTTGAGCCGCCGGAAGATCTCCCGGGCCTTGGTCTCCACCGGGTACGGCTCCCGCCGCACGATCTCGTCAAAGGGCTTCATATCCGGCTGGCTGTCCAACTGGCCGCGGCGATCCGCCACCTCCTTCATGGCGATGATCAGATCCCCCGGCTGCTGGTCGTACTCATAAATCTTGCCCCGCTCCATCACCTCGGGATTGCGGGTCATGATATCCCGTCCAAACTCGCTCATCGGTGCCAGCCGCTCTGTCAGTACCTTGATACGGGCGTACACATCACCCCGCTGCCGCTCCTCCAGCGATTTGATGAGGGCGTCCATCTCACTCTGGGCTTCCTCGTCCTCCAGGCTCAGCAGCATCCTCGTCTTGATGTACATCAAATGGGCAGCCATGGTGATGAACTCGCTGGCCACCTCCAGATCCATCTGTTTGCGCCGCTCCAGATATTCCAGATACTGGTCAAGGATCAGGGCGATGGGAATATCCTGTATTTCGATCTTGTTCTTACTCAGCAGGAACAGGATCAGATCCAGCGGGCCTTCGAAATCCTCCAGCGGTTCGTTGCCCTTGGCCTGTACCACCTTTTCCAGCTTGAAAATCGGATTATCCAATGGTAAATACCTCAATAAAAGCCGACAATGCGGCAGAATAGCTGAAACACCCAGCCGATGGCCGTATCCAGCACGTTGGAGAGAGCGCCGAAGCACACCAGCGCCATAATGATCAGCATCCCGAAGCGCTCATAGCGCATCAGCCACTGGTACTGTCTATCCGGCAATAGCACTGCCAGCACCTTGGAGCCGTCCAGCGGTGGGATAGGGATCAGGTTGAATATGCCCAAACCGATGGACAGCAGCGCCGTGTTCAGGAAAAAAGAAAACAGCGTTTCGTTCAGTTCCCCGGTGGTCAGCGCGTGGGTATACATCAACCGCGCGCCAAGCAGCAGCCATAAGGCCAGCAGCAGGTTAGACGCCGGCCCCGCCAGCGCCGTGATGGCCATGCCCTGCTTGGGATGCTTGAAGTAGTTGGGATTCACAGGCACCGGCTTGGCCCAGCCCACACCGGTCAGCACCATGGCGGCAAGGCCCACCCAGTCAATATGCCGCAGAGGGTTCAGCGACAGCCGGTGGTTCCGCTTGGCGGTAGGGTCGCCCAAAAAGAAAGCGGCAATGCCGTGGCAGGTCTCATGCAGGATCAGGCAGATCAGCACCGCCGCCACCCGCAGCAGCGTATCCCGTATGGAGCCAAAATCCAAGGCGTTCCACAGGTTCTGAAGATAGTTCAAAGAGGCTCCCTCCCGTAGAAAAAGGCATATCGTGCCAAATTACCAGTATGGTAGTGATTATAGCAAATATTCGGTATAAACACAAGGAAAAATTGCCCCTGCATCTTTGTAACCATTTTGTATCCAAAGCTGTAACCAAAGCGCAATGCTTTCGTAATGATGTTTACCAATTTTTCGCATATACTATAAATACAGAAGGATAGAAAGAAACATCGTTCACACTTTGAAAGGAGTATCGCCATGAAGAATCTGCTTCCGATCATCACGGGCGTGGTGCTGTGTGTCATCTGCACCATCGTTGGTATCCTGGTTCCCCGTTTCTCCGCACTGGCTTACGTCACCGTATCGCTGGCCTGTGTCACGGGACTTCTGTGCATTGGCGGTATCTTCCGCCATATTACACGCGGCGGCTCTGTGTAACTGCCGCGCTCATATAAAGCTGTCTCTTATACACATCTGACGCTGCCGACGATACTCCTTGTG
>CAMCSE010000046.1 GCA_945877515.1 uncultured Clostridia bacterium | reverse complement strand
ACAAGGAGTATCGTCGGCAGCGTCAGATGTGTATAAGAGACAGTTATTATACAGAAACGGCCATAAAAGCAAGGCTTACCGGTTCTTTTCGCGCCAAAAGGCACATATAGTGGTACTGCTTGAAGGAGTGGTGCGCTATCAAAGAAAATTTGGAACAGCGGGCCGAAGAGCTGGCCCTTTACCTGATAGAGAACCAGACGACAGTACGCGCTGCCGCCAAAAAATTCGGGATCAGCAAATCTACCGTACATAAGGACATCAGCGAGCGGCTGCCCCTGTATAACCGCCCGCTGTGGCTGCAGGTAAAGGCGCTGCTGGAGGAAAACAAAGCCCAGCGCCATATCCGCGGCGGCCTTGCCACCCGCAGAAAGTACAAGGGAATATAAAAACAGACGGTTTCTACCGTCTGTTTTTATATTAAACGATCATTTATGATACAGCTTCTTAATCTCGTACTTCGGCTCACAGCTGACGTTGATGCCCAGTCGCTTATACAGCTTGATATCCTCCTCGGAGATGATTACGCTGAAGTGCGCGTCGCATCCCCGCAGGTTTTTCAGCTGCGTCTGCACCATAGCGGCCAGCGGGTTGGTCAACCCGGAGATGGCCAGCGCCAGCAGCACCTCGTCGGAGTGCAGCCGCGGATTGTGATGGCCCAGATACTCCAGCTTCATCTTGCTGATGGGCTCGATGACAGAGGGGGGGATCAGCTCCAGCTTGTGGTCGATGCCCGCCAGATGCTTCAGCGCGTTCAGCAGAAGTGCCGCCGAGGCCCCCAGCAGGGAGGAAGTCTTGCCGGTGACCACAGTGCCGTCCGGCAGCGTCAGAGCGCCGGCCACCGTGCCGCTCTCCTCAGCTTTCTTCAGGCTGGCCACCACGGAGGGACACTGCTCCGGGGATACGCCGGCCTGCTGCATCAGCAGCTCCAGCTTGCGTACCACACTTTCGTCACACTTGCCCCGCACCCTGTCATCAGCGGCGGCGTAGTACCGCCGCACGATCTCGTGACGGCTGGCGGTCTGACACACCTCATCGTCCACGATGGCAAAGCCCGCCATGTTGACGCCCATATCGGTAGGGGACTTGTAAGGGGATTCCCCTTGAATCCGCTGGAACATGGCGTTGAGAACGGGGAATACCTCCACATCCCGGTTATAGTTGACGGTTGTCTCACCGTAGGCCTCCAGATGGAACGGATCGATCATGTTCACATCGTTCAGATCGGCGGTAGCGGCCTCATAGGCCAGGTTCACAGGATGCTTCAGGGGCAGGTTCCAGATGGGGAAGGTCTCATATTTGGCATAGCCAGCGCGGATGCCCCGCTTGTGCTCGTGATAGAGCTGGCTCAGGCAGGTAGCCATCTTGCCGCTGCCCGGACCGGGGGCGGTGACCACCACCACGGAGCGGCTGGTTTCGATATATTCATTGCGCCCCAGTCCCTCGTCGGACACCACATGAGACACATCGGAGGGATATCCGGCAATGGGATAATGCTTGTAGCTTTTCACGCCCAGCGACTCCAGCCGCTTGATGAACGCCTCGGCGTTGGGTTGCCCGGCGTATTGGGTGATGACCACGCTGCCCACATAGAAGCCCAGCGAGCGGAACACGTCGATCAGCCGCAGCACGTCCTCATCGTAGGAGATGCCCAGATCGCCCCGAATCTTGCTTTTTTCGATATCGCCGGCGCAGATGGCCACCACGATCTCCACCTCGTCCTTCATGGTGCCCAGCATCCGGATCTTGCTGTCCGGCTGAAAGCCCGGCAGTACCCGGCTGGCGTGGTGGTCGTCAAACAGCTTGCCGCCGAACTCCAGATACAGCTTGCCGCCGAACTGTGCGCGGCGCTGGCGAATATGCTCCGCCTGCAGCGCCAGATATTTGTCGTTGTCAAAACCCAGTTTCATCCCCATACTCTCCCATTATCTAAAATATAGTGGGTATTATACCGCATTTGCCGCTGTGAGAAAAGCGATTTTGCCCAAAACGGTCGGGAAAAGCATGTAGAAAAATTCTCGTGAATTTTAGCAAAAGCTACCGTTGCTTTTTCCCCGATAACGCGATATACTAAAAAATACACCCCATTTTACAAGGAGGACGCCTATGGATCCTTATCGTTTCCACATCATGTGGCGCCGTGTCAATGAGGAGGAATTCCGGGACTTTTTTCAGACCAACGATATCCACGAGGCCAAGGATTTCGCCATGCGTCTGGCTTTCGAGGAGACCAACGTGGTCTATGTGCAGGATATGAAGCGCAACGAGCGGGTCCGCGATTTTGACGCTGCCATTTATCAGCAGAATTAACCAGTCATATTTTTTCCGCCTCTGCCCACACTATGGGCAGAGGTGATTTTTATGTCCAAACCACGCAAACCCTTTCCCCATGACGCTACGCCGGACATCCACAATTTTTCCTCACCGCCGGAGAATGTGAAGGAGCTTATCAATATGTACGGCACCTACAATGTTCAGCGGAACACCGACACGGATAATGTCTTTCCGCTGATCGGCCACGGTTTACCGAAGCAATGGGAGAACATGCATCTGGACAAGTATGATGCGGAGAAGCAATAAGCGCAGACGGTGCCCGTGAAAACGGGCACTTTTTATGCGACAAAACGTCGGCCGCTTTGGCCGTTTAAACTGCAAATCGGTATATTCCACAAAGAATCGTTAAAGAATTGGCAAAATACATAATTGACACAAATTTCACAAGACCGTATAATAAGGGTAAACTGGTAAGACCAGTTCGGCCGTCGCTTGACAGAAAGGAACACGCCATGTATACGCTGGGCATTGATATTGGTTCGACCACCTCCAAATGTGTGATGTTACAGGACGGTGAAACGCTGGTGGCCAAAAGCCTGCAGCTGGGCGGTCTGGGGACAGACGGCCCGGAGGACGCCCTGACGCAGCTGTGGCGTTGCAGTGGGCTGAGCCGTGAGGAAATGGCCCGCGTGATTGTGACCGGCTACGGCCGCAACAAATTCGAGGGGGCCGATGGCGAGGTCAGCGAGCTGACCTGTCATGCATTGGGCGGCCGGTTCGTGTTTCCTGACCTGCGGACGGTCATCGACATCGGTGGACAGGACGCCAAGATCATCTCCCTGACACCCGACGGACGCATGAGCAACTTCATCATGAATGACAAGTGCGCCGCCGGTACAGGCCGGTTTTTGGAGGTCATGGCCAACATCCTGCGGCTGGATATCGACAATCTGGGTGCGATTGCCGCCCAGAGCGAAACGCCCGCCGCCATCTCCAGTACCTGCACGGTGTTTGCTGAATCGGAGGTCATCAGCCAGCTGGCCAATGGCGTCAAGCGCCCCGATCTGGTGGCCGGCATCTGCCAGAGCGTGGCCACTCGCGTCGCCTCGCTGGCCCGCCGGGCCGGCATCGTGGAGCGGGTGTGCATGTCCGGCGGCGTGGCCCGCAACGAAGCGGTGCGGCACTATATGGCCCAGGCGCTGGACGTGGAGATCTCCTACGACCCCCTGGCCCAGTATTTCGGCGCCATCGGCGCGGCACTGTACGCGTGGAAACAGATCAAGAAGTGAGCAAATACCATTGATATAAAGGTAGAACGAACAAGGAGGAAAATCATGGCAGAAGAAGTGAAGAAAGCACCGAGACCGGTGGACCCCAACTCCGCCAAGTATAAGCTGGGCAAGATCGCCGCTGACGCCTTTGCCGACGCCATCGAGGCCAAGAAGAAGGGGATTCCCGTGGCATGGGTCTCCAGCAACTTCCCCGTTGAGATCCCCGAGACGCTGGGTATCGCCACCGTGTACCCGGAGAATCAGGCCGCCGGTATTGCCGCCCGCGGCGCCGGCGAGCGGATGTGCAACGTGGCGGAGGCCGAAGGTTATTCCAACGACATCTGCGCCTACGCCCGCATCTCTCTGGCCTATGCCAAGCTGAAATCCTGTCCCGAGCAGGACGTGGCCATGCCCGATGTGGTGCTGTGCTGCAACAACATCTGCAACTGCATGATCAAATGGTACGAGAATCTGGCCCAGGAGCTGAATATTCCCATGATCATGCTGGATATTCCCTTCAACCCCGATTACGACGTGTCCGACGCTCAGGTGCAGTACGTCTCCGCCCAGTTCTGGGATGCCGTACATCAGCTGGAGCAGCTGTTCGGCCTGAAGTGGGACGACGATAAGTTCGAAGAGGTCACCGGCTTCAGCTGCCGGGCCAGCCGTGCGTGGCTGGCGGCCACCGGCTGCGCCAAGTATGTGCCCTCCCCCTTCAACGGCTTTGACCTGCTCAACCACATGGCCGTCATGGTCACCGCCCGGGGCAAGGAGTGCTCCGGCGACGCCATGGAGACGCTGTATAAGGAGTACATGGAGAACCACAAGAACGGCACCTCTACCTTCCGCACCGAGGAGAAGTACCGCATCCTCTTTGAAGGCATCGCCTGCTGGCCCTATCTGCGGGCCACCTCCACGGGGCTCAAGTCCCGGGGCATCAACATGGTCACCACCATCTACGCCGACGCCTTCGGCTATGATTACGATTCCTTTGAGGGCATGATCAAGGCCTATTGCAGCGTGCCCAACGCCATCAATCTGGAAAAATCCCGCGACAAGCGCATCAAGCTGTGTCAGGATAACCACGTGGAGGGTATGCTGATTCATACCAACCGCTCCTGCAAGTTGTGGAGCGGCTTCATGTACGAGATGGGCCGTCAGGTGGGCAAGGCCTGCGATATCCCCGTGGCCAGCTTTGACGGCGATCAGGCCGATCCCCGCAACTTCTCCGAGGCGCAGTACGACACACGTGTGCAGGGCCTCATGGAGATTATGGAAGCCAATAAGGAGCAGAAAGGAGCCAACTGAACATGACTGTCAACGAACTGTTTGCCAAGCTGCATGAGGTGCCTGCCGACCCCAAGGCCCAGATGGACCGCTATCTGGCCGAGGGGAAGAAGATCGTGCTGTGCGCTCCCGTCTACACCCCGGAGGAGATCATCCATGCCATGGGCTTTGTCCCCATGGGAGCATGGGGCGCGGACACCGAGCTGCGCCGCGCCAAGGAGTATTGCCCCGCCTTCCTGTGCTCCATCGTCCAGTCCATTCTGGAGCTGGGCATCAACGGTATGTACGACGGCGCTTCCGCCATCGTGATCCCCTCCCTGTGCGATACCCTCAAGACGCTGGGTGAGAACTGGAAATACGCCGTTCCCTCCATCCCCTTCATCCCCATGACCTATCCCCAGAACCGCAAGCCCGCTTACGGTGTGGCCTTTACCAAGGCCGGCTACGAGCGTGTGATCCGCGATTTGGAGAAGCTGGGTGGCACCTTCAGCGATGAGAAACTGGCTGCCTCCAATGCGGTGTATAACCGCCACAATGCCGCCATGCGGAAGCTGGAACAGGTGCTGGCGAAGCATCCCGAGGTCACCGCCTGCCAGCGCAGCGATGCCTTCAAGAGCGCCTTCTTCCTGACCAAAGAGGAGCACACCGCCCTCATCGAGGAGCTGACCGCCGCCCTGGAGCAGCAGACCCCCGGGACGGAAAAGACTCCCATCCTGCTGTCCGGCATCCTTGCCGACGCCCCGGCCTTCAATGCCATTCTCGACGAGATGGGCCTGCATATCGTGGCCGATGACGTGGCGGCCCAGTCCCGCCAGTATCAGACCGACGTTCCCGAGAGCGGCGACGCGCTGACGGCGCTGGCGGAGAAGTTTGCCAACATGGACAACTGCTCCGTGCTGTATAATGCCGCCAAGCCCCGTGTGAAGTGGATCGTGGATACGGCGAAGGCCCGCGGCGCCAAGGGCGTGCTGGTGGCCCTGACCAAGTTCTGCGACCCCGAGGAATTCGACTACGTTATGATCAAGAAGGCCTGCGAGTCCGCCGGTATCCCCATCACCGTGGTGGAGATCGACCGCCAGATGGTGCAGTTCGAGCAGGCCCGCACCAACATCGAGACCTTCCGCGACATGCTGAATATGTAATGAACAATAGGAGGAACCAACCCATGAGTGAGATCAAACGCCCGCTGGAGGGCATCAAGGTCGTCGAACTGGCTACCTTCATCGCCGCTCCCTGCTGCGCACGCTTCCTGGCCGACCTGGGCGCCGAGGTCATTAAGATCGAGGCTCCCGCCGGCGATCCCCTGCGCTACACCGCCGTCAACGAGGGCCGTCCTCAGGATCAGAAGGAGAACACCACCTATGATCTGGAGAACGCCAACAAGACCTGTATCGCCCTGAACACCAAGTCCGCCGCCGGACGCGAGGCGCTGGAAAAGCTCATCGCCGGCGCTGACATCTTCATCACCAACTGGCGCCAGAATCCCCTGAAGAAGGCGGGCCTGGATTACGAGACCCTCCATGCCAAGTATCCCGCGCTGGTGTACGGCTTTGTCTCCGGTTACGGTGAGAAGGGCCCCGACAAGGATCTGCCGGGCTTCGATTTCACCGCCTTTTTCGCCCGCGGCGGCGTGCTGGGCACCCTGTTTGACAAGGACTCCCTGCCCATGCTGACTATCGCCGGCTTCGGTGACCATCAGGTGGGTCTGTATCTGGCCTCCGGCGTGCTGGCGGCCCTGTACCGTGCCAAGCAGACCGGTCAGGGCGACCGCGTGGTGGTGTCCCTGTTCCACAGCGCCATCTGGGACGTCTCCTTGATGCTGCAGGCCAATCAGTACGGCGACCCCGCCACCCAGTTCCCCCTGTCCCGCCGCACCCTGCCCAACCCGCTGGTGGTGGCCCACAAGACCAAGGACAACAAGTGGCTCCAGATCGCCATGCCCCAGTACAACCGCCACTATCCCATCTTCATGCGTGCCATCGGCCACCCCGAGCTGGCGGAGGATCCCCGCTTCTATCCCCAGACCAACCTGCAGGCCAACATTGAGGAGTTCTATGACTTCCTGGTGGCGGAGATGGCCACCCGTACCCTGGACGAGTGGTGCGCGCTGATGGACGCCAACGACCTGCCCTACGCCGTTGCCCAGACCTGGGATCAGCTGCTGAAGGATAAGCAGGCATGGGCCGCCGACTGCTTCTATGAGATGGATTACCCCAACGGTGTCAAGCGCACCATGGTGCGTCCTCCCATCATGTTTGAGGAGACGCCGCTGCCGCCCTACAACCGCGGGCCGTATCTGGGCGAGCAGACCGAGGAGATTCTGAAGAAGCTGGGCTATACCGACGAGCAGGTGGCCGCCATGATCGCCGCCGGCGATGCCGCGGCCATAGACCCCGCCCTGAAGGACTGAGCGATAAGAAGACCTCCGTTCCATGAGGAACGGGCGAACGGAAAAGTATGAAAAACATTGTGCGCCGTCCGCTGTTGAGGAGCGGCGGACGGCGCCGCAGGAATAAGGAGAGGAATTATGAAAATCGCTGCTTACGAAGTGCGTCCCGACGAAAAGCCCGTTATTGAGAGCCTGTGCAAGGAGTACGGCATTGAGCTGATCTCCACCCCCGCCAATCTGGATAAGACCACCGCCAACATGGCTGTGGGCTGCGACGGCGTCACCACCCTGGGCCAGTCCGATTACTGCAACGAAGTGCTGGATGAGCTGAAGGGCTACGGCGTTCAGGTGCTGGCCAGCCGCTGCGTGGGCTATAACCACATGAACTGTGACTACGCCCGTTCTCTGGGCTTCCGCCTGTGCAACGGCGCATACGCGCCCAACGGCGTGGCGGAGTATACCGTCATGGCCATCCTCATGTGCATCCGCAAGTTCAAGAAGGCCCTGTACAATACCAACGATAACGACTTTACCCTGAAGGGCAAGATGGGCCGCGAGCTGCGCACCATGACCGTGGGCGTCATGGGCACCGGCAAGATCGGCTACACCGTGATCAAGTGCCTGTCCGGCTTCGGCTGCCGTATTCTGGCCAACGACGTGTATGAAAACGACGCCGTCCGCCAGTATGCCGAGTATGTGGATCTGGACACCCTGTATCGTGAAAGCGATATCATTACCATTCACACCCCGCTGCTGCCTGAGACCACCGGCATGATCAACCGCGAAGCCCTTGCGAAGATGAAGGACGGCGTGGTGCTGATCGACAATGCCCGCGGTGAGCTGGTGGATATCGACGCCATCATCGAGGGCGTTGAGAATGAGAAGATCGGCGCTCTGTTTATGGACGCTTTCCCCGGCGAGACCGGCATCATCCACGTTCCCCACAACGACGACATCATCAAGACCCCCGGCATGCCCTACTTCAAGCTGAAGTATCTGCGTTCCTTCGTGAACGTGTACCACACCCCCCATATGGCGTTCTTCACTGAGGAGGCCGCCGAATCCATGGCTCGCTGCGGCGTTGACAGCATCTATGAGATCCTGACGCAGGGCAAGTCCAGCCATGAGATCCCCTGCTGAAACAAACAAGAGAAAAAATAGGAGGAAAACGAATGATTCTCGATAAGAAGCACGAGATGCAGCGCAAGCTGTTCCGCCAGTTTGCGGAGACGGAATTTACCAAGGAGATCCAGGATGAGCTGGATGAGACCGGTGAATTTAACTGGGATATGCACAAGAAGATGGCCCGCTTCGGCTTCATGGGCGTGAAGATCCCCAAGGAGTACGGCGGTGCCGGTGCTGACAGCCTGACCTACGCTCTGATGGTGGAGGAGCTGGCCCGTGTGGACGCGGTGCTGTCCATCTATGCCAACACCTCCAACTCTCTGGGCGGCGGCCCGCTGCTGCTGGGCGGCAGCGAGGCCCAGAAGCAGAAGTATCTGCCTCCCGTGGCCCGTGGCGAGAAGATCATGGTGTTCGGCCTGACCGAGCCCGGCGCCGGTTCCGATGCCGGCGGCACCACCACCACCGCCATCCCCGACGGCGATGATTTCATCATCAACGGCCGCAAGTGCTTCATTTCCGGCGCTCCCATGGCCGACTGGGCCGTGGTCTTTGCCAAGACCGACCTGACTGCCAAGGGCAGCAAGGGCATCTCCATGTTCGTGGTGGACATGAAGCTGCCCGGCGTGTCTCTGGGCGCCCATGAGAAGAAGATGGGCATCAACGGCTATCCCACCTGCGACCTGGTGCTGGAGGATGTCCGTGTTTCCAAAGATTGTCTGGTGGGCCCCCTGCACAAGGGCTTCCAGATCGCCATGAAGACGCTGGACGGCGGCCGTCTGGGCATCGCCGCTCAGTCTGTGGGTATCGCCCAGTCCGCACTGGACGAGGCCGTCAAGTACGCCAAGGAGCGTAAGCAGTTCGGCCGCCGCATTGCCGATTTCCAGGGCATCAGCTTCATGCTGGCCGACATGGCCGCCGATGTGGAAGCTGCCCGCCAGCTGGTGTATCACGCCGCCGTGCTGAAGGATGCCGGCAGCCCCGAGGCCAGCTCCGCCTGCTCCATCGCCAAGTACTTTGCAGCCGAGGCCGCCAACCGCTGTGCCTACAAGGCCGTGCAGATCCACGGCGGTTACGGCTACATCCGTGAGTACAAGGTGGAGCGCATCTACCGCGACGCCCGCATCACCACCATCTACGAGGGCACCAGCCAGGTGCAGCAGATGGTCATCGCCGGCAATCTGCTGAAGTAAGCAAGGAGGTAACAGGAAAATGAAGATTTTTGTGACAGTCAAGCAGGTCCCCGATACCTCCGGTAAGGTGGCCGTGAATCCCGATGGTACGCTGGACCGCGCTTCCATGCAGACCATCATCAACCCCGACGACCTGAACGCCGTTGAGGCTGCCCTGTCCCTGAAGGACGAGCTGGGCTGCAAGGTCATCGCCTTTACCATGGGTCCTCCTCCCGCAGAAGGCATGCTGCGTGAGCTGATGGCCATGGGCGTGGACGAGGGTGTGCTGATCACCGCCCGTGAGTTCGGCGGCTCCGACACCTACGCCACCTCCCAGATCATCGCCGCCGCCATCGACACCTACGGCGTGGAGGATGACGATA
>CAMCSE010000045.1 GCA_945877515.1 uncultured Clostridia bacterium | reverse complement strand
TCCCTGCAGGCTTCCACCATCGGCCAGATGGAGACCTCCAAGTGGATCGACATGTTTGATCTGGACGCTCACGTCAATACCATCCGCGAGTGCTACAAGAAACGCCGCGCCGTGATGCTGGAAACACTGGCCAAGGAACTGCCTGAACCCTGCACTTTCACCCGTCCTGACGGCGGTCTGTTTGCCTGGGTCGTTCTGCCTGACTACATGGACGCCAAGGAGCTGCAGATGAAGTGCCTGGCCAAGAAGGTGGCGTTCGTTCCCGGTGGCTCCTTCTTCCCCAACGGCGGTCATGAGAACACCCTGCGTCTGAACTACAGCTGCATGCCTGAGGAAAAGATCGTTCAGGGTATTACCGCACTGTGCCAGACCATTCGGGAGAACCTGAAGTAATCGTAACGCTACATAGCAACAGTATCCCCTCCCCTGGGGAGGGGATACTGTGATTCCATCGGAAAACCCGTGCTTTTCCGAACCTGGATACGCAACACCTGATCGTAAAGGAGAACACAGCGGATGAAAAAAGTCAAGGTGCTGATTGGCAACTACGGCAGCGGTAAAAGTGAGCTTGCACTGAATTTTGCCATGCAGGCCGCTGCCCGGGGCGAACGGACGGAGCTGATTGATCTGGATATGGTAAACACCTATTTCCGGTTGACGGAACGCGGAAAGATGGTGGAGCAAAAGGAGATCCGTCTGGTCTCCCCCAACTTTGCCTGCTCCGGCATTGAAACGCTTTCCCTCCCTGCCGAGGTGCAGTCCGCTTTCGTTCTGGATTGGGACAGCGTGATCTTTGACGTAGGCGGCGATGATGTTGGCTCCACGGCGCTGGGCCGTTATCATCAGGACTTTCTGGAACTGCCGGAAGGCTCCCTTGAGGTGCTGAATGTAGTCAACATCCGCCGCCCGCTGGCCAGTACGGCGGAAAAGATACACCGTTTGCAGGAGGGGATGCAGGCCCACTCCCGTTTGCAGATCACCGGCATGATCAACAACACGAATCTTGCCACCATGACCACCGAGCAGGAGTTGTGGGATGGCTATGAGCTGCTGCAGCAAGTAGCGGATGCCACCGGCATCCCTGTTGCGTATACCACCGGAAAGAAAGAGTTTCTGGATGCTTTTCTGGCCCGAAACCCCGACCCGAAATATGTGGGGAAACCCATTGCCATCGACGTGTATATGCACCGAGATTGGGATTCCTATATTGAGTACGGCCTGAACACCACGGATCCCAGAAAAGAGATGTATTGATCCCCTGTTTATCCCCCGGAAAAGGGATAGAGATATGGTAGAGAATTCAGCAAATAAGAGAAAAGAGGTGTCAAATGTGGTTAGAGTAACCATCAATGAAAACCTTTGCAAAGGCTGTGGTCTGTGCGTCAGAGCTTGTCCCAAGGGTATCATTGAACTGTCCAAGGCAAAGATCAACGCGAAGGGCTATCACCCTGCGGAGGTCACCAACATGGAAGCATGCATTGGTTGTACTTCCTGTGCCCGCACCTGTCCCGATGTGGTAATCCGTATTGAAAAAGACTAAGGAGGAAAAAACATGGCTTTGACTCTTATGAAGGGTAGCGAAGCTATTGCGGAGGCCGCGATTCGCGCCGGCGCCCGCTATTTCTTCGGTTACCCCATCACTCCGCAGACGGAGATCCCTGAATACATGTCCGCCCGTATGCCCGAAGTTGACGGCTGCTTCCTGCAGGCCGAGAGCGAAGTGGCGGCGATCAACATGGTCTATGGTGCTGCCGGTACCGGCGCCCGCGTCATCACTTCTTCTTCCAGCCCCGGCGTCTCCCTGAAGCAGGAAGGTATCTCCTACTGCGCCGGCGCCATGGTTCCCGCCGTCATCATCAACGTGATGCGCGGCGGCCCCGGTCTGGGCAACATCCAGGCCTCCCAGGGCGACTATTTCCAGGGCGTCAAGGGCGGCGGCAACGGTGACTATCACCTGCTGACCTTCGCTCCCGCTTCCGTGCAGGAGGCCATCGACCTGATGATGATCGCCTATGACAAGGCTGAGAAATACCGGATCCCCGTTCTGTTTCTGGCCGATGGTATCATCGCGCAGATGATGGAGCCTGTGGAGCTGCCCGAGATGGTGGACTATAAGATCGATCCCGAGCAGAAGCCCTGGGCCTGCACCGGCTGGAAACCCGGCGATGATCCCGCAAAGCGCGGTATTATCAACTCCATCTACATCGACACCGAGAGCCTGGCTGTCCACAATGATGAGCTGCAGGCCATGTATAAGGAAGTCGTCGCCAACGAGCAGATGTGGGAAGAGTTCAACTGTGAGAACGCTGATTACATCATCACCGCATTCGGCACCGTGGCCCGTATTGCCAAGAGCGCTATCACTGAGCTGAAGGCGCAGGGCATCAATGTGGGTCTGGTTCGCCCCATCACCGTGTGGCCCTTCCCCTATGACGCCATCCGCAAGGTGGTTGATCAGCCCTCCGTCAAGGCTGTCCTGGACGTTGAGCTGAACGAAGGCCAGATGCTGGAGGATGTCAAGCTTGCCATCAACGGCACCAAGGAAGTCGATTTCTTCGGTCACTGCGGCAGCCAGATGCCCACCACCGCCGAGATCGTCACCAAGATTCTCAGCATGAAGGAGGGTAAATAAGATGGCTGTTCTGTTTGAAAAGACCAAGTATCTGACTGACAAGCAGTTCCATTACTGCCCCGGCTGCAACCACGGTATCATCCACCGTCTGGTGGCCGAGGTCATCGACGAAATGAATCTGGACGGCAAGGTCATCGGCGTCGCCCCTGTGGGCTGCTCCGTGTTTGCCTATGACTACTTCAACTGCGATATGTATGAGGCAGCTCACGGCCGTGCTCCCGCAGTTGCCACCGGCATTAAGCGTGCTGCCAAGGATCGCCTGGTGTTCACTTATCAGGGCGATGGCGACCTGGCCTCCATCGGTACCGCTGAGATCGTTCACGCCGCCCACCGCGGTGAGAAGATCTGCACCATCTTCGTCAACAATGCCATTTACGGCATGACCGGCGGCCAGATGGCTCCCACTACCCTGATCGGCCAGAAGGCTACCACCTGCCCCGCCGGCCGCAGCGAAGAGTGGAGCGGTCTGCCCATCAAGATGAGCGAGATGCTGGCCGCTGTTCCCAGCTCTTACTACATTGAGCGTGTGGCCGTCAACACCACCGCCAATATCAATAAGGCAAAGAAAGCGATTGCCAAGGCTTTCAAGTATCAGATGGAAGGCAAGGGCTTCTGCATGATCGAAGTGCTGTCCACCTGCCCCACCAACTGGGGTATGTCTCCCGTGGAGGCCATGAAGTGGCTGGAAGAGAACATGATCCCTTACTATCCTCTGGGTGTTTACAAAGACAAGGGGGCCGAATAACATGGAAAAAACTTTCATTTTTGCCGGTTTCGGCGGTCAGGGTATGCTCCTGATCGGTAAGTTCATGGCTATGTCCTGCATGCTGGATGGCAAGCACGTCTCCTGGCTGCCTTCTTACGGCCCTGAGATGCGCGGCGGCACGGCCAACTGCTCCGTTATCGTTTCCGATGAGCCCGTTGCTTCTCCTCTGGTGGACAAGGCTGACGTTATCGTCGCTATGAACCGTCCTTCTCTGGATAAGTTCGAAGAGCACGTCAAGCCCGGTGGTGTGCTGGTCATCAACAGCAGTATCATCGACCGTAAGGCCGTCCGTGACGACATCACTGTCGTCTACTGCGACGCTAACGGTATTGCCGAGCAGGTCGGCAACCCCAAGGGCGCCAACGTGGCGATCCTGGGCGCCGTTATGGCTAAGGCCAACGTCACCTCTCTCGACAGTATGATGGAAGCCATCCGCATCGAGCTGGGTGAGAAGAAAGCCCGTTTCCTGGAGGGCAATAAGAAGGCTCTGCAGGCCGGTATGGATGCCTGCAAATAAGCAGACTTTCCTACCTGATGGATTGCAGGAACATTGATGTTTGCGTCCGGCGCTCGTTTGAGCGCCGGACGCTTTTTCCTTTCGTTTATCATACAGAAAAAGAATCGAAATTCAGTTTCATATTTTGAAACTTTTTATTGACGAATGACGGAATGTTTGGTATGATATAAGCGCTATTGAAGGGAGGTCGTTGATCGTGGGGTCATTTTCCAATTTTGTAGGTCATCGTATTAAAAAATACCGTAAGAGCCGCGGATATACCATTGAACAGTTCTCCGCCATGATCAACAAGAGTAAGGCAACGCTGTCAAAATATGAAAACGGCGCCATTACTATTGACATTGAAACGCTCTACGAGATCTCTCAGGCGCTGGATATCGACCTGAAGTACTTTGTGGACTACCAGCCGCCTACCTTCCGCAATGAACCGGCACTGCACAAAAACGCATACTTTAACCAGTCTCTGGCCTATATGTACTACTATGACGGACGCGTCCGTCAAATGGTGCGCTCGTTGCTGCGGTTCTCTCCCGCCCCCAACGGGACAGCGGTGGAAGTAACGCTGTATCTCGGTGTAGCCTCCTTTGACGACCCGGACCGATGCCAGCACCTGTTTACCGGTGAGATGAAATCCTATGACACCATTACCCATATGGTGCTGAATAACCAGATCAATGAGGCCGAAAAAATGTACATCTGTATGCTGAACCCCATGCAGAACCGCACGCCGGCCATTGGCCTGCTGTCCGGCATCGGCAGCACGCCCTTCTTTGCCCCCATTGCCCTGAAGGCGCTGATCTCCAATGAGCCGCTGGAGGAAAGTGAGCGGCTGCTGGCCAGCATTAAGCTGGACAAGGACGACTATCACCTGCTGCGTTACTACAACATGATGGTCATCAACCGCCCCGCCAGCCTGTTTTTGCAATAATGCTTTCATATAAGAAATGTGCCCGTAAGACAGCCGTCTTGCGGGCACATTTCTATGTCATTTTTACGATCTCACGCCGCAGCCGCATGATGATGCGTTTCTCCAGCCGGGAAATGTAGGATTGGGAGATCCCCAGATGGTCGGCTACCTCTTTCTGGGTCAGTTCCTTCTGTCCGCCAAGCCCAAACCGCAGAGAGATGATATCCTGCTCCCGCGGCGACAGCTTTGCCACAGCGCTTTGCAGCAGTTGGCGGTCCACATCTGCTTCCAGAGGGCGCATCACCACGTCCTCCTCTGTGCCCATCACGTCGCTGAGCAGCAGCTCTTTGCCGTCCCAATCGGTATTCAGCGGTTCGTCAAAGCTGACCTCTGTGCGGGTATTGCTGTTCTTGCGCAGATACATCAATATCTCATTCTCAATGCACCGTGAGGCATAGGTGGCCAGCTTGATGTTCTTGTCTGTCCGGAAGGTATTCACCGCTTTGATCAGACCGATGGTGCCAATGGAGATGAGATCCTCAATGTTGATGCCGGTGTTGTCAAAGCGCTTGGCGATATAAACCACCAGCCTCAGGTTCCGTTCGATCAACACCTGACGTGCCTTTTCCTCCGGCAGCCGCTCCAGCAGAGCCGCTTCCTCCTCCCGGGGCAGGGGCGGCGGCAGGGTATCGCTGCCGCCTATGTAATATACGCTATCCGGCCTGACCAGCCGTTGGATCCACTGTACAATGCGCCGCCACAACGTCATGTCTGCCTTCCTTTCCCTGTCCGCCCCAGAGTGCCTGATATCCGCCTGCGCCAACCGCCGTTTCGGTCAGCGCCACCAATGTATGGGCTACTGTCCGCCGCCCGATCCGAATATAGTCGCTGCGGCATGCCAGCAGCAGGCCGTCCGCCGTACCTACCGCCCGGAAAGGCAGCAGCACGAAAGGCGTGGTCACGCCCGCCGCATGGAGCCGGGCCATCTTTTCCTCCGGCGGTGCGGCAGTGCTCAATATATCCGCCGCTTCCGGGGACCACAAGGTTTGCAGCGCCGCCGTTTCCGCCACCAGCACCGGCTGGCCGCGCACCGGATCCCGCAGCGTGTTGCCGTTGTCACGCAGCGCCCGCAGGCGGCACTGTTTGCCGTCTATCACCACATCAATATCCATCAATTCTCCTCCTTCATGGCGTGCGCTCTGTCGAAACAGCAGGTGCAGCAGGCCATAGAAGCCGGCTGCCGCGCCCAGCAGCACCGGCCAGCTGATGTCGGCATAATAGACCCGCTGCAGGACACCCATCGGTGAGCCGGCCAACAGCCCCAGTGCCAGCAGCAGCCCCGCAAGTCCGCCTGACAACAGCCAAAAAAGTGCCGTCATCCGCCAGGGACGCACTTCCCGCCGAAAAGTCCACAGCGCCATAGCGGTTCCCACACCGACCCTGCACAGCGGATGGGCCAGCAGCGGCAGGAGAAACACACAGACCGCGTATCCTCCACCAAACGCCGCGCAGATCCCGAACCGCAGACGCCGCAGCGGCGTGCCTGCCAGCGTGGCCGTGGTCATCAGCAAAAGATAATCCACCGCCAGATTCAGCAGCAGCACACGATCCACATATACCACCGTCACCGGCATCACCCCGCTGTCTATTATAGGACGGCCCAATAGGGATATCCTGTCATAAAAAAGCGCCCTGCGGGATTTCTCCCGCAGGGCTTGCCTGCATCCGTTATTCGTGGTCAAAGATGGCTTTTTTCTCCAGCAGCGCACCGTACTCATCCTTCCACTGATGGTGCAGCGGTGAAGCGTCCCAGGCGCTCAGCGCGTCCTTGTCCATATCCAGCACGATCATCACGTCATACCGGTTTTCCCGGTCAATACAGCAGGGGTACACCTGCGCCCCGTGAACGCCGGGGATGGTGCCGGCGGTACGGAATAACGCCGTGATTGGGGGCAATAACGCGGCTTTATCGGTCACTTTTTCGTTCCATTTTGCCAGAATATAATGCTTCATACGTCACCTCACAGGCCGATATAGGGTAAGATCAGTCCCGCCAGCATCAGCACCGCCATCAGGCAGGCAACGACGCCCACAATGATCTGAGTTGTCTTCTTACGCATTTACTGTTCCTCCTTTGGTATCACTCGTCGGATCATTTTTTCCACCTTGCGGCGCGGCTGCATCACCTCGTGGCCACAGCCCTGACACTTCATTTTAATATCCATGCCGACCCGCAGCACCTCCCAGCAGCGGCTGCCGCAGGGATGATCCTTCTTTAATTCCAGAATATCATGCAGTTGCAGATCCATGGCTCATCCTTTCTTGATCTCGTCCCAATAGCGCTTGGCAGCTTGCTCCGTTTTGTTGTCGCCGTATTCGTAATAGTGCTTTTCCCCCAATTCCTCCGGCAAATACCGCTGCTCGACATAGTGATGGGGGTAGTTATGGGGATAGCGGTAGGCCTGAGGTTTCTCCGCGCCGGCGCTGTCCGCGTGGACATTTTGCAGATGGCGCGGGATGCTGCCCATGGCGCCGTGCTGGATATCCTCCATGGCGGCAATGATGGCGTTGTGGCTGGCGTTGGATTTCGGCGCGGTGGCCAGCAGGATGGCCGCCTCTGCCAAGGGGAGCCGTGCCTCCGGCAGGCCCAACTGCACCGCCGCATCCACGCAGGCTTTCGTCACCACAATGGCCTGCGGATAAGCAAGGCCGATATCCTCACTGGCAATGACCAGCAGGCGGCGGCAGGGGGACAGCAGATCGCCTGCCACCAGCAGGCGGCCCAGATAGTAAACCGCCGCGTCAGGGTCGGAGCCGCGGATGGACTTTTGCAGCGCCGACAGCAGGTCGTAGTGCTCGTCGCCGTCACGGTCATACCGCATGGCGCTGCGCTGGGCCAGCTGTAAAGCGTCCTGACTTGTGACATACAATACGCCGTCTTTCGGCTTGGCTGACTGATACAGCAGCTCCACCGCCGTCACCGCCTTGCGCACATCCCCGCCGCAGGCGGAAGCCACGGTGTCCGGCACCGTATCCTCCCACCGGAAGGGCAGGTCACTGCGCTGCTGCTCAATGCGCAGGGCGCGATCCACAGCGGGACGGGTCTCCTCTGCTGTCAGGGGCTTGAACTCAAACACCGTACTGCGGGACAGCAGCGCGTTATAGATATAGAAATACGGATTCTCCGTGGTGCTGGCGATCATGGTGATCTTGCCGTTTTCCAGAAACTCCAGCAGGCTCTGCTGCTGCTTTTTGTTGAAATACTGGATCTCATCCAGATACAGCAAAATGCCGTTGGGCGCCATCATGGTGTCCACATCGGCGATAATGGCCTTGATATCCTGCAAGCTGGCGGTGGTGGCATTCAGGTGGTACAGCGCTTTTTGCGTCCGCTTGGCGATGATGTTGGCAATGGTGGTCTTGCCGGTACCGGACGGGCCATAAAAGATCATATTGGCTTCCGCCCCGTTCTCGATCAGGCGGCGCAGCAGCGCCCCCTCGCCTAACAGATGCTTTTGCCCCGCCACCTCATCCAGCGTCTGGGGGCGTATCTCGTCGGCCAACGGCCGCATGGCGCTCACCTCCTGAAGATTTTTCGATAATCGAATTATAGCACCATTTGCTTTTTTGCGCAAGGTCTGATACAATGGTGCTGAGGTGATGCCCATGAAAACCGAAGCGCAGATCAGCGCCATCATTGAGGAACTGAAAAAGCTGTATCCGGACGCCGTCTGTTCTCTGGATTACCGCAAGGATTATGAGTTGCTGTTCTCTGTCCGGCTGGCGGCCCAGTGTACCGACGCGCGGGTCAATCTGGTGACGCCGGCGCTGTTTGAGCGGTTTCCCTCGCTGGAGGCTTTCGCTCAGGCCACCCCGGAGGAGGTGGGCGAATATGTCCATTCCTGCGGTTTCTGGCGGGCCAAGGCCAAGGACATCGTGGGCAGCGCCCAAATGCTGTTGTCGGACTTCGGCGGCAGGGTGCCCGATACCATGGAGGACCTGCTGCGTTTGCCCGGCGTGGGACGTAAAACCGCCAATCTGATCCTGGGCGACATCTACGGCAAAGAGGGCTACGTCTGCGACACCCACTGCATCCGCATCACCGGACGGCTGGGCATCACCGACGGCAGCAAGGATCCCCTGAAGGTGGAGCAGCAGCTGCGTAAGGTCATTCCGCCGGAAGAATCCAGTGATTTCTGTCACCGGATGGTGCTCCACGGTCGGGCACTGTGCATGGCCCGGGGGCCGAAGTGCGGGGAATGTCCCATGCGGGAACTGTGCGACTACGGAAAGGAAACGGCCGTGTGAACAGCACGCGCTGAAACACTGAGATATCTCGATGCCAGTCCTGCGGGACTGGCACTTTTTTTGCGCCCATCACATATATTGCGGTATGGAGGTGGGAGTATGGACTTGAAACAAGTGGCAGCACAATTACATTCCGACCCGGATACGGTGCAGCGGATAGCCCAATCAGCCGACGGTCAGGCACTGATGGCGCTGATACAGCAGCAAAACGGCACACAGCTGCAAAAGGTGAAGGAGCAGGGTGAGGCCGGCAGCGCAGTCGAAATGGCGGGGCTACTCAAAACCGTTCTGTCCAGCAGCGAGGGACGGGAGCTGCTGCAGCGCCTGAGCCAACAGCTGCAGCAGTGAGGGAAAGGAGGCGGCAGTATGGAGGATATGGAGAGCAAGCTTAACGCAATGCTGAACGACCCGGCGGCGATGTCCCGCATCATTCAAATGGCCCAGCAGCTCTCCGGCGGCACTGCGCAGCCCAACACGCCGCCTCCGCCGCCGCAAAACCCTGTGCCGCCGCCACCGCAGGACAGTGGTTTTGATCCCATGCTGCTGGCACGGTTCCTGCCGCTGCTGCAGGAATTGCGGCAATCCAACAGCCAGACCACGCAGCTGCTGTACGCTCTGCGGCCTTTCCTGAAAGAGGAAAAACAGCCCAAGGTGGAGCGGGCGGCAAAGCTGGCGCATCTGATCTGCATCGGCAAACGATTTTTGACAGAGGGAGGATTGGACATTGTATAATCGCTATGGTCACGAGGAACGCGGTACTTATACCCGGGCCTCTATGGATGACAGTCCCCTCCCTCCGCCCCGCAAGGGCGCGGGGCAGGCAACCCCTCCCCCGTCCCATCGCCCCCAGCATCCCAAGCAGCAGCCGCCTCCTCCCCACAAGCCGAGCCGTCCGCCGGAGATCGCCTTTGGCAAGGGGATACTGGAGTCACTGCATCTGGAGGATCTGGATACCGGCGATTTGCTGCTGCTGTTTCTGCTGTTTTTCCTGTTCCGGCAAAAGGCGGACGAGGAACTGCTGATCGCCATCGGCCTGCTCCTGATTCTGTGACAGATTCCGGGAATCATTTCCTTTGTAACACCGGGCGTACCCAGGTAGTGCGCTCTGCGTTCCATCGTGACGGCCATGTCGCGCGAAAACCCTCCGCACGATCGCTGTCTCTTATACACATCTCCGAGCCCACGAGACAGGCAGAAATCTC
>CAMCSE010000044.1 GCA_945877515.1 uncultured Clostridia bacterium | reverse complement strand
CGGCGAGATTGAAGATCTGCTCGCCGTCCGGACGGAGCATGGTGAGCATGGAGTCGGCCGCTTGCTCCTTCTGCGCCTGCTGGGGGTGGCAGTAGGTACGCTCCAGAAAGCCGGTGTCCGCATGACCTACGAGGTCTGCCACCGTCTGCTTGTCCACGCCGCAGTGCAGAAGCGAGGTCACGAAGTAGTGTCGCAGAGTGTGCAGGTGGTACTCCCGCGGAAAGCCGATGGCGGCATAGATCTTCCGCAGCCGCTTGGTAAAGGTGTCCGGGTGGATGAGCTGCCCCTGCTCGTCGGTGAAGAGGTAGGGACTGAGCCCACGGCGCTGCTTGTCCGCCTCCATTTGCTTGCGTCGCTTGTAGGCGAGGAGGATGCCCCGCAGGTCAGAGGAGAGGTAGACTTCACGGCTCTTGCCGTTTTTGGTGGAACCCTCCACGATGCCCTTGCCGGGAACGCTGCTGCGGGAGCGGCTGACGGTGAGCAGCAGACCGTTTTGCGTGCCGGTGAAGTCCGACCATTGCAGAGCGCACAGCTCACCCCGGCGGCAGCCAGTGTACATGGAGAGCAGATAAAACAGGCGGTAGTGCCGCGGCTCCTTTGCCAGCGCGTCCAGCAGTTTTTCCACCTCGCTTCGCGTGGGGATGCGCTGCACCGTGCGCTGTGGTGTGGGCAGGTCTAACATCCGCGCGGGATTTTTCTCGATGATCTCATTGCGCTTGGCGTCGCTGAGCACGGCGGAGACCACGGAGAGGTACCGCTGCGCGGTGGATTCGTTGATGTGCTTTCCATGGTGCTTGCGCTTGCGCAGCTCGGAGAGCATATTTTCCAGCGCCATCGGTCGGAGCTTGTTGAGGCGGATGCCGCCGATCATGGGATACACCACCTCCAGCATCCGGCGGTATGCAGCGATGGTGCTGGGGGCGTATTTCGTCTGCCGCTTCAGCCAGCGGGAGGCGAATTCCTCAAAGGTCATCTCGCCATCCTCGGCGTAGCCGGTCTTGAAGCTGCGCTCCAGCTCCTCGGCAGCGTGGGCGACATACTGCCCGATGCCGCGCTTGGGGACACCGGGCGGGACTTGGATGGTCTTTGCCTTGCTGATTTTTTTGCCGTTGGGTCGGTAGCCGTTGCTGACGGTGATCTTATATCGCCGCTCGTCCAGTTGCTTGATGCTTGCCATTTTTAGAACCCTCCCATGGTTTGCTGCTGTTTTTCTTGCACAGCCTGCTCATCCAATTTTTCTTTCACCGCCAGAGCCGCGCCTGCGGCGAAGCCGACTACCGCGCCGAAGGTTTCGGCGGCGATTTTTGCCTCCATGCGCCGCCGCTTTTCCTCGGCGTCCCCATCTTCATCCAGTAGTGTCCCTGCGGCAGCCAGCCCAGCCGCGGCGGGGATCAGGGGAACAGGCCGCGGATCGCTACCACGCCATACCACCCGGCCATCGCCGCTGCGCCGATCACCAAAAGCAGCGCGATCCACTTGAGGGCCACCAGCAGGCTGAAATCCGGCAGCCACCGAATCCATTTGCAGGAATACTTCTCGCTCAGATTCCCAACCCGTTCCAGCAGCTTGCTCATCTCCGTCAGCGATCTCTGCATCTCTGCCAGAGACTTCTGCACCGGCGTCAGGTCGATGCGCGTTTTCAGCTCCGGCAGGATATTCCGAATTTCCTCCAGCTCCCAGTTTATTCCGTCCGCCTGCTGTGCCAGCTTGTTTATCGTCTGCGGCAGATCGCACTGGATCACGATGGGCTGCATCATCTGCGGCGGTGTATTTGTCGATGCGCTGTTCGGCTGATTCATCCGTTTCAATTCCTCCATCGGTTTCCTCTGCTCGATAGAATTTTCTTTGAACGAGTTTTGCCCGTATTCTGAATTCATGCTCCATGGCCTCCTTGCAATACTTTTCCTCGTGTAGTTTGTTGTCACGACATCTCATGCCGTCCGGGGTGGTATAGGTGATGTACTTGCGGCCACTTTCCCAGCGGACAGCGTAGCCCTCGGACGCCATCAGCGAAACGAAAGCGTCCCTGTCGGCGGCGTATTTCATACACTCGTCGATGGTGTTCATGAGCCGCAGCTTCCAGCTTTGGCCCTTCAGAGCCGTGTGGTACTCCGCGCCGCTCATGCCGCGGGACTGCTGCCGTGCTGCTTCAAAGACCGGTAGCCCCATCTCCTGACAGATCGCATCGTTGCGCCGCATCAGTTCCTGGATCTGCTCTTTCGCCATGTGCAGCTTTTTGCCGGTTTCAAAGTTGACGGAGTTGATGACGCAGTGGGAGTGGATATGCTCTCGGTCGACGTGGGTGCAGACCAGCACCTCGCAGCCGCCGAAGTACTCCGCCAGCCGCCGCGCGGCTTCGTGGGCCTGTCGGGGATCGACCGCCGCGCCCTTCGGAAAGCTCTGCACCATGTGGTAGAACATCACGCCGCCGTCCTTGTGGTAGAGCAGCTTCGTGTTCAGGAAGTCATCGTAGACGCTTTGGGGCTGGCAGCTGATGCCGCTGACGAGCGGCACGCCCTCCCATGCGGTTTTCTTTTCCTGCATGACGTAGAGCATCACGCCGCGCATGGCGGCGCGGGACTGGGTGCCCCGCTTGTAGTTCACGAAATGTACGATGGCCATACGGCTCACCGTCCTTCCATGACTGACCGCAGCGCGGCGCTGACCTCGGACAGCTCCTGCGCGGCCTTGTCGAGACCGATGACCTGCACCTTGCCTATGTTGGCGAGGACGGTGAGGCGGTTGATGTTGCTGCCGATGCCCTTGAGCTGGCGGAGCAGTTCCTTCTGCTCGTCGATGACCACGATCCGTTTGCCGAAACAGCAGGCGGTGACGTAATCGCTCATGGACATGTGGGCTTTCGCCGCCAGTGCCTTGATCTTCTCACGGTCAGCGGATGCCATGCGCGTGCTGAATTTGATATCTTTTTTCATGTTTTTCTCCAATCGCAGCTAAAAGTGGGTCCGGGCTTCTGCCCGGAATTTGGGTGCAGGGCTTTGCCCGCTCGGCGCATTTGGCAGGGCAGCGGCTTCGCCGCAGACCAGACAAATGCGATGCTGGCCGTCGTCCGAGCGGACGACGAATCCCTCGTCCCGCCGCAAGCGGCAGGACGCGCTCTCTCTGTCGCTCGTCCTCTTCCCACCGAAACCGCTTCGCTGGGTTTCGGCGGGAGCCATGTTGGGGGAGGTGATAAGACTCCCGCTTTGCATTTTCGGCATTTCCGTGTGGGGGGTATCACTTACCCTCCGGTTGCTGTGGCTGTGTCGGAACAACCCGGCGCGGGGTTTATTTCAGCAGAAAAAACGGCTTTCTCAGAGTGGGTGCTCTGCGCCGACGGACACGCTGTTCCCTCCTGCACACAGCGCTTTTTCGGCGTTCCTGCAAGGGGGTGGTATCACTATCCTCGGCGTGCGCTTCATGCCGTTGAAACGCTGGACGCGCAGGAGTTACGGCGGCGTATTCGTCGTTTTTATGCCGCCCCGGTGCTCGCCCTGTGCGGGCTGAATCTCCCCTCGTCGGGTACACACGCCACCCCAGCCCCTAACCGCGCACACAGCGGCTCACACGCCGAAACACGGCGGGTTCTCAGGGTCGATGGTGACGATGTTTCCGGTAGCGGGATCATCGACACCATCGACCCTTTTCAGGCAGATCAGACGGTCGCCGTTGCTCTTGCGGAAGGACACCGTAATGCCGTTTCTCCTTAGAGCGTCAACGCTTTTACGGATTCGGTGGGAGAAGCTGTTGGGGGTCAGTCCCTCCGCACCGGCAGGGTCGATCTTTTCCAACAGCGCCTTGGCAGGGGCGCTGATCTCCGGCTGCCGGCGCAGCAGTTCAGAGAGAAGAAAAAGAATTCTCTCGTTGGGCTGCTCTTTCTGTTCGCAGTCATCTGACAGCAATTTCCAGACGTGATCCTCACCGTCGAACTCCAACGCCAGTTCCCGGTAGGGGATGTCCCGCCCGGTGCAGTAGAGCGTGGCGGTGTTCTCTCTGCGCTTACTCTTACGGAGAACAAAGTTGCTGTCCGTAGCGCCGCTGAGCCCGGTGGTGCCGGAGATCATATTCATGGGATCGTCGTCATTCATCTTCCGCAGATGATGTACCAGCAGAATGGCGATGCGGTGCTTGTCCGCAAGTTGCTTGAGGACGCCGATATCCCGGTAGTCGCTGGCGTAGGGATTTGCGTCATTGCCAGCGGTGCGGATGCGCTGAAGCGTGTCGATAACGATGAGTCCGGTGGTGGGATGCTCTTTCAGGAACTGTTCAATCTGTTCCACCAGTCCGTTGTGGAGTTGCTGGGACATGACGGCGAAGTGCAGCGTGGGCGGCGCGTCCTCCGTGAGATCAAAGAGGCGGCTCTGAATACGCTGGAAGCTGTCCTCCAGACAGAGGTACAGCACCTCGCATGGCCGTGTGGTGAAGGTCCAGAGCGGTTTGCCCTGCGCGGCGCAGAGACACAGCCACAGCGCCAGCCACGATTTACCGATCTTCGGCGCGCCTGCCAGCAGGTGCAGTCCCTGGGGAAGCAGATCGTCGACCATAAAGGAGACCGGTTCGTAAGCGGTGCTTTGCAGCGTGTCCGCGTCAATGGTTTGCAGTCGTTTGATTTGAGACATAAAAAAACCTCCGGATAAAAGAATAAGGGCAGAGACCTCGCTGCAGTCGAGGCTCTAACCCTTTCACTTGATTATTCTGTATTTTTTGATAGAATGAGAATATCGCGGGACAGTTACAAAACGGATATGGGACAGGAGGGCGATGCTATGCCGCTGGGAATACAGCAGAACAACGATTTCACGCAGTTCACAATGGATGTCTGGAATGACAAGATCTTTTATCAGGAGAAGGAGTTCCCGGCGGGATTTATGGCGATGTCCATTCTGAACATTCCCGAAGAAGAACTGCCGGAGCTGATACAGGCCGGCGGCGCACCGACCTTCCTGTTTCCTGTGGTGGTACAGGGCAGCGATGAGGAGGCTGCGGCGGTATTCCCACAGCTGCGGGAACGGATATTGTATCTGACCGAGCTTCTTTGGAAGTATCCGCCCTTTTGCTACAATGACTACGAGAAGGAAATGCGCCGGATCAATATCCTGTTTGACGAGAGAAACCTCCTGCAAATACGGACGCCCGATTCGGAGCTCCAGACGGAGTTCCTGAGATTCTGCGTCGGGATCATACGCATCCCTATCGCTATGTATCACTTCTATGCGGCGGGGCGGTTCTTTGAGCTGGACTATCTGCGCCGTCTGAAAAAACGGAACGAAACACATTTCGCCGTGGCCGCGCATGACTGCTTCAACAGCGAGCAGTTTTGGGATGAGATGCGGAGTTTACAGAGCTTGGATATGGAGCCGTTCACGGTCTACCCGGAGCTGTCCTCCACCTATGTGTTTGCCCGCAGTCCGAAAAACGAAAAAGAAATGGTGTTTGTGGAACGGGTGATTTTTCCGCGCCTGACCGATTTCTACACCTATGACCTGATGAACGGATTGCACCACGGCCACGCGCCCAGCCAGTGCCAAGGCTGCGGAAGATACTTTCTGACCACTAACGGCCACATCCCTAAATACTGCGACGGCGTTGCCCCGCAGGACAATCGCTATACCTGCCGGCAGTACGGCGCGATGATGCACCAGAAGGAGCAGAACAAGCAGCACCCGGTCTACCGCCTGTTCAATACCCGCACCGACACCATCCGCAAGCATCACCAGAGAGGGAAGATCTCCGATGACCTGCGGCGGGAGGCACTGTATCTGGCGGGGAGCTACCGGGACAAGGCACTGATGGACAACGACTATGCCGCTGACGGATATGCGCGGGACATGGAATTGGAACACATTTACGCGGAGGCAGAAAAGCGGCTGAAATGAGGAAGGGGGCGTTCCTGTGACGAAAAATATGTACACCGTTGCAGGAGATAGCCCCTGCAATGAAGAGCTGGCTTTGCGGATGCAAGCCGGAGACAAAAACGCCGCGGAGCGGCTCGTCTCACAGAACGAGGGTTACCTCACCGAACTGGCGCGGGCGTACACACCGTGGTGTGAGATGGAGGATTTGAAGCAGGAGGCGGCGCTGGCGCTGCTGGACGCGGCAGGGCGCTTTGATCCCGCCTACGGAACAAAGTTGCTGACCTATGCGACACCCGCGATAGAAGCGGCGCTGTCCGACTACGCCGCACAGCATTCTTCCTCTCTGTCCATTCCCATCAGCCGGTACAATCAACTGCGCAGGGTGGCATACCTCTGCGCCGAGGGATGGGACTCATCTGATGCTGAACTGGTCAAGGTGGTGTGCGGAGAACTGAATGTATCTGCCAAGGTGGCTGGGGCGTTGATAAAAGAATACCGGACGCTGTTTTGCGTCCGGCAGTTAGGTGACGATGTGTTCTCCGTCAGCTGCGGCGGCGATCCTGCCGTTGCCTATGACCGCCTGATGCGCCGGACACTTCTGCTCCAACGGATGGAGGAGGTGCTGACGCCCAGGGAGTTGAATCTGGTGCGAAGCTACCTCGGCATCGGTCAGCCGGACGAGGTTGGCATGACCTTTCAGGAGCTGGCGATCCGGCTCAACTACAATGGCCCCAGCGGAGCGGAGAAGGCGTACAAGAGTGCGCTTCGGAAACTGAAAAAGGACTTGTACGGCGGCGCCTACGGCCGGTGGCTATCCGCTCAGAAGGCCATCCGCGCCGCCAAAGCGGAGGCGGAGCAGGAGGCGGGGCAGGAGGTAATGCCGCAGAGAACATGGTGGGAGGAGAAGGCGCTGGCGAATCGGTTTGCCTGCGAGGTCGCAGCACTGATCCGTGTTTACGAGGTGCTCAGCGGAGCTTGATCAAAAAAGTTTTTAAGTCCAAATGCAATAAAACGCCCTTTCCGTGCATTACACGGATGACAGGAGAAAAAAGCCCATGCTCAGTATGCTGATGACAACCGAATATGCGCCGGCGGAGGAGCGGCACGAGCTGCAGCAATCGCTTCTCCGCGTTGCCGGTGGTGACCGTGACGCCTTGGCGGAGCTGTACCGGCGCACGCGCCCGGCGGTGTACGGCCTTGCGCTGTCCTACCTCAGAAACGCCCACGATGCGCAGGATCTCACGCAGGACGTCTATGTGCAGGTGTGGGACTGCGCGGAGCAGTACCGCCCCACCGGCTCACCCATGGGCTGGCTGCTGGCGGTGTGCCGCAGCCTGTGCCTGATGCGCCTGCGGCGGGAGGAACGCCATGCCGCCCTCAGCGAGGAGGAATGGGACGCCATTCCCGCGCAGGAGTGCGGACTGGATACGGACGAGCGCGTCCTCTTGCAGCACGCGCTGGCAAGCCTTGGCGACGAGGAGCGGCGCATCGTGCTGCTCCACGCGGTCACGGGTATGAAGCACCGGGAGATCGCGGCGCTGCTGGAGCTGCCGCTTCCTACCGTCCTGTCGAAATATCACAGAGCATTGAAGAAGATGCGAAGCTGTCTGGAAGGAGATGACGCCCGATGACCAATGAAAAAATGGAGCAGCGTCTGGCTTCGGCGGTGGAAAAGACCGCGCCAAACGACGTGAACGGCGTTCTCTCCCGCTGTGATGAGCGGAAAGGAACGGTGATCCCCATGACGACGAAGAAAACGACAAAGAAACGGTGGACGACGCTGGCGGCGGCCTGCCTCGCGGTGATGCTGCTGGGCGGCGGAGGGATATTCTATCAGCAGGCACATGCGGTGGCGTCCGTGGTGTCGCTGGATGTGAACCCCAGCATCGAGCTGAAGGTCAGCAAAAGCGAAAAGGTGCTGGTCTGCACACCGCTCAACGAGGATGCGAAGGCCATCCTTGCGGATATGGGCGACGGTGCAGACCTGAAGGGTGCGAAGCTGGACGTGGCGGTGAACGCCATTGTGGGCAGCTTGGTGCGAAACGGCTATCTCGATAGCATTTCCTCCGCCATCATGATCTCGGTGGAGGACAAGGATACCGCCCGCGCGGAAAAGCTCCAGCGGGAGCTGACCAGCGCCGTGGACGGTGTGCTGCAGACCTGCGAGGCGAAGGCCGCCGTCCTGACGCAGACGCTGACGCAGGACGCGACGCGGGAGCAGCAGGCCCGGGAAAACAATATTTCCACCGGCAAGGCGGCGCTGGTGAACCGCGTCCTCGCCATCAACCCGGCGCTCAAGTTTGACGCGCTGGCAAAGCTCTCGGTGGAGGAGCTGAAGGACCTCGCCGAGGCGGGCGCGCCCGCCATGCCCATCGGCAAGGATGCCGCCGCTTACGCCGCGGAGCAGTATGCCGGGACAGCGGCGCTTGATTCCGTCACGGCTGAGGTCGATTCCGAGCTGGACGAATTCCCCGCGCACTACGAGGTGGAGCTGCACACAACATGGGGTGAGTTTGAGTATCTGGTGGACGCCTACACGGGGAAGGTGCTCAGCGGGCAGAAGGACTTGCTGACCACGGCCCCTGTAGGGGACGAGACGGCAAAGCCTACTGTGCCCACCGGCGACATCGGTCACGCCAAGGCGAAGTCCATCGCCCTGAACCACGCGGGCGTGAGCGAGAACAAGGCGTATGACATGGAGATCGAACTGGACGACGAGGACGGCACGCTCGTCTATGAGGTCGAGTTCAAATCCGGTGGCATGGAGTACAGCTACGAGATCAACGCCGCCACCGGCGCGATCCTCAAGCATGAGGCGGAGATAGACGACTGAGAGAAAAGGTGCGAGCCGCTGCATTTGCAGCGGCTCGCGTCTTTTTGCGGGTTATACAGAATCATGTGCAGAATAGTGGTTTGGTCAGAGATGTTGCGGTAGGCGTGGGTGGTGTCGCCCTGAAAGCGGACGCTTTCGCCCGCCTGAACGACAATGTCCTTCTGATCAGCCGTGATTTCGGTTGCACCGGCGAAAAGGGTGACAAACTCGGTGGTACCCCGCAGATGCGGCTCCGACTGCCAATGGCTGCCGGGAGCCAGCTCCATATAGTAGACGGAGAACTTCCGGTTTTCATCGTCCGGAAAAAGGCAGTAAGGCGATACATTGAAAATTATCAAAAACCTGATTTCGACCTTGCAATTCAGGGTAGGCGTACAGCGTGTGGCGTTTCTGCGTAAATCCAGTTGCAGAGTAGCCACACACTTTTTTGCGGAATCGGGTGAGAAATGGCAAGATGGGAGAAAACTTCATAGGCAAATCGTGTAGCAGAAATGCGTAAGTCCGGATATGTTGGGACTTACGCATTTTTTATTGTTTTCAAAAAGGCAACATGATATACGAGCGACAAGATTTGTCACAGATGAGCGCGCAGGGCTGAAGTGTTGTCCCCCCTGCGGACAATGAGGCACCATTGTAGCCGCCCGTGCAGGACAGCACCATTTTTACATCCTATCCAGAAACAGGTTTAATATTTTTAATTCTATTATTGACATAGATGAAATATTATGGTATCTTGAAAGTGAAGGAGGGTGATTGTTATGAAATTCTCTGGTCAGTGTCCTGTGTGCGGGGCGGCACTTCATTTAGCACGGCTGAGCTGCCCCGGCTGCAAGGCAGAGTTCCCCACCGATGAACCACTTTCCCCTTATGAGTGCCTTGCCCCGGAATACGCCCGGTTTTTGCAGACCTTTCTCGCCTGCCGCGGCAGCATGAAGGATGTGCAAAACAAGCTGGGCATCTCTTACCCCACAGCCAAGAAAAAACTCGATGAGTTGCTGCTGCAATTAAACCTGCGCGGCGAGGAAGAAAGTGAGGCATTTGACATGAGTCTTTTTACACCAAAAGAAAGCAGCAGTACAAAGGCTTCTGACATTGTACGGAACAAACTCTACGAAAATGGCGGCAGGGCAACGGTGTATTCTGTTACCGGCAAGCCGTACATTATCCGAGCCGCTAAGGATGGCTGTTCCTTCCTCTGCAACGAGCTGCCCATGAAGCCGCCGCTTACCTACGATGTTTTTGATGTTATCGTGGATCTGCTGCTTCGGGAGGGCGGTTCTGCCCGCAAGGGGATGGGACGCAATTCTCCCCTTGGCGAAGGTGGCTGCACGGAGGATACTGTTGTCGGTGCCATTGGCAAATACTATTTCAAAGCCCCTGCTGGAAAATATGTGTTTGATCCTGTGTTTGTGCTGGCGGCGGTGCTGGATTGGGCGGGTATTGCTCACAATGAGCGCGGCTATCTGACGCTGACCGCCGACTACCGTTCCCTGCTGTCCAGATAGGGGCAATGCTGTCTTTTCTGCTGTGGGTGGTCGTAATAACCATCATAAAGCTTTTCAAGGATAATGATTTCTAAACATCAAAATCCGTTCACAGTTCAGACCGTTCCGCTCTCCTTCCGGGCAGCTTCTTCCCTACAACAAGGACAGCAATGCCGGACTGTTCATCGTCCGCGATTTTGTGACGTACTGCTACACCGGTTCTCAGACCTACTTCACGCCGAAGGGCAAGGAGGTCATCCGAATGAAGTTCCAGAAAAAGTGCGGCGAAGAGCTGCTTCCCAAGATAGCAAGGTGATTTTCGTGGCAGTCTATCGCGTAAACAAGAATCGTGGCTATACCGT
>CAMCSE010000043.1 GCA_945877515.1 uncultured Clostridia bacterium | reverse complement strand
CGCTGTGACCAAGCCATTCCTGAATCTGCTTCATGGGAACACCGTTTGCCAGAAGTAACGAGGCACAGCTATGTCTCAAGTCGTGATACCTGATGTGTCTCAATCCATTTGCCTTGAGCAGCTTCGGAAAACTCTCAGTAACATAGTGGGGCTTAATCAGATCACCAATCTCGTTTACGCAAACATAATCGATGTAGTCCTTGATGTAGCTGCGTCCGCACAAACGACGGTTTTCCTGCTGTTCTTCTTTTAGGGCGAGAAGTCTTTCTCTCATGAAAGGAACAAGCGGGAGCGTTCTCATACTCGATTTGGTCTTGGTGGTGTCGGATGCGACCAGAACGCGCTTGCCGTCCAGGTCACAAGAAGTAACTGTGTGACGGATGGTGATCGTGTTCTGCTCAAAGTCAATAGCATCCCATTTCAGACCGATTGCTTCACTCCGGCGCAGACCGTAGAATGCGCCAAACAGAATAGGCAGCTCAAGTTTGCTTCCTTTTGCAGCCTCAAAAAGAGCGTTGACCTCATCGGCATCATAGAAGCTGCCGACATAACGGTCTTTCTTCGGACGCTCAACCTTATCTGCCGGGTTTACATCAATCAGGTCAATCTTCACGGCATACTTGAGAGCCTTGTGAAGGATTTTGCCTTCGCGCAGAATACGATAGCCGGTCTTTGTGCTGATGCTGAGTATTTCACACATCTGCTCAATGCTCATCACATCAGGATAGTCTTTCAGCATCTGGTGAGATACGTCCTCTATTTGCAGGAGCAGGGCAAGTCCGCCAGCACCATCAAGACCGACCTCTCGGCCATCCGCTTTTTCCACGATAAGATGTCCCATCCCCGCTACATGCTGCCGGGCAATGAAGCACTGGGTGTTGCGCTGGAGCGCCGCCGCTTCGGGCAGCAGGATCGCACATGGACGAACTCGGAGTTCGGTAAGCTGATCGGCCGCGCCATGGCGGAGGAGCGGGAGGACTACATCCTCGCCTTGTATCTGGCCCGCTATGCCGGTCTGCGCATCCATGAGTGCTTCCGCATGGACACCGCCGCGGCGGAGCGTGCGCTGCGCGAAAACGCCCTCACTGTAAAAGGCAAGGGCGGTAAGGTGCGTATCGTTCCCATCGAGGATGACCGTATTACCATGATGCTGCAAAGGCTGCTGGAGAAAACGGAGCACGGTCACAAGCTGTTGGTGCCGGATGGCATTCCCACCGACCGGGCCATCAACGGTATGCAGCAGTTCATCCTCCGTCACCGTGACGCCATCTGCGACCCCACTGCGCCGGACAGGCGCATTACTTTCCATGGACTGCGGCATACCTACGCCGCTGAAAAGTACACATCTCTCGTCAACGGCGGCATGACGCCTTTGGACGCCCATTTCACCGTGTCCCGTCTGCTGGGACACGAGCGGCCCGACGTGACAGACATCTATCTGGCGTCCGTGAAGGGAGGCGCTGCCCGTGGAAAATAAGTATCGTGATCTAAGCGACCTCCCCTTGATCCTACGGGTAGAGGACTTGATGCCCATCCTCGGCATCGGCCGCAACACCGCCTACGAGCTGATCCGCAGCGGACAGATACGAAGCGTCCGCATCGGTAGGCAGATCCGTATTCCAAGAGAGGCTTTGCTGGAGTTCCTGCTGAAGTAAATCTCTTTGTCGGAAAAAGTTTTTTTGACGGAATCGGCTGCCCATGCTATACTGAACCGCATGAATGGGTACTCCGCTTAGCACCGCTGTCAGGAGGTCATGCGGCTCTAAGTACACGATACAAGGAGTGCGAACTTATGAGACCCCGTAAAAAGGGACAGCAGTATGAGATCTGCTACCGCTGCCCCGGCTATACAAAACCAATATATGAACGTTTCCCCACCTACGAAGCCGCGAATCTGCGGATCGCTCAAATCGAATACGAGAAGTCCATCGGTGAATTTCGCCCGCCAAAGCAAACGCCCATACAAACCAAACGATCGCAGAAAAAGTTTATCACGGTCAGTGAGCTTCTGGATGAATACGTGCAGGTCTATGGGCTGAACCACTGGGGAGATTCCTTCTTGTCCTGCAATCTTCATCGTATTGAGCATTACATCAAGCCGTACTTGGGCAATGTGGCGGTGAAAGACCTGACCACACATGATTTGGACTTGTTCTACGATTCGCTTCAGGACAAGCCTGCCGTTGTGCTGAAAGGCCACAAGAAAACAGACGCCTGTGTTTCCCGCTCGGTGATTGAAAAGACACACGCCCTGCTGCGCAGTGCGCTGAATCAGGCGGTTATCTGGGAGTACATCCCCAGCAATCCCGCCCTGCGCGTGACGCTGCCCAAGTATCAGCCGCAGGAACGCACCGTGTGGTCTGCCAGTGAAGCGCAGCAGGCTCTGGACGCCTGCACCGATCCCGTGCTGAAACTGTGTATGCTGTTGGCTCTCGGCTGCTCTATGCGTGTGGGAGAAATACTGGGCCTGACATGGGACTGCGTGGACATTTCGGAGGATGCCATCTGCGCCGGAACTGCTCATGTGCGGATCACCAAGGAACTGAAACGCTGCCAGAAAGACAGCCTTGCAGCACTGGAAAGGCGCGGACGCTCCACTGTCCTGCTGACATTCCCTGAGTGGAAGCAGACCGGATCATCTACATCGCTGGTTCTGAAGGCTCCGAAAACGGAAAGCAGTGTGCGGAAGGTATTTCTTCCGAAAACCGTTTCGATGGCACTCGCAGAGGAGAAAGATCGGCAGCAGAGAACAAAAGAAATGCTGGACAGCGATTATCAGGACTTTGGCCTTGTGATTGCTCACGAGGATGGACGTCCCTATGAGGAGCGACAGATTGCTTTCCTGCTTCGTAAGCTGACAGATGCGACAGGATTGCCGCCGGTAGTCTTTCACAGCCTGCGGCATTGCAGTGCCTCTCTGAAGTTGCAGATTGGCGGCGGAAATATCAAGGCTGTGCAAGGGGATACAGGCCATGCCCAATCCCGTATGGTGACCGATCTGTACGCCCATACCAACAACGAGGAGCGCCGCCGCTTGGCAGAGAAAGTGGAGTCGGATTTCTTCCAGAAGCGAGCTGATACGCAGCAGGAAAAACCAATGGATGATGCGGTGGGACTGGCTTACCGACTGCTGCAGGAAAACCCTGATATTGCCAAATTGATCATTGCAACGCTGCAAAAACAGGCATAACAAAAGTTTGTTGGAAAATCTGTTGGAAAGTCCAACAAAACCGAGGAACGACAAAATAAAGCGAAAGTGAAAAGATGAGCCTTCGGAATACGATAGGCTCTGCCGACCTTGAGACTAAGGATTTTGCCTTCGCGCAGAATACGATAGCCGGTCTTTGTGCTGATGCTGAGTATTTCACACATCTGATTGCTCTTCTTCAAAAGCTGCTGGATGCAGTGCTGAATGAGGAAGACGAATAGATTTGGAGGAACAGAAAATGAGCAGAAAACTTGTGGCATACTTTTCCGCATCCGGCGTGACAGCCAAAGTAGCTGAAACATTGGCTGAGGCCATCGGTGCGGATATATACGAAATTGAACCGGCAGTACCTTACAGCAAGGCCGATCTTGACTGGACAAATCAGAAATCCCGAAGCAGCGTTGAGATGAGTGATCCGACATCTCGCCCTGCTATCGCCGGAAAACGCGACAACTTGGATGACTATGACACCGTGTTCGTTGGCTTTCCTATCTGGTGGTATGTCGCACCGACAATCATCAATACCTTCCTTGAGAGCTATGACCTGACCGGTAAAACCATCATTCCCTTTGCTACCTCCGGTGGAAGTGGAATGGGAGAAACCAATGAACATCTTGCTTCAAGCTGTAAGGGTGCAAAACTGATTGAAGGCAAGGTCTTCAATCACAGCACCAGTCATAAAGAACTGGTAGCTTGGGTTGATGGATTACGGATTTAGGAGACAGACAAATACGGAATCTGTGGAGGAGAGTATGAAATACAAAGGAACGCTTATTGTTGTTAAAGATTGCAACCGTGCTTTAAAGTTTTATCGTGATATGTTTGGGCTTCAGTTGCTGCAAGACAACGATGGAAATATGGAACTGACAGATCATCTGTATTTGCAGGAGCAGGGTTACTGGGAAGATTTCACGAAAAAGCCCATCATTTCAAACAGCAATCAGTCTGAATTATATTTTGAAGAATCCGATATAGAAAAATTTGTGGAACGACTTGAAATGCTCTACCCCCAAACAGAATATGTCAATTGCCTAATGACACACAGTTGGGGGCAAAAGGTGGTTAGGCAACGACATTCGGCTGTTCAGGTTTTGGTCCGCAGGCTTCTTTGACGCTTTGCAGACTCAGGTGCGCCAGCCCCTGCTTGTACAGCAGAATACAAAGCTCACGGTGTTCCCAATAGTGTGAAAAAACAGCTTCCACCAAATTGAAATCCGGCTTTTGTATTGCCTCGATCCACCAGTTGTCCAAGCGCGTTTTCAGGTGTCTGCTGATCACGGTTTCCTTGCTTTCAAAAATGCGGTAGAAAGATGCTCTGCCAACGCCTGCTTCCCCGCAGATCCGGCTGATGGATATTTCACTGAAATTTTGGCGCCGCATCAGCTTCAGCAGCGCTTTGGTAATATGCTCCACCACATACTGATTGCGCCCTTCATTGCTCATCGGTGACACAGTTTTCTTGTTTTGTCTCATTTTCGGCCTCCCATTGACAGTGAAAGCACGCGCTGATACAATCACTTCGCCGATACAGGTGTATCAACAGTGCTTGTCATTATATGACGGCCAAAAAGGTCACCACCCGCGTGCGGGTGGTGACCTTCATTATTGTCTCCGTTTATTTCCCCGGTTCCCGCAGGGCCACCGCCTCCTCGGTAAAGGGTGTGTCCTGCAGATCCAACAGCTTGGTGGTCAGCAGCCGGGAAAAGTTGGTCATCACCGCCGTGGACAACACAAAGCTGTTCACATCGGCGGCATCGGCGGTCTCCGCCGCCAGCAGCTGCGCCGCCATGCTCTCCACCATGGCAACAAAAACGCGGGCGGAGTCGGTATACTGATTCACAAAGGCCTCATAGGTTTTTTTGACCTCTTCCTCGGTCAGTCCGTTGGGCAGGATCTTCTGGATCTCCGACATGGTCAGACTCTGCTTCAGCGCGCAGATCATAATGAGGTAGGCGATGTGAATCCGACTGTATTTTTTCTTCTCTGGCGCCGGCATCAGCTTCATGCGGACGTAGTTGTTGATGGCGCTGGTGGTAATGATCTGCTCCTCCTTCTCCTTTTTGGGCAGGAAGGGCAGATAGCCGCTCAGCAGCGTCAGCACCTGATCCATATACAAGCCCAGCGTGGGGATCTGCTCCCATGTAGGCAGACGATAGCTTTGCAAATAGTGGCTCCAGCGGCGCAGCTTTCCCGCCACCAGCCGCGAATCGTATTTTTCATGCATATTTGATATTCTCCTGTGGGTGGTGTGTATTTATACAAATAATAGCACATACTGTAAAAAATGACAAGTAAAACACGCCACTCCTATTGACACATTTCAGAAAGCATATATAATAATACTATTCATTAGATTTGAGAGAGGTAAACATCATGTCTTTTGTGATCTCTACCGATACATCCGCCAATCTCCCCACCGCGGAGCTGCAGTGGCACCAGCTGCATCTGCTGCCCTTTTCCTATATCGTGGATGATATTGAGCATCAGTGCCTTGACCTGACCGCTTTTGATGGTGACGCCTATTATGAGATGCTGCGTCACACCCCAGCCACCACCTCCATGATATCCATGGAGCAGTACCGCCAGATGTGGGAACCCCTGTTGGAATCCGGCGAGGATGTCCTGCATATCGGCATGTCCTCCGGGATCAGCGGCGCATATCAGTCGGCAGTGATGGCCGCCCGCGAACTGCGTGAGGCGTATCCCCAGCGGCGTCTGGTGGTGTTCGACACCCGGGCCGCTTCGCTGGGTGAGGGGATCCAGGTCCTCTATGGCGCCGCGTGCCGGGAGGCGGGCCTGACGCTGGACGAGACCATCCAGGAGCTGACGACGCTGCGCTCACGGATGCGGCAGGTGTTCACGGTAGATGACCTGATGCATTTGCGGCGCGGCGGCCGTGTCTCCGGTGTGACCGCCGCCGTAGGCACCGCCCTGCGGATCAAGCCGCTGCTGAAGGGCGACGAGGCGGGCCGTATCGTGGTGTTCGGTAAGGTACAGGGCCGCAAGCGGGCCATTCGGTCACTGGCGGATACCTTTGTCACCAATGCCGAGCTGCTGGGCCATTGGCCCATCGGCATTGCCCACGCCGGCTGCCGGAAGGAGGCCATGGAGCTGGCCGAGCTGCTGCGTGCCGCCGATCCCAAGGCCCGCATCATCGTGGTGGATTACGAGCCGGTGACTGGCAGCCATGTGGGCCCCGGCGCGCTGGCCCTGTTCTTCGTGGCCCGGGAGGATGCCTGATCCTTCTGTGCTTTTTGCCGACTTTTTCCTTGTTCTTCCCCCGCGATTTTGTCTCTCCTGCATATAGACACAGTCCCTTTGATCCGCCTATAATATTGATAGACTTTTTAAAGGAGAAAAACCCGTATGCTGTATCGCGCCTGCTGTCACAGCTGTCTGTCCATGTGTTGCATGGGCACGATTTGGTGCGCGTATAACGGTCATACGTTTTCTGTCCGTGCCGCATAAGCAGGCGCGGAAACTGTGGTAACAACGCAGAGGGTGTATGGCAGCATGCACCCTCTGTTTTTTTATACATAAGATGAAAAACAAAGGAAAGAAAGGAAGACAATCATGGGTATCTATCATTCCGTGGAGCAGCTGGTGGGCAATACGCCGCTGCTTTCCGTTGATCATTACGTTCGTGCCCGCAGGCTGGAGGCCGTCATTCTGGCCAAGCTGGAGCGCTGCAACCCCGCCGGAAGCGCCAAGGACCGGGTGGCCCTGGAGATGCTGCGTCAGGCGGAGGCCTCCGGCGTGCTGCAGCCCGGCGGAACGGTCATCGAGCCCACCTCCGGCAACACCGGCATCGGCCTTGCGGCCATGGCCATCGCCAAGGGCTATCGGGTGATCCTCACCATGCCGGCCACTATGAGCGCGGAACGCCGTGCCCTGCTGAAGGCCTACGGGGCGGAGCTGGTGCTGGTGGCGGAGGGCGGCATGGCCGGCGCGGTAGCCAAGGCGGAAGAGCTGGCCCGGGAGATCCCCGGCAGCTTCATCCCCGGTCAGTTTGATAACCCCGCCAACCCCGCCGCCCACTATAAAACCACCGGTCCGGAGATCTGGCGGGACACCGAGGGCCATGTGGATATCTTCGTGGCGGGTGTCGGCACCGGCGGCACCATCAGCGGCACCGGCCGCTATCTCAAGGAGCAAAACCCCCACGTCCGTATTGTGGCGGTGGAGCCCGCCTCCTCCCCTCTGCTGTCGCAGGGTCATGCCGGTCCCCACGGCCTGCAGGGCATCGGCGCCAACTTTGTTCCCGGCAACTATGACGCCAAGGTGGTGGATGAGATCCTCACCGTCACAGACGAGGACGCCTACCGCACCGGCCGCCTGCTGGCCCGGACGGAGGGCATCATGGCCGGCATTACCTCCGGCGCGGCGCTGTGGGCCGCCGACGAGCTGGCCCGCCGCCCGGAGAACCGCGGCAAGACCATCGTGGCGCTGCTGCCGGATGACGGCGGGCGCTACCTGTCCACCCCCCTGTGGTCGGAGGAGTAAGCCCATGTACGAAGATCATATCTGCACTGCGGCCAAAACCATGGCCGCCACCATGAAAAACACCTCCATTCCCATGTACGGCAGCCGCCTGCGGCTGCCTGACCGCAAGGCCATCATCGCGCTGCTGAAGGAAATGCGTCAGCTGCTGTTTCCCGCTTATTTCGGCGACCCGGCGCTGATGACGCTGGCGGCGGCGGATTATGCCGCGCTGCTGCTGGAACGCATCGAGACAGGCCTGGCCAAGCAGATCGCGCTGGTGCTCCCGGTGGAGGAAGAATCCCGTGCCCCGGAGATCGCCCGTGACGTGGTGGATCAGCTGCCCCGCATCCAGCAATTGCTGCTGACGGATATCGAGGCCATCTTCGACGGCGATCCCGCCGCCCAAAACCGTGAGGAGATCGTGCTGGCCTATCCGGGTCTGTTTGCCATCTTCGCCTACCGGGTCAGTCACGAGCTGTACCTGCGCCATGTCCCCACCATTCCCCGTATGATGACGGAGTACGCTCACAGCCGCACCGGTATCGACATTCACCCCGGCGCGCAGATCGGCAGCTATTTCTTCATCGACCACGGCACCGGCATCGTAGTGGGCGAAACCTCCGTCATCGGCGACCACGTCAAGCTTTATCAGGGCGTTACGCTGGGTGCTCTCAGTCCCCGGGGCGGCCGCGCCTCCAGCAGCGGCAAGCGCCATCCCACCGTAGGCAACGGGGCCACCATCTACTCCGGCGCCTCCATTTTCGGCGGCGAGACGGTCATCGGCGAAAACGCCGTGGTGGGCGGCAACGCCTTCCTGACCGAATCCGTGGCGGACAACGCCCGCGTGGTCATCCGCCCGCCTGAGACCATCATCCACAATATTTGAGAAAGGCGGGGGCTTGCCCTCGCTTTTTTCAAATGCGGAATAATTTGCCTTCCGATCCGGCACACTATCCAATATTCACCGCACGGTGGTGAAACATTTTCGCCCGCTGGCGCGTTAATAGGGTGTATCCCTTTGTTAAGTCTTGACAAGAGGGACTACATAGTGTAGTCTAGCAGTGACCGCACCATGTCAATCCGACAGGAGAAACTATTATGGCTGAATTGATCATAAATACCGGAGCTGTTCTGAACAATTACCGCCACTACACCGCCGGCGGGCAGGTAATTCCCGTTCTCAAGAGCAACGGCTACGGCTTGGGTGCGCAGCAGCTTCGCGGTCTGCTGCATCGGGAAGGCGCGACTCTGTTTGCCTGTGCCACACCGGAGGAGGCGCTGCGTCTGGCGGAGCCAGAGTCAGACCTTTTGCTGCTCAGCTGCATCCACGATATGACGCTGCTGCGGGCGCTGCTGCAGCGCCGTGTCATCGTCTCCGTGGAAAGTCTGGCGCAGGCACAGGCCATCGACGCATTGCACATGGACGCCCGGGTGCATCTGGCGGTAGACACCGGCTTTGGCCGGTTCGGTTTTCCGCCGGACCAGTTGGCGCAGCTGCGGCAGGTTTTCGCACTGGAAAACCTGCGGGTTTGCGGTATTTTTTCCCATTTCCGCGGCCCCTGCGCCGCTCCGGCCCAGTTCACCCGCTTCAGTCAGGTACTGATGGAACTGGAGGACTGCCCGGTGGGCCTGCGGCACATTGCCGCCAGCCATACGGCGGACATGCCCCAGTATCGGCTGGACGCCGTGCGTATCGGCTCCGGACTGACGGGCTGCGGCGCCGAGGGACTGGAACGCGCCGCCACGCTGCAAGCCACCATCTGCGCCCTGCGCCGCCTACACAAGGGCGAACGGATCGGCTACGGCGACACGCTGCTGCGGCGGGACTCCGACATAGCGGTGATCAACGCCGGTACAGCGGACGGCGCGTTTGTCTACCGGTATCGGGGCCTGCGGGCTTTCCTGCAGCAGCGGCGTCAGTACGTCCTGGTGGATGGTGTGCAAGCGCCGGTGATCTGCCCGCCGGGCCTGACCCACACCATGGTGGATGTGACCGGGTTGGATTGTCACCCGGGCGATACCGTGACGATCCCCCACGATCTGGTGCTGACCGGCGACCACGTTCTCCGGCGCTATACGGAAGAAGCATGAAAAGAGGGCCGCTCCATGTTGAAGCGGCCCTCTTTTCATGCTTGCTTTACTCTGTGGCAAGGGGGGAGAAGAAATCCATCATCTCCGGCGTGTGATCCTCCACGTAGCTGGTGAAGGTGATCACGCACACATAGTCGCCCACCTGCATACACACCTGCACGGTGGTCACCGGCACGTCCGTATAGGTGGCAGAGGTGCAGATCCCTTCGTACTGCTGGCCCATGAAGGTAACCGTCTCCCGGCTGGCCTCCACGTCCGTCATGCCCATGGACTGATAGGCGCTCACCACCTGATCCTTACCCATGTCGGCAAAGGCGGCCATATCCACTGCGGCTCCCTTGGCGCTGACCTTGACCAGCATCACATTGACAGTCTGCAAACCGTCAGCCGTCATCAGGTACATATCCTGCACCTGATTGCCGTTTTCCAGACTCTCCCGCATCTGCTTGACCAGCTCCTCGCTGTCGACAACATCTGCGGTCAGGTCGTTCAGCTGCGCGATCTCCTGATCATTCAAATATGTATATTCCGCCGGAGCGGTACATGTCAATCCCAGAAATTGGCTGGTATAGGTCTGGCCCTCCACCACGCCGCGCTCAAACTTTTTGCTGCCGATGCTGCAGGCCGTCAGGCTCAGCACCAGCGCCAACGCCAATGTCAGATAGCTCACCCGTTTCACGATCATTCCTCCTTTTTGCACCATTGCTCAAAGCAGGCACACGGTACATATGATAATTATTATAGGGCAAAAAGCGTTTTCCGTCAACACGCCATTGTTTTCCAGCTGTTTCCGGCAAAAAGGAGGGGCTTTCGCTCCTCCCTTGACTGTGTAACTCATCGGGTTCTCACTGCCGCGAGGTGATCCCCAGGCCTTCTTATAGCTGCAAGTCCCGTCCTGCCGCTTCGGTGTGGGTTCGCATGGCGGACCGGGCCGCCCGGCTGTCCTGCTGCTCGATGGCTGCCAGAATAATGCGGTGGGTATTCAGGATCCGGCGTCCCAGCTGAACCCGTTCCTCCTGGGACAACGTCAGCATCTTGTTGCGCAGCGTCTCCTTTTCCACATTGCCCAGCACCTCGGTAACGATGATGGCCACCCGATTAGCGCTGGCTTTGGCCAGCAGACTGTGAAAGCATACGTCCAGTTCGATGAAGCGCTCATAATCCCACAGGGCTTCCTCCGCCTGTGCGATGCACTGACGCATCGCGGTGAGATCCTCACTGCTGCGCCGCTTGGCGGCCCACGCGGCAATGGTGGAATCGTTGTTCTGACGGTACTCATTCAACTCCTGAAGCGACACCTGACTGAGCTGGATCATATCCTTCAGCGGCTCCTCCGCGGCATGCAAGCTCAACTCCTGCACCACCGCGCCGGAGGCCCCCTGAGTGGAGGTAACGTACCCACCCTGCTCCAGTCGTTTCAGGGCCTCCCGGATGGTGGGGCGGCTGCGCTGCAATTCCGCCATCATGGCCCGCTCTGAGGGAAGGCGGTCACCGGGCTTCAGCGCGCCGGAGGTGATCAGGGCACGAAGCTGTTCATAAATGTCGTCACTGGCCCGCTTGCCGGGGTCCAGATGAATGTGTAGTTCGCGGGCTTCCATGGTTTCCGCCTCCTTTATCAACGAGTTATCAGTATAGCAAAATTGAACCATAACGTCAAGAAAAAGGCCTAATAAGCCGCCGTTATGGGGTAAAAAACAGGCTGTTACAAGAGTGACAGCCTGTTTTTATGTGTTGTATCCCTTACTTGGCAGCCTTGGCAGCCTTGATGGACTCGATCAGCTCGGGAACGACC
>CAMCSE010000042.1 GCA_945877515.1 uncultured Clostridia bacterium | reverse complement strand
AAAAACAGGCATAACAAAAGTTTGTTGGAAAATCTGTTGGAAAGTCCAACAAAACAGAGAAATAATAAAATGAAACAAACCCTGTAACCGTTGTGGTTACAGGGTTTGAATGGAGCTGCTGGGCGGATTCGAACCGCCGACCTCATCCTTACCAAGGATGCGCTCTACCTACTGAGCTACAGCAGCATATTGGCGACCAAGAAGGGGCTCGAACCCTCGACCTCCAGCGTGACAGGCTGGCGTTCTAACCAACTGAACTACTTGGCCATCTGCGCTTTTGCCGTGGAACTCAAGCTTGCTCATTATAGCAAGTATAAGCTCAAATGTCAACACCCAATTTTGGAAATTTGACATTTTTGTCATTCGGGACGCCAAGAGATTTGACATGGATTTTACATGACTGCGCTTTCTTATTTTACACACCGCCGGTAAGCTGATAACTGTAAGGATAAGACATCCGAAACCAAACTGAAACCAAATGAAAGGGAGCTATATCATATGAAAAAAATCATCGCACTGATGCTGACGCTGATGCTGACCCTGAGTCTGGCCGCCTGCGGCAGCGACAGCAACAGCAATACCGACAACAGCGACAACAACGACAGCGCCGCTGTGACCGGCACCGTGTCCACGGATGGATCCACCTCCATGGAGAAGGTCATCGGCGCACTGGGCGAGTCCTTCATGGATGCCAACGAGGGCGTGGAATTTACCTATAACCCCACCGGCTCCGGCGCAGGCATCACCGCCGCACAGGAAGGCCGCTGCGACATCGGCTTGTCCTCCCGTGCCCTGAAGGATGAGGAGAAGGCAGGCGGCCTGAAGGAGACCGTACTGGCCTACGACGGCATCGCCATCATCGTCAACCCGGAAAATCCCGTCAATGACCTGACCCTTGACCAGATCGCCAAGCTCTACACCGGCGAGATCACCAACTGGAAGGATGTGGGCGGCAACGATGCCGAGGTCGTTCTGATTGGCCGCGAGGCCGCCAGCGGCACGCGCGACGGCTTCGAGTCCATCACCGGCACCAAGGACAAATGCCAGTACCGTCAGGAGCTGACCTCCACCGGTGATGTGATCACCGCCGTCAGCCAGAATCCCGATGCCATCGGCTACGCTTCTCTGGCCTCCATCAAGGACAGCGTCAAGGCTCTGAATGTGGACGGTGTGACCCCCAGCGAGGCCACCGTGAAAGACGGCAGTTACAAGGTACAGCGTCCCTTCGTGCTGGTGACCGTGGAGGGCAAGGAACTGACCCCTGTGGCACAGAAGTTCTTTGACTACATTACGTCTCCTGATGCAGCCGCTATTATCGCTAAGGCCGGCGCAGTGGCCGCCAACTGAGAAAAGCAAGGTAAGGCAGGCGACATCCGCTGAAAGGATGCCGCCTTGTCTTACAGTAAGGAGGCTACCTATGCGAACAAAACGCGCCATGGAGGACGCCATTCACGGGCTGTTCCTCCTATTGGGACTGGTGACAGTGGGCTGCGTTCTGCTCATCACCGTATATCTTATTATCTCCGGCATCCCGGCCATCCGGGAGATCGGACTCATCGATTTCCTGTTTGGCCCGGAGTGGGACTCCGCGGCGGCCGAGCCGAAATTCGGCATCCTGCCCTTCATCCTCACCAGCGTCTACGGTACGGCGGGCGCGATCCTGCTGGGCGTGCCCATCGGCTTCATGACCGCCGTGTTTCTGGCAAAGGTTGCCCCTCCGAAAATGAAGGCGGTGGTGTCCTCCGCCGTCAGTCTGCTGGCAGGCATCCCCTCCGTGGTGTACGGTCTGGTGGGTATGCTGGTGTTGGTGCCCGGCATCCGTAAGATATTCCACATCCCTGACGGCTCGGGACTTCTGGCAGCCATCATTGTGCTGGCAATCATGATCCTGCCGTCCATCATCAACGTATCCATGACCGCGCTGGAGGCGGTGCCCCGCGAGTATGAAGACGCTTCCCTGGCGCTGGGCGCCACGGCCACGGAAACATGGTTCCGCGTGTCCGTTCCGGCGGCCCGCAGTGGCATCGCCGCCGCCGTGGTACTGGGCGTAGGACGCGCCATTGGCGAGGCTATGGCCGTCATGATGGTTTCGGGCAACGTGCCCAATATGCCGGCCCTGTTCCAGAGTGTGCGATTTTTGACCACCGCCGTGGCCAGCGAGATGGGCTACGCCGGGGCAGGCTTACGGCGGCAGGCGCTGTTCTCCATTGCGCTGGTGCTGTTCCTGTTCATCATGCTCATTAACGCCGCGTTGAACTTCTTCCTCAAGCGGAGCAAGGAGAAATAGTATGGAAATGGAAACGACATTTTCCCCACGGCGCAAAATCTATGCTGCCGTGATGCGGATACTGATGCTGGTCTGCGCCGGCCTGACCTGTGCGCTGGCGGCCTTCCTTATTATTTATGTACTCTGTAAGGGTATCCCCAACCTGTCATGGGAGCTGCTGAGCACCAAGCCCAGTTATCTCAGCGACACCATCGGAATCCTGCCGGACATTCTCAGCACGCTGTATATCGTGCTGGCTACCCTGGTCATCGTTCTCCCGCTGGGCGTAGGCGCGGCGGTGTATCTGACGGAGTACGCCGCCAACAAAAAGCTGGTGGCGGCCATTGAATACGCCGCGGAAACGCTGTCCGGCATCCCCTCCATTATTTACGGTCTGGTGGGTATGATGTTCTTCTGCCAGTTTTTGGGTATGAAAACATCGCTGCTGGCCGGTGCGCTGACGCTGGTGATCATGAACCTGCCCACCGTCATGCGTACCACCCAGGAGAGCTTGAAGACCGTGCCGCAAAGCTATCGGGAGGGCGCGTTCGGACTTGGCGCAGGCAAATGGCGGGTCATCCGCACCGTGGTGCTGCCCGGCTGTGTGGACGGCGTACTCACCGGCTGCATCCTGTCCGTAGGCCGCATTTTGGGCGAGACGGCGGCGCTGCTGTATACTGCGGGCTTCGCCCATGCCCTGTATAACCTGAAAGACGGCCTGCAAAACGCCGGAGCGACGCTGTCTGTGGCACTGTACGTCTACGCCAAGGAGCAGGGCGAGTTCGATGTGGCTTTCGCCCTCGCATCCATCCTGATGGTGCTGGCACTGCTCATCAACCTGACCGCCACACTGGTAGGGCGGTATTTCAAGAGGAGGCAAGACACATGAGCGACATCATCACCGTGCAGGACCTGAACCTGTGGTACGGCGCCGCGCAGGCGCTGCACCACGTCAGCATGGAGATACCGGAAAAGAGCATCACCGCCCTCATCGGCCCCTCCGGCTGCGGCAAGTCCACGTTTCTTAAAACGCTGAACCGTATGAACGATCTGATCCCCGGCGTCAAGGTTACCGGCTCGGTGCTCTACAAGGAGCAGGACGTGTTCGCTATGGACGTGAGCCAGCTGCGCCGCGAGGTGGGTATGGTGTTCCAAAAGCCCAACCCCTTCCCTATGAGCATCTACGATAACGTGGCCTACGGGCCGCGCACCCATGGCATTCGGAACAAGGTCAGGCTGGACGATATCGTGGAGCAGTCCCTCCGCAGCGCCGCCATCTGGGACGAGGTAAAGGACCGGCTGAAGAAGAATGCCCTTGGCCTGTCCGGCGGACAGCAGCAGCGGCTGTGCATCGCCCGTGCGCTGGCGGTGGAGCCGCAGGTGCTACTGATGGACGAGCCCACCAGCGCCCTTGATCCAATTTCCACTTCCAAAATAGAAGAGCTTGCCACAGAGCTGAAAGAGCGGTATACTATTGTTATCGTGACCCATAATATGCAGCAGGCCGCCCGGATCTCCGACCGCACCGCCTTTTTCCTGCTGGGGGAGCTGGTGGAATACGGCGACACAGAGCAGATCTTCGCCCAGCCCCATGACAAGCGGACAGAAGACTACATCACAGGGAGGTTCGGATAAATGAGAAGTCGTTTTGATGAGCAGCTGGCGCTGCTGAACCGGGAACTGATCGAGATGGGCGCACTGTGTGAGGAGGTCATCGCCGCCGCGGCCAAGGCGCTGATGGAGGGTGATACGGCGCTGGCGGCGCAGATCGCGCCCCGTGCCGGGGAGATCGACCGGCAGGAACGGGATATCGAATCATTGTGCCTGAAGCTGTTGCTGCAGCAGCAGCCGGTGGCCCGGGATCTGCGGCAGATCAGCGCCGCGCTGAAAATGATTACCGACATGGAGCGCATCGGCGACCAAGCGGAGGATATCGCCGAGATCATCGGTTTTCTGCAGGGCCGCTCCGGCGAGGAGTGCGCCTTTGTGGGCCATATGGCCCGCTCCGCCATCTCCATGGTCACCGGCAGCGTGGACGCCTATGTGCGCCGTGACACGGCGCTGGCCAGAGAGGTCATTGCCCGCGATGATGTGGTAGATGAGGATTTCCGTAAGGTGAAGGCCACGCTGATCGACTGGATCGCCCGGCGGCCCGATGACGGCGAGTACGCCCTTGACCTTCTGATGATCGCAAAATATTTTGAACGCATTGGCGACCACGCCACCAACATTGCCGAGTGGGTGGTGTTTGCCGTCACCGGCGTTCACAACGGGGAGGAATTGACATGATCTGGTGTGTGGAGGATGACAGCAGCATCCGTGAGATCGAGGTATATACCCTGAACTCCACAGGATTTGAGGCCCGCGGCTTTGCTGACGGCGCGTCTTTCCGCGCGGCACTGGAGACGGAGAAGCCGGAACTGGTGCTGCTGGATGTGATGCTGCCCGGCGAGGACGGCGTGTCGCTGCTGCGGTTCCTGCGCCAGACGCCGGAAACCCGGGATATTCCAGTTATCATGGCCACCGCCAAGGGGATGGAGTATGACAAGATCCAGAGTCTGGACATGGGAGCCGACGACTATCTGGTGAAGCCCTTCGGCATGATGGAAATGGTCTCCCGTGTCAAGGCGGTGCTGCGGCGCTGCGCTCCGGCCCGGCAGTCCCACCAGCTGACGGACGGTCAGGTGACGGTGGATCTGGACGGTCATACCGTCACTGCGGCAGGGGAGCGGGTGATCCTGACCTTCAAGGAATTTGAACTGTTGCGGCTGTTTTTGTCCCATCCCGGTGTGGCTTTTACCAGAGACCAGCTGTTCAATGACGTGTGGGGCGCGGATTATGTGGGCGAGAGCCGCACGGTGGACATGCATATCCGTACTCTGCGGCAGAAGCTGGGTACCTGCGGCAACCGGATCGCGACGGTGCGTGGCGTGGGCTACCGATGGGAGGCAAAGTCATGACAAAAAAGATTTTTCGCTCTATGGTGATCACTGCCGGCGCGGTGCTGCTGGCCAGCCTGATCATCATTATGGGCTGTCTTTACGAATATTTCTGCGGCGTACAGGAGCAGCAGCTGAAGGATGAGCTGAGCCTTGCCGCCGCCGCGGTGGAGCAGGGAGGGGCGGACTACCTCGCCTCGCTGCAGTCCGACCGCTACCGCCTGACGTGGGTGAGTGCTGACGGTACGGTGCTGTACGACACCCAGGCAGACGCCGCCGCCATGGAAAACCATGCCCAGCGTCAGGAGATCCGCCAGGCACTGCTTGCGGGCCAGGGGGAGAGCAGCCGCTATTCCGCCACACTGCTGGAAAAGACCCTCTATTGCGCCCGCAGACTCGATGACGGTACTGTGCTGCGGATCTCCATCAGCCGTGCCACTGCCGGGGTACTGGTGCTGGGCATGCTCCAACCCTTTTTGATCGTGCTGGTCGTGGCGCTGGTTTTGTCAGCGCTGCTGGCCCGGCGGCTGGCCCGCCACATTGTGGAGCCGCTCAATCAGCTGGATCTGGAGCATCCGATGGACAATGATACCTATGAGGAGCTGTCGCCGCTGCTGGGCCGCATCAACCAGCAGCGCCGTCAAATCGATGCGCAGATGCAGGAATTGCAGCGCAAGCGGGATGAATTTGACCAGATCACCGGCAATATGAGGGAAGGGCTGGTGCTGCTGAACGAAAAGGGCGTGATCCTCAGCATCAACCCGGCGGCCCGTACCTTGTTCCGCACAGGCAGCGCCTGTGTGGGACAGGACTTCCTGACCATCGAACGGAGCAGCGATGTGAGCCATGCGCTGCAGACCGCCATGGAACAAGGCCACAGCGAGATCCACACGGAGCGCGAGGGCCGGGAGTACCAGATGGATATGAGCCGCATCGAATCCGAGGGCGCCGTTACCGGCGCGGTGATCCTGGCGTTCGACGTGACAGAGCAGGCGCTGGCCCAGCGGAATCGCCGGGAATTTACCGCCAATGTGTCCCATGAGCTGAAAACGCCGCTGCAATCCATCATGGGCAGCGCGGAGCTGATGGAGAACGGTCTGGTGAAGCCGGAGGATATGCCTGTCTTTATCGGCCGCATCCGCAGTGAAGCCGCCCGATTGGTGACGCTCATCGAGGATATCATTCGCCTGTCCCAGTTGGATGAGGGGGTGGAGATGCCCGTCGAGTGCGTAGAGCTTTATGCGCTGGCCCAGGAAACGGCCCAGTCTCTCAGCGACGCGGCAGAAGCCAAAAGTATATCGCTTACCGTTACCGGACAGCCGGTGACGGTGCACAGTGTCCGGCGGCTGCTGTCGGAGATCCTGTACAATCTCTGCGACAACGCCATCAAGTATAATGTCCCCGGCGGCCGTGTGTCGGTGGATGTCGCCGGTACGGCGGAGGGCGCGGCCATTACCGTGTCAGACACCGGCATCGGCATCCCGGCGGAGCATCAGGCGCGAGTGTTTGAACGGTTCTACCGGGTGGATAAAAGTCACTCCCGCGCCAGCGGCGGCACAGGGCTGGGACTGTCCATCGTCAAGCACGCCGTGCAGGATCTGGGCGGTACCATCCGCCTGGACAGCACTCCGGGCCAAGGGACCTCCATCCGCGTGACCATACCGGAAAAAGAGAACGAATAAAAACAAGGGGCCGCTTCACTTCCCGGAGCGGCCCCTTGCTGATTCATATGTCAGTTTCCCATGTGACCGTCAGTGCGTCATTTTGCGCTGCACTGTCGGCCAGTACCCGGCGAAAAGCTGCGGCATAGCTGCCCAGCGCCGTTTCCAGCGTGTCACTGCCGCGGATCACCAGCTCAGTGGGCTGGTTGATCTCCGTTAGACAGTCGTGGAGGGCGTCCAGATTGCCGCCGTACCAGTCCGGGAATTGCAGCCCTGCCGCCAGTACACGGTGCAGCGTCTCACAGTTTCCCACGCTGCCGCCATCCAATACAAAGCGCATGGTCATTCCTCCCCGTACAGCAACTCAAAGCTTTCATAGCGGTCGCCGGTATAGTAGATCAGCCCGTCATTGGAGAACACGATCCGCTTGGCGCCACGACTCTCGGCTCCCAGCGTGTCAATATCGCACTCCGTGTAGGTGCGGCCTTCCTTTTCCGGCAGCAGCCCCTCATAGTTGCCGAACCGGCTGCCGCCGATGCATTTGCCGGGCGCGTAAGGCTCCAGCGAGCCGCCGCTCCAGCCCAGCGCCTGCGCCTCCTTCTTGGTGATGAAGTTGCCGGGCAGACGGCCATAGGTGTGGATATACAGCGCCACCTCCTCTTTGGAGGTATAGCTGCCATCCTCGTCGATGGCTTCCATGCCGCTGCAGCTTCCGTCATCCGGAAGGGCGGGTACGGCGCCGCCGTCGTCCGGCAGGATGTCCTGCTGCTGCGCATCCTGCGACGGGAAAACCGCCACTGTTGATGTATCCCCGCCGCAGCCTGCCAGCGAAAGCGCCAGCACCAGCGCCAGCAGCCATGCGGCCAATCTCTTTTTCATTGTTTGTTCCTCCGGTTATGTTTTGGCTGCATGCGTTATGCTCTTTCAAACACGGCCCTCATGCACCGGTAGGTCATATAGCAGTCCAGCTTTGCCACCGTTTCGTAGGGAGCGTGCATGCTCAGCACCGGCACACCTGCGTCGATGGTGTCAATGTTCCGCTGGGCCATGAACTTGGCCACGGTACCGCCGCCGCCGGCATCGGTTTTCCCCAGCTCCGCCATCTGCCAGAACACATTTTCCTCGTTCAGCAGGCGGCGCAGCTTACCCACCACCTCGGCGCTGGCGTCAGAGGCGCCGGATTTGCCGCCGGCGCCGGTGTACTTGCACAGTCCCACGCCGTAGTTGACGAAAGCGGCGTTGCGCTTGTCGTATACATCGGCAAAGTTGGGGTCGTAGGCGGCGGTCACATCGGCGCTGACGCAGAAGGAGTTGGCAAAGCAGTCCCGCAGCAGCACACCCTGCGTATCGCACAGCTCTCCCATGAACTTATCAAAGGCGGCGGACAGCATACCGGACACACCTTCGGAGCCGATCTCCTCCTTATCCGCAAAGATACACACGGCGGTGCGCTGGGGGGCTTTCGCGTCAAACAGGCCAGCCAGCTCCGCATAGGCGCACACCCGGTCATCGTGACCGTAGCTGGCGATAAAGCTGCGGTCAAAGCCGATATCACGGGCGTGTCCGGCGGGGACAGCCTCCAGCTCAGCGGAGATAAAGTCCTCCTCCACCATGCCGTACTGCTCATGCAGCAGGGCCATGACCGCCAGCTTGAACCGCAGCTTCTCGTCCGCATCCTCCACCGGCTGTGAGCCGATCAGCAGGTTCAGGTTCTCGCTGGGGATGGCCTCGTTGAGGGGCTTTTTCCCCTGTTCCCGTCCCAGATGGGGCAGCAGGTCGTTGATGATGAACTGGGGATCCTCCGGCTTGTCACCGATATGGATGGGCAGCACCGTGCCGTCGGAGAGCGTCACCACGCCGTGCAGCTCCAGCGGGATGGTGACCCACTGATACTTGCGGATACCGCCGTAGTGGTGGGTCTTGAAATAGGCCATCTCCGCCTCCTCATAGAGGGGCCGGGGCTTCAGATCCAGACGGGGCGCATCCGTGTGGGCGGCGGCAATGTTGGCGCCCTTGGACAGCGGCTCAGAGCCGATGACCGCCAGCATGATGCCCTTGCCCCGGTTATTGCAGTATACCTTGTCGCCGGCTTTCAGCGGCATACCGGGCTTGAATTCCACAAAGCCCTGTTTTTCAGCCAGTTCAATGCAGTACTCCACGCACAGGCGCTCCGTCTTGCCGTGGTTCAAAAAATCCTTATACGCCTCGCAGTAGTCGTGCATGGCGGCCTTTTCACGCTCCGTCAAACGGTCGTAGCCGTTTTCCGGCGCATACAGCAGCTCCTTGCTCAGCTTGCTTTTTTCACTCATGGGATGCTTCCTCCTTTATTATTGATAGTTTGCGTCAGGACAATGCCCGGCTCTCCAGATTGCTCCGCAGACTGGTGGCCGCCTGACAGTTGTTGATGATCAGGGCATCGGTAACGCCGTACTGAGAAATAAGACCCGACACGCTGCCAACATCCTCACGGATATCCACCACCACAATGCGCTCATAGTAGTCGATCATATAGGGTACAAACGCGTTGCCGTAGGATTCCTTGAATATCAGCAGCGTTTTGCCGTTCTTGTTGTCGGTGGTGATCACCGTCAAAGGCTGGTCGCCGCACATAAACATTCCGGCATAGTCGCAGGTACCGCCGTTGACGGCCTGCCCGTTATACTGCACGCCGTCCCGGTAGTACACCATGGAATAGCCCGCATGGGGGAACCGGGCCACGGAATAGTCGGGATTGGCGGTCAGATCTGCGGGATGTCCGCCGTACATATACAGGGATCCGGTGTAGCCGGTGCGGATGACGGTGTCATAGGTGGCAAGCCCCCACGGTGTGATGCCGTTGGCCTGACAATAGGCCGCCGACGCGTAGTATGCCCCCAGACTGGTCCAGTGGTGGTCGGTGCGGTAGAACATGTACTCCCCCGCGTGCTGATCCATCAGGCCCATACAGTCCACGGTGGTGACGGAGCTGTCCATCATACCGTAGGTGGAACGAATGAAGCTGGCAATGTTGTCATGGGGATCGTCGTAGCCTGCCGGAGACTGGTAGGCGCAGCACTTGGGGGTCAGTAGACAGCTGACGTGGATATTGGGATACTTGGCGGCGAACCGGTTCACCGTGTCGGCATAGGCGCTGGAGCCGGTGGGATCGGGATCAAAATACTCCACACCGTAGTCGCCGCATACCAGCACTGCATTGGCATAATAGGCGGCGGTGTTGTTGTGATAGTGTCCGTCACCGGCGGTCTCCCCAACCACGGACGCCGCGTCGGCAGAGGAGGCCGCGTCTCCCTTGCCGGGCGCGATGTACCGCTGCCCGGCGGGAACGATCTGCTGGCCGCAGACAGCACATACGCCATCGCCGCCCACGTTGTGTCCCAGTGCAGGACGGATAACGGTGCCGCAAACGGAGCAGGTCTCCGGCTGTGTACAGGTGGCGGGGCCGCCAGAGGTATGGGGCAGCTGGGGCGCCAGCTCCGTGCCGCACCGCTGGCAGAGCTGAGGGGCGCTGCAGGTGGCCTCCGGCCCCGGCTCATGGCCCAACGCCTCGGTCATCACCTTGCCGCATTCGGTGCAGATCTCCGGTTCCGTACAGGTGGCAGCGCCTGCGGATACATGTTTATGGCAGCCGGTCAGCGCTATGGTCATCACCAGCAGCGCCGCCGTCAGCAGGATCATTTTTTTCATGGGATACTTCCTTTCTCATCTGAGGGGGGTCATCTCTCTATTACTATGCACGATTATAGTGAACAGGACAAGTTTTTGCAAGTCATAAGTGTGAACTTTCAGGAGACGATAAAATTTATGTGGCGTTATGAGAAAAGATGTGATATACTGAATAGTACTGACAAAAAATGAGGTGAAAGCCATGAACCGGCAATTTCCCTGCCTGGAGGTACATCTGGACAGGCTGTATCATAACGCCCATCAGGTGATCTCCCGCTGTGAGGAGCAGGGGATTCAGGTGTGCGGCGTCATCAAGGGTGTGAATGGTATGCCTGAGATGGCCCACACGATGCGCAAGGCGGGTGCGGTACAGATCGGCACCAGCCGTCTGGAGCAGATCGCCCAATGCCGTGCCGCCGGGATAGAAGGACCGTTTCTGCTGATCCGCATCCCCGGCCTGACAGAACTTTCCGACACAGTAGCCCTGTGCGATATGTCCCTGCAAAGCGAGCGTTCCGTACTGGACGCGCTGGAGCAGGAATGTCAGCGGCAGAACAAGACCCATTCCGTTATCGTCATGGCGGATCTGGGCGATCTGCGGGAGGGCTTCTGGGACAGGGACGAATTTGTCTCCGCCTGTGTCCATGTGGAGCGCGACCTGCCTCGTGTGCATCTGGCGGGCGTGGGCGTGAATCTCAGCTGCTATGGCGCTATTCAGCCCACACCGGAGAAGATGAAGCAGTTGGTGGGACTGGCCCGGCGGGTAGAAGACGCCATCGGCCGCAAATTGGAGATCGTGTCCGGCGGTGCTACCAGTTCCTATACGTTGGTGCATTGGCATACCATGCCGGAGGGCATCAACCATCTTCGCATCGGCGAAAACATCCTGCTGGGCTATGACCTGCAAAAGCTGTGGCATATTCAGGATATGGACTATCTCCGGACAGATACCTTTACGCTGACGGCGGAGGTCATCGAAGTTCGGGAGAAGCCCAGCTACCCTCAGGGGCAGTTCTGCATCGATGCTTTTGGCCACAAGCCGGTCTATGAGGATCATGGTATACGCCGCCGGGCCCTGTTGGCATTGGGCCGGGCCGATGTGGGAGAGCTGGAGAGCCTGATGCCCCGGGAGACCGGCGTTACCGTAGTGGGAGGCAGCTCTGACCACTGCATTCTTGATGTGACCGAATGTCCCCGCCGCTTGGAGGTGGGCGATACCGTATCCTTCTCCCTGTGTTACAGCCATCTGCTGTACCTGACGGGGCGGGAGGACGTACTCGTCACATTCACCGGTATGTAAGCCATTGGTTAATTCAAATGAAACGGGAGGAATACTTACCATGGGTGGTATGAAAGAATTTGGCGTTTTCCTTTGGAACGCGGTCATTACGCTGTTTGCGTTTTTTGCGGTAGCGCCTATCGTACTGTCGGCGGTCTCCATGTTCGGCGTGCAGAAGCGCTTTGCCCAGACCATGATCGACGAGGGCGTGATCAGCGCTGAGGAGGTCAAGGCCATCCAGCCGAAAAAACAGCTGGCCGGCGTGAT
>CAMCSE010000041.1 GCA_945877515.1 uncultured Clostridia bacterium | reverse complement strand
AGAAGCTGCGGCTGCAGGAACCGGCGTAGCGCTCCTGACGGATGTACTTGCCCTTTTTGTCCGTCTCCTCTTTGTCCAGACCCTTAGCCGCCTGAATGGTCAGGCAGCCGTTCTTCAGTTCCACACTGACCTCGTCCTTTTTGAAGCCGGGCAGGTCGATGTCCAGTTCATAGGAGTCCTCGGTCTCGCGGACGTCGGTCTTCATCAGGTTCTTGGCATGCTTGCCGTACAGCGGATCGCGGCCCTGCGGGGCCATCATGCCAAAGGGATCAGAAAAGAAATCATCAAACAGATTTTCACCAAAAATGCTGGGCAACATAAGTCATAACCTCCATTCATTCTTTCGCGGCAGAGGGAAAAAGCTTCCGCCGGCGAACCTCTGTTACCATGACAGAACTGTTAAACTCTTGATCTCCGTCGGGCTTTCAATGCCCTCTCTCAGAGATCGCCTTCATTATAGCACCGGTTTTAGCACTGTCAATGCGAGAGTGCTAAAATTCACAAAACATCCGATATTCGTTCATAAAATATGCGATTTCTCCCCCGCAGGCAGACCATCACATTCCTGATAAGGAAAGAAAAGGCCTTTGGCTTGCCCAGCCAAAGGCCTTTCTCCTCTTATTTCTCCATGACATGCACGTTCAGATGGTCATAGGTCATTTCCACACCGTTACGTTCAAAGGCGCTGCGCAGGTTCTCATTCAACGCATGATACGCCCCCCAGTAGTCATCCACCGCCGTCCAACAGCGGACGGTATATTCGATGGAACTGCTGCCGTATGTGGTAAGGCTGATATCCGGCGCAGGGTCGGACAGTACCTTAGGCGTGGCGGCCACCGCTTCCAGGCAGGCGGCCTTTACCGCCTCGGTAGGCGCGTCGTAGGACGCCGTGACGGTACGCACCACCCGCCGGCGACCCAGGGTGGAATAGTTGATGATACGGGAGGACGACAGTTCCTTGTTGGGCTGCATGATGATCTGCCCGTCATAGGTTTCGATTTTTGTGTGATTCAGCGTGATCTCCCGCACGGTGCCTTCCGTGCCGGCGGTTTCGATCACATCGCCGATGCCGAAAGGCCGGGAGGACAAAATAACCAGCCCGCCGGCCACATTGCCCAGAATATCCTCTGCCGCAAGTGTGATACCCAATGTCAGCACCGACATGATCGCCGTCAGGGATGTGGTATTTACCCCCAACGCCTCCGCCGTAATGATGACTGTCAGCACATAGAGGACAGCCTTGATGGCGGAAAGAACGATCTTTTGCAGCCGGTCATTGATACGGCGGGCACGGCCCATCAGCTTCGTCACCAGTTTCATCAACAACCGCACCGCCACAAGGCATACCAGCAGCGTCACAATGGCGGACAGGATATTGCCGAGACTGTAGCCGCCCAGAGAAGTTTTCAAAATGTCGGTGATATTACCCATGGAGATCGTTTCCTCCTGCCGAATGAATTTTTTTATCAGTATAGCAGGCCCGGCCGCCTCTTGTAAACCCCACACCACATTTCACAGAAAATTTACCGGTATTTGGGCGACGACGCATCGCTGGCCTGCTCCCCGGAAACCCAGATCCGGATCGATCAAGTTGTTTTCAAATCAGTTTCACGCATTGGATCCCGGCATCCAGTGCCGCTGCGAACGCGCTGCCGTCACTTTTTTCGCCCACAATGGAACCGTAGTGGGTCGGGACGGCTGTCTGCGGACGAATGGCATTGGCCAGAGCCGCCGCTTCCGCCGCCGTCATGGTATAGGTACCGCCCACCGGCAGGAAAGCCGCATCACTCCGGACGTCACGGGTCTCCGGCGTATCGTCGGTGTCCCCGGCGACATAGACACGCCGGCCCTCCACCGTCACCACATAGCCCACCCATCGGCTGGCCTGCGGATGAAATTTTTTCCCGATGTTATAGGCAGCCACAGTCTCGAAGGATACCCCACGGACCTGATACGTCTCTCCGGGCTGCACCGTCATCAACCGTTCGGGGTCGAATCCCGCTGTGAGTGCCGCGTCACGGCAGGACTCCGGCAGAACGATCACGGCGTCCGGCTTCATCACCCGTTGGATATCTTCAGGAGAAAAGTGGTCGTAATGCTCATGGGTGATAAAGATCACGTCACCGTCGTGGGAAAAATCCGCCACCCGAAAGGGATCGAACCACAGCACCATGTCGCCGTCGCAGCGGATACTGCTGTGACAATTGATGGAAAAGCGGGCCATAAAATCGTTCATTCGCCGTACCTCCTGCAAGTTATACGCTTTTAGTATACGGTATCCGCCTTACTTTTTCAAGTGCCCGAACAGTCTCTTCTTTTCATGAGAAAGTACAGTCATCGCCATGACCACCGCAGACATAGATGCCGTTCTTTATAGTTAGTTTTTGCTAACTTGATAGTTTTGGAAATGCCGCTGTTACAGCGGCATTTCCCACGGCAAAAGCCGTTTTCACTTCTTAAAGCTGTCCTTCAGAGACACACTGCGGTTGAACACCAGATGTTCCGCCGTGCTGTCACGGTTATCCAGGCAGAAGTAACCCACCCGCATGAACTGGAATGTGGGCGCGTTGACACCGGTACGATTCTCCTGTTTGTCGAAAGCGGCCGCTACGGCGGCCATCTCCGGCTCCACCTTGCAGCCGGTCAGCACTGTCAGGCTGTTGGGATTCAGGCAGGTAAGGAAGTCCTTGTCGGGGCCGTCAGGGGTTGCGTCAGAGAACAGGTTGTCGTACAGCCGCACCTCGGCGTCCAGACAGTTCCCGGCGTCCACCCAGTGAAGCGTGGCGCCCTTGACCTTCCGTCCGTCGGCGGGATCGCCGCCCCGGGAGTCGGGATCATAGGTGCACAACACCTCGGTGACATTGCCATTCTCATCCTTGACGCAACCGGTGCAGGTGACCAGATAGGCACCCTTCAGGCGGCACTCAGGGCCGTTGGGCGTCAGGCGCTTATACTTGGGTACGGGAACCTCCATAAAATCGTCCGCTTCGATCCACAGATGGCGGGAGAAAGTGATATCATGGGTACCCTGATCAGGATTGGTGGGATTGTTCTCCACGGTAAAGGTCTCGCTCTGGCCCTCGGGATAATTGGTGACCGTCAGCTTCACCGGATGCAGCACCGCCATGGTGCGCTCAGCAGTCGCGTTGAGGTCCTCCCGGAGACAGTGCTCCAGAAAACCGTACTCAATGGTGCTGGGGGATTTGGCCACGCCGATCCGCTCGCAGAAATTGCGGATGGACGCGGCGGTGTAGCCACGGCGGCGCAGGCCGCACAGCGTGGGCATACGGGGATCGTCCCAGCCGGAGACGTAGTGCTCCTCCACCAGCTTGCGCAGCTTGCGCTTGGACATAACGGTGTGGTCGATGTTCAGCCGGGCGAACTCGATCTGGCGGGGCTTGTGGTACGGAATGGACACGTTGTTGACCACCCAGTCGTACAGGGGACGGTGCTCCTCATACTCCAGAGAGCACAGGCTGTGGGTGATGCCCTCCAACGCGTCCTGAATGGGATGGGCAAAGTCGTACATGGGGAAGATGCACCATTTGGTACCCTGCCGATGGTGGTTGATGAAGCGGATGCGGTAGATCACAGGGTCACGCATGTTGAAGTTGCCGCTGGCAAGGTCGATCTTGGCCCGGAGGGTCATCTTCCCCTCCTCCACTTCGCCGTTCTTCATCTTCTCAAACAGCCGCAGGTTCTCCTCGATGGGACGGTCCCGGTACGGGGACACAGCGGGGATGCCGATGTCGCCGCGGTTGGCCTTGAACTCCTCCGGCGTCAGCTCGCAGACATAGGCAAGGCCCTTCTTGATAAGCTCCACGGCGTACTCGTAGTCCTTCTCAAAATAGTCGGAGCCGTAGTAAAAACGGTCGCCCCAGTCAAAGCCCAGCCAGTGGATGTCCTGCTGGATGGCGTCCACATATTCGGTGTCCTCCTTGGCGGGGTTGGTGTCATCCATCCGCAGGTTGCACAGGCCGTTATACTTCTCGGCGGTGCCGAAGTCAATGCACAGCGCCTTGCAGTGGCCGATGTGCAGATAGCCGTTGGGCTCCGGCGGGAAACGGGTGTGGACGGTCATTCCCTGGAACTGACCACCCTCTGCGATGTCCTCGTCGATAAAGTTCAGAATAAAGTTTTTGCTCTCCGCTACCTCCTCGGTCTCAGGGGTATTGGTCTTTCTTTCCTCGGTCATTGTCTCACACTCCTTATCAGTCGTATTTTGCGGCAAAAGCCAATAACGTATTATATGCCATCGCAGGCCGGATTGCAAGCTTTTTGCCGTTTTCCGCTCCGCTTTTTACAGCGCATCAAACTCCGCCCTTGTCAGCAGCAGATTCAAGGCGTCCAGCAGCCCTGCGGTGGTCAGATGCTCCGGCAATTGCAGCGTTTGCAGCAGTACGGCGCGGCGTGACGCGCTGCCGGGGCCGATCAGCCCCTTGTCCATCAAATCGGCACGGGTGATGCCGGCGCTCGCCGGAACGTGTTCCTCTCCCTCGAAGGTGGCGCCGCAGCGCCGCAGCGCCGTCAGCAGCACGTCGGGGGACATACCCTCCACCCCCAGCTTGCCCTCCTTGCCGCCCTTGCGCTTGCGGCGCTCCTTGCCGGCCACATCGGGGACGTAGGCCTGCTTCACCTGCTGCTGCGGCAGGGCGCCCTTGAGGTAATTGCGGATGACAAAGCCCGCGCCGTCGGGGTCGGTCAGCAAAATCACGCCCCGTTTTTCCGCCAGGCGGCGGAAATAGGCCAGCTTCTCCTTGTCCCGGAACACACCGAAGCCCTCTGTGGTGAGGATCACAGCGTCCACCACCTGGGAAAGCACATTTTTATCGTAGCGGCCCTCCACGATGATGACCTCACGGATGCGGGGCTTCATCGCGCACCTGCCAATTCCATCAAAAACAGCTTCAGCTCCGCCTCGCTGTCCATACCCCGTTCGCTTTTCATGCGGCGGTCCAGCTTCTGACAGCGGACAACGGCGCTGCTGCACCAGTCGTGATCCACCTTTTTGGCCGCCTGCAGCAGCAGCTTGGCGGGATAGTCGCTGCTCATATTCCACAGCTGCTTGAGCCAGAAGCGGTCCTTCCCCGCGTCCAGCGCCATACGGGCCGTATACAGCCGCCGCAGCTCCTTCCCCACCGCTGCCAGAATCACGATGGGCTCCGTCTGCATCCGCAGCAGGTCGGACAGTACCTTGGCCGCGTCGTCGTACTTCCCCGCGGTGATGCAGTTGGTCATATCGAACACGCGGGCGTCCAATACAGGGTCAGCCACGGCGTTGATGTCCTCAATGGTGATCCGCTCCTGCTTGGCGTATGCGGCGATCTTCTCGATCTCCGGCACAAGATCCGTCATCAGCGTGCCGCAGGTGAACAGCAGGTGGTCGGCGGCGGCAGGGTCGATATCATGACCCAGCGCCTTAAACCGGCGGCGCAGCCAGTTGATCAGCTGGGCCCGCTCCTGCTGGGCAAATTCCACCACGCAGGCGTGATTGTCCAGTGCGGCGCACAGCTTTTTCATCTTGCCGTCCCGCTTATACTCCACGGTGTCGTACACAAAGATCAGCGTGCAGTACTCCGGAAAATCCTCCAGCAGCGCGATCAGGGCATTGCGCTGCCCCTCATCCAGCTTGAAAATGTCCATGTCCTCCACCGTCACCAGAGTGTACTGGGCCATCATGGGCATCGCCTCCACCGTTTCGGTCAGCGTCTGCACCGTCAGCCCCTTGCCGATAAGGTGGTGGTCGTTGAATTCCTCAAACCCGGCGGGGATCAGCAATTGGCGCACCTGCTGGAGATAGCGGGTGCGGAGATACGTTTCCTCTCCGTAAAAAATATACACATTTTGCAGCTGCTCTTCCTTCAGGTCAGCTTTCAGACGGGCAAAACCTTTATTCTCCGCCATATTCTTCTCCTCCGTGAATGGTAATGCTGCCTTCTTCATCGGTGCGGCGCACCGCCGCGCCTGCCGCTTCCAGCCGCTGAATCGCCTCCGGCGTGGGATGGCCATAGCTGTTGTCCCCCACGCTGATCACGGCAATCTCCGGCTTCACCGCCGCCAGAAACGTTTCGTCAGAGCTATATTTGGATCCGTGATGTCCCACGACCAATATCTCGATATCCGGGATGGGATATTTGGCAATCAGCGCCCGTTCCGTGTCTCCTTTCATGTCGCCGGTGATCAGCACATCAAGATCGTTGGCGCTGCCCAGTACGGACAGACCCTGTTCGTTCATATCTCCCTCTCCTACCGGAGGATAAAGCGTCACAGTGATATCGCCGACCACCGCCAGCATGGTGCGCGTTACCCATATCACATCGATCCCGTTCTTTTCAGCCTGCTCCTCCAATCGTTCCCGGACGCCGTATTCATCTTCGATATCCGGCAGGTACAGCGTATCCACCCGCAGCCGGGTCAGCAGCGTATACAGGCCGTTGGTATGATCCGCGTGAAAATGGGTGACCACCACCGCCTTGAGATGGTGGAAACCCATCGCCTCCAGTTCGTTGGATACGCGGGCACCGGCGTCGACGAAGCTGTTGCTGCTGCCGCAGTCCACCAGCATGGCTTCTCCGTTGGCGTACAGCGCCACGCTTTCCCCCTGCCCCACATCCATCACCGTTACGTTCATATCGCCGGCGCGGTACAGCAGGGTATTGCCCCAAACCGCCAGCAGCAGCGTCAGTACCGACACCGCCGCGGCAAAGAGATACTTTCGCTTGCGCCATCGCTTTACCACCGCGCACAGGCCAAAGCCCAGATAGCTGCCCGCCAGCCAGATCCGCAGATAGGGATTGTCGAACGAAACCGCGTGATACCGCCAGCGGGTCAGGCCATAGGCCAGCCATAACACCGCCTGGATCAGCCCAAAGGTGAGCCAGCCCAGCAGCCGCGCCAGCGGAAGCCACACAAACCCTACCAGCACGGTAATGAACGCAGCCACAAAGCTGTATCCGGCAATGGGCACCGCCAGCAGGCTGGCCAGCGGCGACACCAGAGACAGCGTATTGAAGTAGTAAGCCGTCAGCGGCACAGTGCAGATCATGGCGCTCAGCGACACTGCCAGATTGGCGCACCCAAAGGAGAGCGCCCGCCGCAGCCATTTTCTGTCGCCCTGATACCAGTCATAGAACAAATGGTACAGCCGTCCGGACAGGATCACGATGCCAAAGGTAGCCGCAAAGCTCAGCTGCAGGCTGACGGAGGCGGCGGCAAAGGGATTGCAAAGCAGTATTACCAGCAGCGCCGCGCCCAGACTGGTAAGCGGGTCGCTGTCCCGTTTGAAAAGGGGTGCGATCAGCAAAAAGATCTGCATGATGCAGGCACGCACCACCGAGGGCGTCATGCCCACCATGCACATATAGAACAGCAGTACCCCGATGGTCACGCCGCAGAACAGCCGCCTGCGGTGTCGGGGGAGCAGCAGCGCCAGCAGCGTCACCAGGAAGGCACAGTGCAGGCCGGACACCGCGAACAGGTGGGCCAGTCCCGCGCCCTTCATGACGGTATAATCCTCGTCGGAGATGTCGTATTTTTCACCGGTCAGCTCAGCGGTAACAAAAGCCGATACCCGTTCATCCGCCCATACGGCACGTATTTTCTCCTGAAAAGCGCGGTTCATTCCGGCAGGCCACCAGCGAGCACTGTCCGCCGTGCCTTCGTTTACGGAGAGTTCTCCCCTTTGATACAGCAATGCGTAAACGCCCCGTGAGGTAAAGGTGGTGAGCCGGTTTTCATTGATGTGGGACGCATCGTTCCACTGGGCCGTTCCGGTGACCACATTTCCCGGCCGGAGCGACAGCAGTGACTCGTCCCCGTACAAGACGGCTTTCCGGAACCGGGAACCGTCGATCTGCACCGTCACCTTTGCCCCGTATGTGCTCTCCGTTCCATAGTCACAGACCACGCCGGTAAAGGGCAGTTCCTGACCGCATCGATCCAGCACCGGCTGCTGCACCAGCTGCTGATAGCCGGTAAAATACAGTAGGGCAACAGCGGCGGAAAAGCCGATCAATGCCGCGCGCCGGCCCCAACGCCGGCGTCTGCCAAACAGCAGGGCGGCCATCGCCGACACAGCCAGCGCCGCCGCGGCATAGACATACCAGCCGGATTCGGGCATTAGCACCGCTGTCAGAACAGCAACGGAAAAGGAGAATGCCGCCGTTGCCAAAACACGCATGTATCTCTCCCCTTCCTTTCCGTGTTTCTCTATTATAGCAAACTCCATCCACAGGAGCAATAAAAATCCCGTCCTCGCGGACGGGATTTTCAAAGTTGTCGGTCACTTCATGCGCGCCAGCTTGTCATTGCACTTCTGCAAAAAACGGGCATTGTCGATGACAGCGCGGGTATGGGTACCCTCTCCGATCAGGCCCTCGGCGTCGGAGGCCGTCACCTTGAAGGTGATCATCTTGCCGTTGGCAGACACGTCCGTCACCTCCGCCGTGGCGGTGACTTTCATTCCCACAGGCGTGGGAGCCAGATGGCTGGACGCGATCTCCACGCCCACGGTGCCCTTGCCCTCCGGCAGTTCGTTCTGCACGCACCACATGGCAGCGCACTCCATCAGCCCCATCATGTAGGGGGTGCCGAATACCTCCAGTCCGCCGGAGCCAACGGCCTTGGCGGTCATGTCGGGGGTCACGGTCTTTTCCACGGTGTAGGTCATGCCGATCTCGATCATAAAGCGTCCTCCTGCAATATTTCCACTAAATTCCCAGCCGCGTCCACAGGTCGTTATAGAATTTCAGTGTCTCCTGTGGCAGATTGATATACAGCTCGCAGCGTGCCAGCACCTCGGGCGGCGCGGCCATGATGTTGTAGATCTCCTCGTCCAGCGGCTCGCCGTACTCCTCCTCGTAATAGGCGGGGTACTCCGCCAGCGCCTCGGCGTTGGGGGAAGCGTACCAGATATAGTCCATATTGGCCAGATTGGCGTCAGTCCCGGCAATGAAGTTGATCCACTCCGCCGCCTCATCCTGATGCTGGCTGGACTTCAGCACGCACATGGCGTCCACAAACCAGTTGGAGCCTTCCTCCGGAACCACATAGGCCAAGTCCTCGTTATTCTCCAGCATGGTCAGGTAGTCGCCGGCGTAGTACATGGCGATGGCAGCGTTGCCGCCCTCCATCTTGCCGAAGATCTCATCCATGACGAAGGCCTGATACACACCCTTCTCTTTGGCGTCGTAGATCAGCTGGAAAGCCTCCTCCAGCTGTCCCTCGTCAGTGGTGTTAATATCGTAGCCCAGACAGCACAGGGCCGCCATCAGCGCGTCGCGGGAGTTATTGATCATCAGCACCTGTCCGGCATACTGCTCGTCAAACATGGCGCTCCAGCTGGTGATCGGCTCCGACACCATCGTCGTGTTGTAGATGATGCCCACGGTACCCCATGTGTAAGGAACGGTGTACTTATTTTCCGGATCATAGCTGAGGCCCTTGTACTGGTCATCGATCAGGTCATAGTTGGGGATGGCGCTGTAATCCAGCTCCGCCAGCATACCCTCCTCAATCAGCCGTCCGATCATATAGTCGGAGGGCACGATCACATCGAAGTCCGCGCCGCCCATCTTAATGAGGGAATACAGCGCCTCGTTGCTCTCCGCCGTCTGATAGTTGACGCGGATGCCGGTCTCCTCCTCGAACTGGGTGATGAGGTCCTCGTCGATGTATTCGCCCCAGGAGCACACATTTACCACCCGGTCAGAACGAGAAGCGCTGCCGGTAAAGATCAGCACCGCCAGCAGCACACAGGCAAGGCCGCCTGCCGCCACCTTTTTCCCCATGCCGCCCTTTTTCCGGGGCGCAGGAGCGTGGGCAGCGGCCTCACGGTGATGGTGATGGCCATGGCTCTGGACGTGGTTTTCGCGGATGTTGATCAGGGCCAGCAGCAGGATCACCGTGACGAACAGCAGCGTGGAAATGGCGTTGATCTCTGGGCTGACACGCTTTTTGGTCATGCCGTAGATGGTCATGGCCAGCGTGCTGGCGCTGGTGCCCGCAGTGAAATAGCTGATGATAAAATCATCGATGGACATGGTGAACGCCGTCAGTGCGCCGGAGATGATACCGGGCTTGATCTCCGGGATGATGACCTTCCAGAAGGCCTGCATCCAGGTGCAGCCCAGATCCTGCGCCGCGTCCACCAGATTGCGGTCCATCTGCCGCAGCTTGGGACCCACGGACAGGATCACATAGGGGATGTTGAAGCAGATGTGGGCGATCAGCAGCGTACCGAAGCCCATGGTCAGCCGCTCCGGCAGCACGATGAGCGACTGCCAGCTGTTGACCCATCCGGCAAATGCGCCCCAGCAGTTGAAGAACACCACAAACAGCAGGCACAGGCTGACGCCCGTGACGATATCGGCGTTCATCATGGGGATATTGTTGACGGCCAGCAGGCCATTGCGGGCCTTGCGGCGCATACCGTAAAAGCCGATGGCGGCAAAAGTGCCGGCGATAGTGGCGATGACTGTGGCCAGCAGGGACACCAGCAGCGTGATGTACACGCTGTGCATGATGAGACGATTCTGGAACAGCTGCGCGTACCAGTGAAGGGAAAAGCCCTTCCACACACTGGAGCTGGTACCGGCGTTGAAAGAAAACACGATCAGGATGATGATGGGGGCGTACAGGAACAAGCCCGTCAGAATCATCAGCAGGCGGTTGCCTGCGGAATTGGCGCTGCGCTGTCTCATAGCATCACCGCCTGTTCTTCACCCTCGCCGAAGCGGTTCATCACCAGCATACAGATGACCACAATGATCATCATCACCAGCGAGATGGCCGCGCCCAGCTGGGGGTTGTACGCGCCGCCCAGGAACTGCCGTTCGATAAGATCGCCCAGCAGCAGCTCCGTTCCGCCGCCCAGCATACGGCTGATGGCGAACGTGGATACCGACGGCACGAACACCATGGTGATCCCCGACAGCACGCCGGGAAGCGACAGGGGCAGTATCACCTTGCGGAACACGGTCACATTGTTGGCGCCCAGATCCCGGGCTGCCTCCAGCAGTGAATAATCCAGCTTCACAATGACAGAATAGATAGGCAGGATCATGAAAGGCAGGTAGTTATACACCATGCCCAGCACTACCGCGCCCTGGGTGTTTATCATGGAGAAGTACTCCAGATTGCTGCCGGTCAGCTGATTGTACAGCGCGATCAGGCCGATCTTCTGGAACAGCTGATTGAGAAGGCCGTTGTTCTCCAGAATGGTCATCCACGAATAGGTGCGCAGCAGAAAGTTCATCCACATGGGCAGCATGATCAGCACCATGGCCGTCCGCTGGAAGGAGGCCCCCTCCCGGCTGAGGAAATAGGACACGGGATAGCCGATCAGCAGGCAGATCGCGGTGGCGATCAGCGCCAGCTTGAAGGAGCGGCCGAACACCGCCGCGTAATCGCCCATCTGGATAAAGTTGGACAGCGTTGCCCCGCCCTCTCCGTTGGAGAAGGCGTAGATCACCATAATGACGATGGGGGCCACCACAAAGATAGCCATCCATACCACATAGGGCACGGCAAAACGGGAGAGCTTATTCTTCATCCTCGCTCTCCTCCTCTTCCAGCTCCGCGCTGGCGTCCGCCAATTCCTCATACTCCTCAGAATAGGAGGAGTAGTCGCCGAACATACCGGAGTATTCACTCTTTTTCATAATGTGGAAGCCGTCCGGGTCGATCTTCACGCCGATACGGGCGCCCACCGGCGAATGGTCGGTGGTCTGGATCAGCCATTTGAAGCCCCGGAAATCCACAATGATGTCGTACTGCATCCCCTTGAAGGTCACGTTGGTGACGGTACCCACCAGCTGGCCCTGCTCCATGGGGACAATGTCAATGTCCTCCGGCCGGATGACCACGTCCACCGGCTCATTTTCGGCAAAGCCCCCGTCCACGCAGGGAAACTCTTTGCCGTACATTTTCACCACATTGTCACGGACCATGATGCCGTTGAGGATGTTGCTCTCGCCGATAAAGTCCGCCACGAAGGCGTTTTTCGGCTCATTATATATATCTTCCGGCGTTCCGATCTGCTGGATGCGGCCCTTGTCCATCACCACCACGGTGTCGGACATGGTCAGGGCCTCCTCCTGATCGTGGGT
>CAMCSE010000040.1 GCA_945877515.1 uncultured Clostridia bacterium | reverse complement strand
CCGGCGCCAAGATCGACATCGACGACGACGGCACCATCCACATCGCCTCTCCCGACGCCGAGAGCTGCGAAAAGGCCAAGAAGTGCATTGACGACATCGTGTTCGTCCCCGAGGTGGGTCAGCTGTACTACGGCCGCGTGGTGCGCCTGATGACCTTCGGCGCCTTCGTGGAGCTGGCGCCCGGCAAGGACGGCCTGGTGCACATCTCCAAGCTGGCTGACAAGCGCATCGAGAAGGTGGAGGACGCCTGCAAGATCGGCGACATGATGTGGGTCAAGGTCACGGAGATCGACGAAAAGGGTCGCGTGAACCTGAGCCACAAGGACGCCATGAAGGAGATCGCCGCCAAGGAAGCCGCCGGCGAGCCCATCAAGTAAATCCGCATAATAAAAAAGAGAGCCGCAAGGCTCTCTTTTTTCGCGCGCCGATAGGCGCAGCCCCGCCGTTCCGAGGAAGCGCCCCCTCCGCCGTGCGGCGTCCCCTTGACAGGCGCGGCGAAACGCGCTATAATACCGCCAACTGATATCAGCCGGCTGCCGGTCAACAGGGCAGCCACCCATCCCAACAGAGCCAATGCGCCGGGTATACCCCGGCGCATTTTGTTTGCAAGGAGGAACCGCTATGAGACGAAAAACAACGGCAGCGCTGCTGGCGGCGCTGTGCTTAATTCTGCTTCTGCCCGGCTGCGGCCTGCGGGCAGCCAAGGACCGCCCGGCGGTCACACCGCTTTCCTGCACCGCGCCCACGGCGCTGAGCGCCCTGTATCCCGCCGGCGGCTCCCGCCTGCTGGTCACATGGGCGGACTACGAGCAGAACCGCACCACCGTGCAGCTGGTGGACGCCGATGCCGACACCGTGCGGCAGGAGACGGTGCTGGACGGCGTGTGGGATCTGAAGGAGCAGTCCCTGTCCGACGGCTTCGCCCTGTGCGACCGGGAAAACGTCGTCTGGCAGTTTCTCAGCAGCCGTCTGGCGCAGACGGGCACATGGACGGCGGCCGAGAACGTGGACGGCTATTTCTCCCTTGACGGCGGCACATATTACTTCCTGCGGGACAGTGTGCTTTTCCGCCAGCAGGTGGACGGCGGGCAGCCGGAGCGCATGCCCCTGTCCTGCGACCTGCGGATACTGGATATCACCGCCTTTGACGCGGCTGCCGGGCGCATGGCGGTGCAGTTCCTCCTGTCGCCCTACGGCAGCGAGTGCGGCACCGCCCTGCTGGACGTGACCACCGGGCAGCTGTCCATGCTGTGCGCCCAGCGCTATCAGGCGGCGCTGGCGGGTGATACCATGTCCCTGCTGGCCTTTGACAACGACAAAATGGGCTATTCCGCCCTGACCGGCAGCGGCGATACGTTCTTCTTCGCCGATGCGTCCCTGTTCACGGATACCGCCGGCGACCTGTACGCTCTCCCCGGCGCCCCCTACCTCGTGGGCGTGGCAACGGGGCGCTCCACGCTGTACGCCACAGGCGCACATATCGCGGCGTGCAGCCTGCCGGATGTGGGCATCGCCGGGGAGATGTACTCCTGCTGCTATCCGCCGGAGACGCAGCTGCTGGTGGGCGCGGTGTATCAGGACGGCGCCTTCCGGCTCTACGCCATGGATCCCGCGCAGCTGACCTTCGCACCGGTGGCCGATGCCGCGCCCGTCCCCTCGCCCCTGACGGTGGACGACGCGCTGGCGCAGTCCTACTGGAGCGCCGCAAACGGCGCAGACGTGGCCGACAGCCTGCAGGAGGTGCGCCGCCTGGCCGACACGCTGGAGGACGCCTACGGCGTCCGCATCCTCCTGTCCTCCCAGTGCCGCGAGGCGGCGGCGCTGTGCGACAAGGATATCACCCTGTCGGACAGCATGAGCGCGGATGCGGAGCTGGCGGGCATCTCCGCCATGCTGGACAGCATGAGCCGCGCCTTCGCCCTGTACCCGCAGGGCTTCCTCGCCCAGTTCCGCAACAGCGTGGGCGAGGGCGGCCTGTGCTTCCTGCTGGTGGCGCACATCGCCAGCGACTACGGCGTGGTGGGCTGCGCCTACGACTCCGCCGACTGGCAGTACATCGCCCTGGACGTGCAGGCCGATTACATGCGGGAGGGCACCGTCTGCCACGAGATATGGCACGCCACGGAGAACGAGATACGCTCCCGCGACTATACGGCCTTCGACTGGGACCAGTGGAACCGCCTGAACCCGGAGGGCTTCCTCTATTACGGCGACGGCACGATGCAGGATCCTGCCCAGCCCTGGACGCTGTACAGCAGTGCGCCGGAGGACGTCCGCTTCGTGGATACCTACAGCTGCGTGGCGGCCACGGAGGATCGCGCCCGCATCATGGAGTTCTTCATGACCCACGATGACGAGGCGGAGCTGCTGATCCAGTCCCCCTACATCCGCGCCAAGCTCCAGATCATGTGCGACGCGGTGCGCCGCTATTTCGACACCGCCGGCTGGGGCACGCCCCGCTGGGAGCGGCTCCTGTAACGGCAAAAAAGAGCACCCGTGAGGGTGCTCTCTTTTGCCACGCAGTCCCCCGGCGGAAGCCGGGGGGCTGCTGTTGCTTATTCGTTGGTGTAGTTGTCGAAATAGCCCTGGATGTAGATGATGGGCGTGCCCTTGTCGCCGCTGCCGCTGGTCAGGTCGCACAGGGAGCCGATCAGGTCGGTCAGGTTCCGGGGCGTGGTGCCCTCGGACACCATATTGCCCACCAGAGACTGCTTGGCGTCCTTGGCGCGGATCTTCTCGGAGATGGCCTTCTGCAGCGCCTCGCCGCTGAGATCGGCAAACTCCTTGTCCGCCAGATACTTCAGCTTCAGCTCGTTGGGCGTTCCCACCAGACCGCCGGTGTAGCCGGGAGCCACCACCGGGTCGGCCAGCTCCCAGATCTTGCCGGCGGGATCCTTGAAGGCACCGTCGCCGTAGACCATGGCCTCGATGCGCTTGCCGGTGGCCTCGCTCATGGCCTTACCGATGGCCTCGGCCACCGCCTTGGCGTCACGGGGGAACAGCTTCACCCGGTCGTCGTCGGCCTTGTTGCTGCCCAGCAGACCGTACTGGGGGTTGCAGCCGCTGCCGTCCACGGGGGCGGTCAGCAGGTCGTCCAGACCCAGCACCACCCTGGCGCCGGCGGCGGTCAACAGCCGCTTGCTGCGCTGGCGGGTGTGGATGTCGCAGGTGATGACCGTGTCGGTGTAGGGCACGATGGCGGTGACGCGGTTGGCGAACACGATCTCCGCCTGCGCGCCGGCCTCCTCGATAATGGACTTGTAATAGGCCACATAGTCCACACCGGTAAAGGGATGCACCACCTGACCGAAGGCGGCGCGGAACTGCTCCAGAGACAGCACATCGTTCCACGGGTCGATGCCCGCCTCGTCCAGCTGGTCAAGGCTCACCAGATGGTTGCCCACCTCGTCGGAGGGATAGCTCAGCAGCAGCACCACCTTCTCCGCGCCCAGCGCGATGCCCCGCAGCAGCAGGGAGAAGCGGTTGCGGCTGAGGATGGGGAACGCCACGCCCACGGTCTTGCCGCCGGTCTTGGCGCGCACATCGGCGGCGATCTGCTCACAGGTGGCGTAGTTGCCCTGGCAGCGCGCCACAACGGATTCGGTCACGGCCACCACGTCGCCGTCACGGGCGGTGACGGCGTTGTCCTGCAACGCGTTCAGGACGGTGGACACGGTGATGTCCACCACATTGTCTCCCTCGCGGAAAATAGGCGCACGCACGCCGCGGACGACGGTTCCCAACGTTCTGCTCATAGCAACAGCACTCCTGTCATTTGTTTATTCCTGCGCGGCCGCAGCCGCACAACGTTCAATAGTATACCACACTTTCACCATAAGTAAAATACGAATATATAATAATTGCGTTTTCTTTTGCTAATGCCTGCGCGGACGGAGAAATTCCTCTTGCATTTTTCCGGAAAACGTGTATAATAGCAGGGTACCAAGTGAATACGGGCTTGTAGCTCAGCTGGGAGAGCGTTCGGTTCGCATCCGAGAGGTCGAGGGTTCGAATCCCTTCAGGTCCACCAAAACGCACAGGTACGAACTCTTTTGGTTTAGGAATGTGTTCGGCCTGACAAGAAAACTGCCGCAGAGGTAATCGTCCTCTGCGGCAGTTTTCTTATGTGCCGGTGTAGCTCTCTGTCGGCAGGAGCTTATAGATAGCCGTGATTTTTCTTTTTCGCCTCAATGTTTGACAGCACGTCCTGGATTTCAAAAGCACCTATCGCACAGTTCCAATGATCGCACCCAAACGAACGGAAAATGCAGTTTTGGCACCCGTCCTGCTGCTTGCAGTAGTCCACTATGGTTTTCGCAGCTTCGACGACTTTCTTATTGCTTACCATCTTCGTGTAGCTCTGTCTCCCAGCGGGTTTTCCAGTCGCCGGGTTTGTACAGCTCGCAGCGCTCCATATCCGGCCTGCGAACTTTGGATGTTTGGGTCTTACTCCGGACCACCATGCAACAGTAGCCGTTCCCGTCTTTCTTATAGCGATCAAGCTATTTACAGCCGTGACAGTTCATTCAATCTCCCTTCCCGTCATAACCGTACAGTCGTCCGACTGCAATAACCTCTTTTGCCAGCGCCAGCAGCGCACCTTCCGGTGCGGAGGGCAGCTTCGCCCGGCTTGCCGCCGATGCCAGCATAATCAACTCAGATTTGAGGGACGCTGCGGCCTGTCGGATGTCAGCCTTTTGAACGTCACGGTCAAGGGCTTCCGCCAGAGCCTCGTACTTGTGATAGGCGTTGTCATACCGTTTCATGCCGGTGCTCTGGTAGGCGTCGTATGCCTCCTGCGCCTTGCGTCGGAAATCCACGGCGCAGGCCGCGACGATTTCCCGGTCGGTCATATTGTCAACTCGCATTAGATTTTCACCTCCTCGCCGTTCCGAAATGCCGCGACTGTGTGCCAGCCGTCAAGCACCCTCTCACGGTAAACCTTCGGGTGCGAACAGATGACGGCGTGCTGGTGCGGCTTATCCATCACCCGGATCAGAATGCCCGGCGCGACTTCGCTGTTTTCCAACGCCCGTTGCCGGGCTTCAATTACGCTCTTTTTCATGGTGTGGTGCCTCCTTTGGTGTAAATTTGATTCGGACGATTCTTTCAAACATTTCGATATGCTTTCGAAGAAGAACCATGCTGTCATAGCAGCCGCTCACCGCGCCGGTAGCGTGCTGCGTCCAGTCACGGTGAACCTCCCAGCCCAATTCGCGTTTTCCTTCTGCTGCCCTCAGTGCTTCGGCTTCAGCTCTGGCCTTTTTACAAATTGTTCCGTATAGAACTTGCTGGTCCTCAAGCAGTCTCCGCATACACGGCAACGCAGCACGCGCGATCTGCTGGCACTTTGAAAGGGCCTCGTTACTATCGGCCTCGATCCAGACATCCGGATCGTACCCTTTGACAGCGCAATACTCCTCCGCCTCGTAAATCGAGCCGAACACAATATCGCGCACCAACGCATACCCGCAGTTTATATTTTTGAATTTCCCGGACTTCACATATTTGTGCATTATCCAACCTCCTTGAAAAGTCTGTCCATGCTCCGGAAGATACGCCGAAGCTGCCACACGGACGAAAAGTAGCCGGGCGTGTACCAATAGGCCGTAGTGTCGTCCCCGTCGTGCATAGGGTCGGTCAAGGTGTTGCCGATTTTGACGTAGCCTGCACAGCCCAGCAACGAGAGCTGAATATAGCACATCATCCCAGTTGTGAAGTCGAGGTCCTGAGCCGTCACAAGGACGTGATTCTGCCAGCGCAGCGGGCTTTTTGCCTCAAACAGCTGCTTTTCGATCTGATTCACCGCCGCGATCAGTGTAACCCCCGCTCCGCACGCGCAGTCATTCAGCGCGACGAAGCCGTCGCGGTTGATCTGCTCTACAACGTCACCGGTGGTAATCTCCGCCATGCAGCGGCAGATGTCATAGGGCGTGAAGAACTGGCCGATCCAGTGATTGCCGAGTTCCAATTCCATGTACGCACTTCCCAGAAAATCCTGCTCCCGGTCGGCGTCGAAGGCGTTGACCACATCCTCTACCAGTTCAGGGAACACCGTGCGCTCTGCCTTCTCATACTTCTCGATGATCCGCTTATACATTGCCTCGCGCTCTGTGCGGTATCGACTATCTACGGCGTTGGAAAGCGCAATGGCGAACATGGTGATGAAGTCGCTCCACACCTGCCACAGCGGGAAACGACGAGACAGGCCGCGAAACCGCTTCACAAAGTCCGCACGTGTCTGATCTGCAATTCTCACAACGCTCCCTCCCGTGTGTAGCTCTCGCACCGTTCGTCCGGCACCCAGTCGCGCCAATGCTGTTCCAGCCACTTCTGGGCAGTTGCCAGACTGCGGCACGTCTTGACGGCCACGACCTCGATGTCACCGTACTGCACCTCAAGGCAGGTTTCCACGGTGAAGGACGCCTCCGCAGTGCGGGTGATCCACCAGCGCTGACCGCCGAGGGTCGTTGCCAAACAGGTTGCTTCTCCGTGTGTCTCGCGGATGATCTCATAGGTTGCCATACATAACACCTCCTATTCTTCGGTCGTCACCTTACCACTCCTGCGCCTCGAAGTCTTCCAGCGCATTGCGGGCACGAAAAGAAATTTCCATGCGCTCGTCGGCTGCTTCTTCCTGACGCTTGCAGAGTTCGGAGTTTGGATCGTCGCCCTCCTCATACTCGTGCTGAAGGTGACGAGCCGCCTTGTAAACCTCGTCTGTGCGTGTAGCTTCTGCGCGCAGCAGCTCATGGATAAATTCCAAAGTGTTGATGTTCATGTTCTATCCCTTTCTGCCCTCGTGACCTCCGGGGCGGGTATCGGTTCAGACTGCGTTAATCAGTGTACGGAAATGGAAGCACTGAATGTTGTAGCCGCCAGCACCAATCGTCTGGACCTTTGCGGTTCCGCGCGTACCGACGATGAAACCATTTAGGTCCTGCTTGCTGCCAATGCTCAGACCGGATGCGTCGGTGATCTCACCGACAATGGCATTGGTACGCTCAATGATGAAGTCGTACTTCCGGTTGGCTTCTTCGTTCAGGTCCTTTTCGAGCTGCTGCATAGCGGCTTCAATGGACCGTTCATTACTGTAGGGCCTCAGGTGCTCATACTCGCCTTCGCGCACCTTCTGCTCGCCCTTGCGGGGTTTTCCCCAACGATCCGTATAGGTGAAGGTTTCATAGTAGCCCCGCACCTTGCAGCGAAAAGCGGCGTTCGCTTCGTCGTAGGCGGCTTTTGCGGCCTCGTACTCAGGGCTTCCGTATTCGGTATCGGAGAAGGCGCGATACAGGTCCCGTACGCGCTGTTTTTCGTTGAAATAGGACGCAAGGCCATTACCGTAGAATTCGGTGCAACGCTGCTTCCAGATTTCGAGGAATTCAAGAATCGCGGGAACATTCCGGCTGTTTGCCTTTTCCAGAGCGGCTTCCAGTTCGGCCTGATACTTTGCGAGGCCCTGCCGGGCTGTCTCCAAATCACGCTGCGCCCAGATAAAGTCGCGCTCGTCATAGAAATAGGGGTTATTCTCCCAGTTGGATTCCTTGGCCCGCAAAATACGGGCCAGTTTCTTTTCCAGCTTGTCGATCTCCTTCTCCTTACCGGCGATCCGCTTCTGGATGAAATCAGTGCTTGCCATTTTCGTTATCCTCCTCTCAAACATCCACACTGACACGGTGGTACGCCCAGAAACGACCGCCACGAACGAAAACCTTGTACCAGCTCGTAAACGCCTGCCCCGTGCAGTCGTAGGCAGACGGGTAATAGTGCCGGTATTCGTAGTCCTCGAAGTAGCTGACGGCCTCGTCCATCGTCTCGATGTATTCAGGCAGCGGCAGCAGCTCCGTATAGCCGTCGATGCCGTCATCCTGAACGATGCGGCGCTCGGAGACGGGACGGTGGAAGAACGCGCGCATTTCGCGCTTGAGGTCGGCGGCCTTCTGGCTCCTGCCGCTCTCATAAGCGATCTCAAGGATTTCGTAGGCGACCTTCAGGTCGGTGTAGCTGTTGATCTTAAACATTTTCGTTACCTCCATTCATTCTTCAATGGAAAAGCAGGTGTGGCAGATTTCGCCGAGGCAATACAGGATGCCTTCAAGCTCAAGGATTTCGTAGGTTTCGGGGTCGCTGTACTGCATGATGGCCTGCGCCATGTTGCAGAGAATCGTCGAGGTGATGTTCCGCAACTTACCTTTAGCGTCATACGGCATTTTCAGCAGCTTGTCGTAGGCTTTGCAGTCACCCCGCGTAAACCACCCGTGCTTGATGCACAGCCCCCGCAGATCGTCCATGTCCATCCAGCGCGTTTCTTTGACCTTCATGTTCTTGTCCTCCTGTTGAGTTCAAATAATTGCTCCGTATGCTATTAGTATAGTGCAAACATTTGAACTTGTCAAGAGGCGAGGAGCAAATATTTGAATTTATTTTTTTCTGCCGTCAAAGAAAGCAAAAAAAAATAAGGCCCCCGGATGCTTTTGTAACATCCGAGGGCCTTTTTCCCTATACGCGTGTGCATATGGCGCGCAAAGGCGCTATGACGTATATGTACGCCTTGCGCCCTTTATTTCAATAGGTATATTAGAAAATTATGTTACAATGTTACAAAGGCTGAAAAGCGCCTGTTTTCAAGGCTTTCAGCCGTAACATTCGCGTGTAACATCATCGTTACAGTGTTACAAGCTTTTGTAACATTTTCAGCCGGTGTAACACCGCTTTTCAGCAGAATGTTACACCGGCGCAGCGAGTTATTTCATCCGCGCAATGAGGGATTCGCCTGCGCCGCGAATGATAGCGGAAATGTCCACACCAGCAGCGTTGAGCAGGTTTTTAGAGGTGTCGGACATCTTAGCCATAGCGCCGTCAATAAGCAGCTTGCCCAGCTCAGTAATTTCGTCTTTGGTCAGCTTGCCGTCCTCGTGGGCTTTCTTCATGCCCTCCACGGTGGTCTGCTGAAGCTCAAGGACGGTTTGCTGGGCGGCGTGAATGACCTCATTGGTGGCCGTAGAGATGTTCTTCAGCTCCTCACGCTTGGCGAGCTTGGTAGACAGCCACGCGCCCAGAACGCCGATCAGGGTAATGAGCAGGGTTGCCGCGATCTGCACAAGGTTTTCGATGATAACATTGGTCATAGTCCATTTTCCTTTCTTACACTTGGTTTGTAGGTACATTTATCTGTCACACCTTGGCGGTGTAGTCCAGACTGATCCAACCGGCGCCGGATTTGAGCTTGCCCCAGCCCGCGCTTTCCGCAACGATGGTAAAGACACCGCCGCCACGGATGCAGCCGGTAATCGGGCTGTTTGCGCCGGGTGCGCTGCGGATGTTCAGAGCATCAACAGTGACCTTCACCAGATAAGGGCATACAGCGCCGACACGATGGAGGTACTTCGTATTGATGGGACTGCAAATCGAATTTGCGCCATCAACACTCTTGTCGATCACAGCACGGTCTCCATCGACTTCCAGCACGACCCACTGTTTCTTGCGCACCCAGTCCGGCACAGCACCGCCGCCGTAATATGTAGCATCGTCAGCGACGCTCACAGTGTCACCCGCTTTGATGGGCGTGGTGTCGGTCTGTGCAGGTGCGCCGCCGGCTGCATACAGAAACTTGACATTGACGGGGCTGCAAATGTGGTTCTTGCCGTCTGCGCTCGCATCAATGACCGCTCTGTCTCCGCTGACCTCACGGACGATCCACTCCTTGGCAACGACCCATGAAGGGATAGCGTCGCCGTTGTAATAGGTCGCACCGGCAGCGAGGCGTACCGTGTCACCGGCTCTGATCTCGCCGGTGGAGGGCTTGACCGGCTCGGCGGGCGTTTCCTCCTCACCCAGCGCCGCCGTGACCTTGGCTGCAAGGTCACCCATGCGGGCATACATCCAGTCGCCTGGGCAGCTCTTGTTGGCAAACCATCTGTGGACAGTCAGCACCATCTCGTCAGCCTGCGGCTCATAGGCGAGGGTCTTCGCCCTGTCGTCCAGCCACAGGAGCTTGGTTTTGCCGTTGCGTTTGCAGATGTCGATGCACAGGTTGATCAGAGCCTGATACACGACACCTTTGAACGCATAGGGAGCGGTGTTGTCAGATGCGCATTCGATGGTCACGGCTCTCTGGTCGTTTGCGTTGCTGGAGGTACACCAGGAACGGTTGCACTCTTCCACATACATCCCGACCCGCCCATCAACGCCGATGCCGTAGTTGCAGCTCGCCTGCCGGGATGCAGGCAGAAAGATATTGCCCAGCGTTTCCACACTGCACTGACCGACCACGCAGTGAGGTGTGATGCGGTCGATGGCGTGGGTGCGCTTGCCCGAATGGTTGGGGCTAAGTTTGGTGTAGGACACCAGCGGGCTGTTGGTAATTGCCATGTTAATCATCCTCCTCTCCTTTGTTGTTGCTGAGATTACTCAGTGTGTCTGCCGAAACTCCTTCGAGTTCCAGCAGGGCGGCATCGGTCACAACAGGGGTGACATCCTGATTGGTGGTCTGTTTCTTCATGGGATTTGTCCTCCTTACAGAAAATCGTTTTTAATGAGTCTTTCGCGGTAAACTGCTTTGATGTGTTCAATGGTCAGCTTTGCCTTGTCGTTCTCAAAATGTGGGTGGCTATCGCAGAATGCCTCGTAGTCCGAAATGTCCTGCAGGACATCATCGAAATGTTCTTTTGTGTGTCGTTGCTGGTTCCTAACTTCATCGCCAAACCGCAAAATACGAGTTCTCGCCGACTTGGCGTTCCGTTCGTCTTCGGCTACTTTCGCTGCGGCTTGCTCAACCTTGATTTCTTCGACTTGTTTTTCGAGGGCAGACACCTTTTCCAGCACTTCACCATTGATTGCCTTGCCAATTTTTCGCGCCAGCCAGCTCCAAGGTTTGCACTTGATGGACGGGATGATCTGCACCGATGTCATAAGACCGAGGGCAATAACAGCTCCGATTGCACCGTAGTCAGCCACCAATTCGGACAAACTGCCGCCGAGTTCCTTGAACACCTCCGATATGGTCAATACCATCGCCTCCTTCCTCCCCGCAGGGCATAATAAAAAGCCCGCAGCGAGGAGCATCCTCGCCGCAGGCCCAGGGGTATTGCTTATATCTCTATCCGGCTCGGCAAAGCCAGTCATCGATAAAGAGTTTGTTGTAGAGCGCAGCCATAGACTGTATCGTGTGCCATGCGTTGAAATTAGAGGCGTATGCTTTCCAGCTCTGCCAGGACTGGTACACATCATCCATCGTCATTTTTCCTGCTGACACAAAGCGCTGGTATGCTTTCAACTTCCGCCGCATCCTTGTGACGGAACGATGGTATATCTTTCGCACGATGCGCCCTCCCGGTAGGAGGAAGAACCGCACTTTCAGGAAGGTAAAGCCACGGGACAGCTTCACGATTTGCGTCTTTTTCTCATTCAGGGTGATTTCCAGTTCTTTGCAGATTCGCCGGATACCCTCCAAGCACTTCTGCAGATACTCTTTCGATGGGTGGATAAGATACCCGTCGTCCATGTACCGGCCATAACCCTTGATGTTGCATACTTCTTTTATATAGTGATCAAGTTTGTTGGCTGAAGACAGCGCCAGCACCTGACTTATTTGGCTGCCCAGTCCTAAGCCAACATCGCCAAAAGCGTCTATGAAATACTCCGTAATTCTAATTAGCCGTTCATCGGTAAATTCTCTCCGAAGTGTAGCTTTTATAACCTTGTGTGACACACGGTCAAAAAACTTGCTAAAGTCGAAAAGCAAGACATAGCCCTCTGTACCGTATTTGCGATAATGCTTTTTGAGGTGAGAGCACAGACGATTTATTGTGAAAGAATAGCCCTTATTCTTCATGCAGGCTCCATTATCATAGATATGCGTTCTTTCAAGCATGGGAACTAAGGCATATTCGCACAAGCACCGCTGCACAATCCGTTCGTTGATTGTGACACTACGGATGTGCCGGTGCTTTCCCCTCTCAAAAATATCAAACTCATAAAACCCACTGGACTTATACTTGCCCTTTTGCAGGGCTTCATAAGTCTGCCACACGTTGAGGGGCGCTTGGACAATATACTTTTGTACGCTTGCTTTCCAAGCGACATTTCTGCGAGACATTTGATAGGCACTGTAAAGGTGAGCATACGAAAATACCCAATTATAATTATCGTAGACAGCAAATTTTGCTGCCTTACGGGAGGCTCTGCGATCCTTACGCCGTTGATACCGAACCTCACGTCGTTCTACGCTTGTCATATCCTCACCTTGCTTTCTGTCTGATACTCTGTACAGCTGTTTGGTGGTTATGGTAGCTGCATAAGGTTACTGAGCATGAAAC
>CAMCSE010000039.1 GCA_945877515.1 uncultured Clostridia bacterium | reverse complement strand
TAGCCTCCTCCGAAATGTCCACGCAGTCCCATGTCAGCCCCAGTATCTCACCAACGCGCATGGAGCAACCCAGAGCCAACAACATACACAGCTTCAATACCGGATCAGAGCATGCATCCAGCGCCGTCTGCGCTTCGCTGGCCGACCACACAGTGCGTTCCTGCGGCTGATATTTGGGCAACGTTACGCGGAGGGCAGGGTTGCTGGGAATATACTCCCAGATGACCGCCTGATTCAGCGCGCTGCGCAGCAGTGCGTGGGTCTTTTCGATCACAGAACGGGAAACGCAGGCGTCCGTTTTCTTGTGGCCCTTCAGCACAACGGCGGGCTTATCCTGGAGCGAGTCATAGAACAAGTCCAGGTCATGTGTCGTCAGATCTTTCACTGCCACATTGCCCAGATAGGGCTTGATATAATGCTCAATGCGATGGAGATTGCAGGACAAAAAAGAATCTCCCCAGTGGTTCAGACCGTAGACCTGCACATATTCGTCCAGCAACTCGCTGACGGTGATGAACTTCTTCTGTGCTCGCTTGGTTTGTATGGGCGTCTGCTTCGGCGGATGAAATTCACCAATGGACTTCTCATATTCAATCTGTGCGATGCGCAGATTTGCGGCTTCATAGGTAGGAAAACGCTCATAAATCGGTTTGGTATATCCGGGACAGCGGTAACAGATCTCGTACTGCTGTCCCTTTTTTCGGGGTCTCATAAGTTCACACTCCTTGTATCGTGTACTTAGAGCCGCATGACCTCCCAACAGCGGTGCTAAGCGGAGTGCCCATTCATGCGGTCAGTATCCGTCAGCGCAAAAAAAGCCCGCAATAAGGAAAGGGTACCAATGCGGATTTTTTCGCCTTTATTTGGCGTAATCCGAATTTGTATCCTCTAGCCCTTAATGCATATCAGGCTATGAATATTGTATTTTCTATTATCTGGTCAGTAACCAGTAAAAGTTTTCATATTTGGGGTAACAAAAACGAAAGAGGCCGGACACTGCATTGGACAGATAGACTTCATCTGTCGCAATACAATGTCCGGCCATTTGGTGTTTCAATGGGGAATGCCCATGAACCCGTTGCTCGGTATCCTTTTACTATTCGGTTATGAGGCAAGCCAGAACTGACTTACGGTTGTCCGCCGTTTTACAGACTGGCGGAGCGCCAGGTTCACCTTGACCATAGCGCCGCATTTGTTGCATTTGATTTCAATGTATCCACTTGCCGGGGAAATCTTATCAAATAAGCGTCTGCCGCATTTTGGGCATTTCTTACTGATCTTCATCGTTTTGTCATCCATCGTAATCCTCCTCCACATATACATTGAGCATTTCATGGGGGTTGGACAGATACTCCTTCTCCAAAAGGCCGAGGGATCTCATCCGAATAGCCAGTGCTTGTTTGGACACACCCATCACACTGCTCATTTCTTCAAACTTCAAATAGGTTTCTTTCCTGTAGATCCGGTTGAGAATATCAATCTTTTCCGGCAGTCCGACCACGGCCATGTTCTTTCGTACCAATTGCGCCGGCATCAGTATGGCGGAACACAGATTATCCACCTGCCATTCTTCCCAGTTGCGGGTTCTTATGCCGTGCTGGGGCAGGCGGTAGCACAGTGCTCTTCTTGCGTTGGTGCCGCCGCTGTATTCTCCCGGGAAGACCATGTTCAGGATATGGTGGCAGCCCTCATGCACTTTGGTAAAATTAAGCCTGCCCACCTTATCCGGCGCATCCCGGAGATCCTGCTCGATGAGGACCGTCTTCCCATCCAAAAAGTACATTTCTTCCGCTCCGCCGTCATATACCTCGACGCCAACATCGTCATAGGCGGTCAGCCCAAGGATGGTGCGGTCACGGGATAAATGCCGATAGTCAATCTCTAGTTTCAGAAGTTGCTCCAGTAAAATATCCGGATTAATCCGCCGAGGATTTGCCTTTGCGTCCGGTAACTTTTGATATGCCGAGGAGACGCGCCGGGCCAACTGCTCTAAATCCCATTTTGATAGATAGCGCATGAATTACCCCCTCACTGGTACATGAGTCCGGGCATCCTTACAACATCCCGACCATCGTTCGGCATCTTCAAATCGCCCATAAGCACGGCATAGGTCAGTGCCTGCTTTCCGAAACGGCTGCGGATTCCTTCAATAGCATCTTCAAGCCGTACCCGCCGATCTCTCCTGGCATAGTCCACCATAAGCTGTAACTGTTCAGCATCTGTTTGAGGACATAAATCAATGGCGCGGATACAGACCGCTCGAACCGGAGTATTCCAGTAATACCGCTGTTGGAAGAGATTATATGCGGCGGCGGTGAGCTCACTTGGCAGTTGTGTCCGGAGAGGCAGTTTGCTCTGGTACTGGGCTCCCAGCAGATCATTGCCACGCACTGAAACCTGAACACCATTGGCGGCAAGACCGTGTACACGGAGCCGATGCCCTATATCCTGGCTGAGTTCCAGGAGGACACGAAACACCTCCTCATTTGTACGGAGATCCGCATTGCAGGTGATACCATGCCCTATGCTTTTCATAGGAGAAACAAAGTCCTTATGCATGACCGGTGAGGTATCATTTCCGCTGGCATACCGCCACAGTTTCAAGCCATTGATACCGAACCACCGTTGCAGAAGTTCCGGCTCTGTCGCCGCGAGTTGTCCAATGGTATGAATGCCGTAGCGTGACAGTTTCTGCTCGGTGGAGCGACCAACATAAATCATCTCCGATGCGTCCAATGGCCAAACCATGTCTTTGAAGGACTCTCTCGTAATCCGCGTAATGGCATCCGGCTTCTTCATATCACTGCCCAGCTTGGCGAAGACTTTATTGAAGGATACTCCGATGCTGACTGTCAGCCCCAGTTCCTCACGGATGGTTTTTCGGATCTGCTCCGCAATCTCCATGCCGGTGCCGAAGATGCCGCTGCCGGTAACATCCAGCCAGCACTCATCCATACCGAAAGGCTCGACCAGGTCTGTGTAGCGGTAGTAGATTTCATGTGCTAGCTTCGAGTACTTCAGGTACTGTTCGTATTGCGGCGGGACTACCACCAGATCCGGGCAACGCTGCCGAGCCTCTCAGTTGACCATGCCGGTTTTTACACCGGCTTTCTTTGCCAGGTCCGACTTGGCCAAAACAATGCCGTGCCTATCTTCTGCTCCGGTGTAAAAAACTTGATGTTCTCTGCGGTGTCCGGTGCGGCGGCAGGTTTCACATTGTTGCAGGGATTTCGTTCAATCAGCTCCCACTCCACGGCTGTACGCAGGATAGAGGAAAGCACATTGTGCGTCTTACAGATCGTCGCACGGCTATAACCGCCGCTTTTACCATCCTTGCGTGCCCCCTCCTTCCGCATGGATAGGTAGAAGCTGTTCAGTGTATGGGGTCGGATCTCAGTCAATTTTAAATGACCCAAGGCCGGCAAGATCTTATCGCGCAGCTCCTCGCGGTACTTCCACACCGTCCCCGGCTGCAAGTTCACTTCCGCGTATTCTGACAGCCAGCGATGAGCGAACTCCTCCAGTGTGATCTTGCGCCCGTCCATGGCAAGACCGTTTTTGACTCTCTGCTCAAAGAGAACCGCGAACTCCTTAGCCGCTTTTTCCTGCTTCTTGGGCGACATTGCTGGATCCGGCGTAAAGGTCGTTGTCTCCAATAGTTTTTTCCCTTTGACATCATATCCGCATGATACGGTGATCTGATACGCCCCGTTACGCATTCTGATACTGGCCATATAGCCCTTCCTCCTTTATAGCAATCGCTGGCTGTTCCGGACGTTTGCCAAGGAAGAAATTCCCATTCGAATCATTGTCCTGCTCGGCATATATAAACGCAGGCTGCTGTTGAACCAGTTTGAACTTGCAGACGTTGACTTACGGCGCCGCCCCACATTCCTGAGGCCTACTTTCCTGGGAACATACCAAAAAGCGAGCAGCGTCTTGCACTCTTACAGTTGATAAAAGATCTTTGCCATACTCTGTGCCTGTCCGACCCCGAAACAGCGGACACCTTGAACAAATTCTTATATCTATATGGCACACAGTGGCAATCTTCAGCAGAGATTCGGCTATGGAGTGAGTTCGCCGCTCAATGCGGATGCGTATCGATTGAGGCGCGTCCACTTTAAGCAAGTAAAGCACATTGCATCCATCCAGTTCTGCCAAGTGGCAGGTCTCATTACATGCGTCCACAACCTCTTGCAATTCTGTCAGCGCACGTTCAAAAAAGGACTCCTTCCGCATATAGGCGTTTCCGATTTCCAAAGTGCGGATTCCCAACGTATAAGTAGAGGATTCCGGCTTGTATGACAAGTACTTTTTCTTAGCCATCGTGTGGAGGATCGGTGATATGCTGCTCTTAGGGGACTGAAGGGAATTGGATATTTCCGTCAGTGTCAGCCCATCCGATGCGTCACGAAATGCGAGCAGTTCCAAAATATTCAAAACTCGTTCTGTTGAGCGGTGGTTCGATTGCATATGAAACGTTTTATTTGCTTGCTTCTGGTATGCGCCATGCTGCTGTGCGGCTGCGGCGCCTCTGCCGGTGATAATGAGACCTCCGGACTGAAGGAACTGGACGTGGTGCTGGACTGGTACCCCAATGCCCTCCACGCCTTCCTGTACGTCGCCATTGAGAAGGGCTATTACGAGGAAGAGGGCCTGAAGGTGAACATCCGCTTCCCGTCCAACGCCAACGACGCCATCTCTCTGGTGGCCGCCGGTCAGGCGGACATCGGCCTGTACTATCAGCAGGACGTGATCCAGGCCCGGGCACAGCAGGACGTGCCGGTGAAGTCCATCGGCGCGGTGGTGCAGGGGCCGCTGAATATCGTGCTGTCCCTGGAGGAAAAAGGGATCACCTCCGCCGGGGATCTGGTGGGCAAGACCATCGGCTATGCCGGTACGGAGTTGTCCGAGGCCCTGATCCGCAGCATCATGCAGTATGTGGGAGCGGATTACAGCGACGTGACCATGATCGACGTGGGCTTTGACCTGATGAGCTCCATGACCACCGGCAACGTGGACGCCACCATCGGCTGTCTGGTGAACCATGAGGTGCCCCAGATGGAGGAGGAGGGCTTCTCCGTGAACTGGTTCGATCTGGACGACTACGGCGTTCCCACCTATTACGAGGGCATTTTCCTGGCCAGCGACGAGACCATCGCCAACGACAGTGAGACGCTGCAGGCCTTCCTGCGGGCTTCCGCCAAAGGCTTTGCCGACATGAAGGCTGATCCCGAGGCCGCGCTGGCCACCCTGCTGGCCAACCAGAACGCGGAAAACTTCCCCCTGTCTGAGACGGTGGAGCGCAAGAGCATGGGCGTTCTGATCCCCATGATGGAGACTGCAGACGCCGCCTTCCTGTCCCAGTCCGACGCCTGCTGGCAGGAGAACATCGACTGGATGCTGGAGCAGGGGCTGATCGATGCGGCCGTCCCGCTGGACGACGTCCGCGTCAATCTGACGTTCTGAGCCGCGCCCTTTCCGGAAAACGCACCGGCCCCATACCGCGGATACAGCAGACGCCATGCGGGATCTGCCGCATGGCGTCTGTCTTTGCCGGGAGCGCCGCCGATTCTTTGCCGAAACCACTTGACAGGCAGGCGCCGGTATGATACATTATAAAAAATTTGCAGAAAAGGGGCGAGATCAATGACCGTAACGCTGAAACATGCTCAGGTTTACTGCCGTGGTGTTTTTTCCGGCAGCGATGTTTCCTTCCCCTGCGGGGACAGTGTTCTCCCCGGCGGCCGTACTGTTCCCACCGCCGTGGACGCTTCTTCCTATATTGTATTACCCGGTTTCGTGGATGTACATGTACATCTTCGTGAGCCGGGTTTTTCTTATAAGGAGACCATCCGCACCGGCACGCTGGCGGCGGCCCGCGGCGGATACACCACGGTATGCACCATGCCGAATCTGGACCCGGTGCCCGATTCTCCGGAGCATCTGCAGGCGCAGTTGGCGCTGATCGCCCGGGACAGCTGCATCCGCGTCCTGCCCTACGGGGCCATTACCGTGGGGCAGCAGGGACAGGCGCTGGCGGACATGGCCGCGCTGGCGCCCTTTGTCGCCGCCTTTTCCGACGACGGCCGCGGCGTGCAGAGCGACAGTCTCATGCATCAGGCCATGCTTGAGGCCAAGCGGCTGAACAAGCTGATCGTCGCCCACTGCGAGGACAACACGCTGCTGCGGGGCGGCTATATCCACGACGGCAGCTACGCCCGCCTCCACGGCCACCGGGGCATCTGCTCGGAAAGCGAGTGGGGCCAGATCCGCCGTGATCTGGCGCTGGTGCGGGAGACCGGCTGCGCCTATCACGTCTGCCACGTCTCCACCAAGGAGAGCGTGGCGCTGCTGCGCAGGGCCAAGGCGGAGGGGCTGGACGTCACCTGCGAGACGGCGCCCCACTACCTGCTGCTGGACGAATCCATGCTGCAGGAGGACGGCCGCTTCAAGATGAATCCCCCCCTGCGGGAAAAAGCCGACCGTGAGGCGCTGCTGGAAGCGGTGCAGGACGGCACCATCGACATGATCGCCACCGACCACGCGCCCCACAGCGTCGAGGAGAAAGGCCGGGGACTTGCCGGCAGCGCCATGGGCATCGTGGGACTGGAGACGGCCTTCCCCCTGCTGTACACCTATCTGGTCAAGCCCGGCATCCTCTCCTTCCCCCGGCTGATGGAGCTGCTGCACAGCGCCCCCAGCCGCCGCTTCGGTATTCCGGAGCGCCCCACGGAGGGGGAAAACGCCGCCTTCACCGTGTTTGATCCGCACACACCGTACACCATCGACCCGGCATCGTTTCTGTCCAAGGGACGAGCTACGCCCTTTGCCGGCTGGCAGGTACAGGGCCGCTGCATCCTGACGGTGTCCGACGGCCGCATCGCCTGGAGCGACGGCACACTGCTGCCGCAGGGAGGAGATACGCTATGAAACAGACCACCTTCACCATCGCGCAGAATAGCCCGCTGGCCGAGGGCATCTACCGCCTGCACCTGCAGGGTGACACCACGGCCATCACCGCTCCGGGCCAGTTTGTGAACCTGAAGCTGGAGGGCTTCTATCTGCGCCGCCCCATCTCCGTGTGCGACTGGGCCGACGGAGAGCTGACGTTGCTGTACAAGGTGCTGGGCCGGGGCACGGAGGCAATGACCCGCCTTCCCGCCGGGACGCGGCTGGACGTGCTGACCGGTCTGGGCAACGGCTACGACATGACCCTCAGCGGCGACAGGCCGCTGCTGGTGGGCGGAGGCGTCGGCATCCCGCCCCTGTACGGTCTGGCGAAGCGGCTGCGGGCTCAGGGCAAAGCCGTGCAGGCCGTGCTGGGCTTCAACAGCGCATCGGATCTCTTCCTGCTGGAGGACTTCCGGGCGCTGCAGATCGAGCCGGTGGTGACCACCGCCGACGGCAGCGCCGGACTGCGTGGTCTGGTGACAGACGGCATGGCGGCGGCTGGGCCGTACAGCTACCTGTACACCTGCGGCCCCGAGGCCATGCTGCGGGCGGTATGGCAGCACTGCGGCACCTCCGGACAGTTCAGCTTTGAAGAGCGCATGGGCTGCGGCTTCGGCGCCTGCATGGGCTGCAGCTGCCGCACGAAATACGGGACCAAGCGCATCTGCAAGGACGGCCCCGTTCTGCAAAAGGAGGAGATCCTATGGTAAACACGGCAGTCACCCTCTGCGGTATCCGGCTGGATAACCCCATCATCCCCGCCAGCGGTACCTTCGGCTATGGCTATGAGTTCGCACAGCTCTACGACATCAACATGCTGGGCACCTTCTCCTTCAAGGGCACCACCCGCCAGCCCCGGTTCGGCAACCCCACCCCCCGCATCGCGGAGTACGCCGGCGGGCTGCTGAACGCCGTGGGGCTGCAGAATCCCGGCGCGGATGCCGTTATCGCCGAGGAGCTGCCCCGGCTGCGGCAGGTGTTCCACAAGCCGGTCATGGCCAACGTGAGCGGCTTCTCGGTGGAGGAATATGCCGAGACCTGCGCCCTGCTGGCGGCGCAGGAACAGGTGGGCTGGCTGGAGGTCAACATCTCCTGCCCCAACGTGCACGGCGGCGGCGCTGCCTTCGGCGCGGATCCCAAGGCCGCCGCGGAGGTCACGCGGGCCGTCCGGGCCGTGACGGATAAGCCGCTGATCCTGAAGCTGTCCCCCACGGCTGCGGACATCGCCGCCGTGGCCCGGGCCTGTCAGGACGCCGGGGCCGACGGCGTCAGCCTCATCAACACCCTGCCGGGTATGCGCATCGACCTGAAGCGCCGGGCTCCCCTGCTGGCCAACGGCACCGGCGGTATGTCCGGCCCCGCCATGCTTCCGCTGGCGGTACGCATGGTCTATCAGGTCTATCAGGCGGTGGAGATCCCCATTGTGGGCATGGGCGGCGTCAGCCGCGCCGAGGACGTGCTGGAGCTGATGCTGGCAGGCGCCACCGCCGTGGGCGTGGGCGCCGCCAATCTGGTGGAGCCGTACGCCTGCCGGAACATTATTGAAACGCTGCCGGACGTTATGCTGCGTTACGGCATTCACGACTTAAACGATATCATAGGAGGCGCACATCATGGGTAAGGACGTTATCATCGCACTGGACTTTGACAGCAAAGACAAGACACTGGCCTTTCTGGACCGCTTCACGGAGGAGAAGCCCTTTGTGAAGATCGGCATGGAGCTGTTCTACGCCGAGGGACCCGCCGTTGTACGTGAGATCCGTGCCCGGGGCCACCGCATCTTTCTGGATCTGAAGCTGCACGATATCCCCAACACGGTCAAAAAGGCCATGGCGGCGCTGTCCGCGCTGGACGTGGACATGATCAATCTCCATGCCGCCGGCACGAAGGCCATGATGACCGCCGCGCTGGAGGGTCTGACCCGCCCGGACGGCACCCGTCCCCTGCTCATCGCCGTGACGCAGCTGACCTCCACTGACCAGAGCCGTATGGAGAAGGAGCTGCTGATCCGGGAGCCTTTGGATCAGGTGGTGCTGCACTATGCCGCCAACGCCGCTGAGGCGGGTCTGGACGGCGTGGTCTGCTCCCCGCTGGAAGCCGACATCGTCCACCACCGCTGCGGGGCGGGCTTCCTCACCGTCACGCCGGGCGTGCGCTTTGCCGGCGGCGAGACCGGCGACCAGAAACGTGTGACCACCCCCGCTCAGGCCCGGGCGCTGGGCTCCGACTACATCGTGGTGGGCCGTCCCATCACCCAGGCGGAGGATCCGGTGGCCGCCTACCGCCGCTGCATGGCCGAATTTGTGAAATCATGACAGGAGGATCATTTTATGGACATTCGCAACACCATCGCCCGCAGCCTGCTCTCCATCGGAGCCGTTTTTCTCCGGCCTCAGGAGCCGTTTCTCTGGGCCAGCGGCATCAAAAGCCCCATCTACTGTGACAACCGCCTGATCCTCACCGCGCCACAGGTGCGCGATCAGGTGGAGCAGGCCATTGCCGACACCGTGCGCCAGATCTATCCCACAGCGGAGGTGCTGATGGGCACCTCCACCGCCGGCATCGCCCACGCCGCCATTGCCGGCCATATTCTGGGCCTGCCCATGGGGTATGTCCGCTCCGGCAGCAAGGATCACGGACGCCAGAATCAGATCGAGGGCCGGCTGGAGCCGGGCCAGCGCGTGGTGGTCATTGAGGACCTGATCTCCACCGGCGGCAGCGTCATCAGCGTGGTGGAGGCGCTGCGGGACGCCGGGGCCGACGTGCTGGGCGTGGTGAGCATCTTTACCTACGGTATGCAAAAGAGCGTGGACCGTCTGGCGGCCGCCGGTGTGCAGAACACCAGCCTGACCGATCTGGACGCCGTGGCGCAGGCCGGCGTGGAGGGCGGCTACATCACCCGGTCTGATGTGGCCCGGCTGCTGGCCTTCCGGGATAATCCGTCCGACGAAAGCTGGATCAATAAAGGAGGAATCGACTGATATGAAGCATCTCATCGACATTCTGGATCTGTCTCCCCAGGAGATCATGGAGCTGGTGAACAAAGCCTGCGACATTATCGAGCACCCCGCGGCCTATGCCCACAAATGCGACGGCAAGATTCTGGCCACACTGTTCTTTGAACCCTCCACCCGCACCCGTCTGAGCTTTGAGAGCGCCATGCTCTCCCTCGGCGGTCAGGTGCTGGGCTTCTCCTCCGCCAACAGCTCCTCCGCCGCCAAGGGCGAGAGCGTGGCGGACACCATCCGCACCGTCAGCTGCTACAGCGATATCATCGCCATGCGCCATCCCAAGGAGGGCGCGCCGCTGGTGGCCTCCATGCACTCCCTGGTGCCGGTCATCAACGCCGGTGACGGCGGCCACAACCACCCCACCCAGACGCTGACGGACCTTCTGACCATCCATAAGGAGAAGGGCCGCTTCGACCACCTGACCGTGGGCTTCTGCGGTGACCTGAAGTTCGGCCGCACCGTTCACTCCCTGGTGGGCGCCATGAGCCGCTACGAGGGCATCAAATTCGTGCTGGTCTCTCCGGAGGAGCTGAAGCTCCCCCGCTATGTCAAGGAGGAATCCATCAAAAAGCGCGGTATCCCCTATGAGCAGTCCGTCTCGCTGGAGGCGGTCATGCCTGAGCTGGATATCCTGTATATGACCCGCGTCCAGAGAGAGCGCTTCTTCAATGAGGAGGACTACCTCCGCCTGAAGGACAGCTATATCCTGACGCCGGACAAGCTGCAAAACGCCAAGGAGGATCTGCGTATCCTCCACCCGCTGCCCCGTGTCAACGAGATCTCCGTGACCGTGGACAATGACCCCCGCGCCTGCTACTTCAAGCAGGTGCAGTACGGCAAATACATCCGCATGGCGCTGATCCTGAAGCTGCTGGGCATGGACTGAGGAAAGGAGTAAGCCAATATGATCATTGATTCGATTCAGAACGGCATCGTGATCGACCATATCACCGCCGGAAAAGCCATGGAACTGTACCGTATCCTGGGCCTGGACAAGCTGGACTGCACTGTGGCCATCCTGAAAAACGTGGCCAGCAGCAAGCTGGGCCGCAAGGATATCATCAAAATCGACCGGGAGATGGATCTGGACTGGGACCTAATCGGCTATGTGGATCCCACCATCACCGTCAACTGCATCCGCAACGGCCAGCTGGTGGAAAAGCGCACCCTGAAGCTGCCGGAGCGGATCACCGGCGTTCTCACCTGCAAGAACCCCCGCTGCATCACCTCCGTGGAGCAAGAGCTGCCTCAGGAGTTCGTGCTGACGGACCCTGCCCGCCGTGTCTACCGCTGCCGCTACTGCGAGACGCAGAGCAAGTGAATAACGCGGCCTTCGGAAACAGAAGTCGCACACAATCATAAAAAAATGGCAGGCAGCCGGCAGCTGCCTGTCATTTTTATTTAGGGTAAGACTTACGCGGCGCTACGAACCTTCCGGGTGAAATCCACGGAGACGGTCTTGTTGCGGTCCTGCTCACGGCGGCGCTCCATCAGCAGCGCCTTGGCGGCAGCCCAGGTGAACACGGCGCCGAAGATCAGGGGCAGATATCCGCCTGCTTCGCGGATGGGCGCGTCGGCGGCGGTCATCAGAAAGGCGGACGCCACCACCAGCATGAGGGAAACCACGGCGAGAGAGATGTAAGTGTAGATGTTGTTTTTCATGGTAGATTCCTCCTTAATTGTATTTTGTTAGGGGTTTTTCCTTTGTTTTCCTTTTGTGATTACATAGTAGAACAATTAACAAGAAAAGTAAAGATGTGCTGCTCTCTGTTATCAAAGGTGAGAAGCGGCACACGCCGCGCAAGAAAAAACAGATTGACCAGGAGCCGAAAAGGGTCAATCTGCTGGTGGACATTCAGGCAAAGCTGCAGGAAGGCAAAGGAGCCGGGTATGCGCGTTGGGCAAGATCGTTCAATCTGAAACAGCTGGCGCAGACGATGAATTACCTCACCGATCATGGCCTGCTGGAATATGCGGCACTGGCGGACAAAGCTGCTGCGGCTACTGCTCGTCACAACGAGCTGTCCGCGCAGATCAAAGCTGCGGAAAAAAGAATGGCCGAGATCGCTGTCCTGCGGACCCACATCATCAACTATTCCAAAACCCGCGAGGTCTATGTGGCCTACCGTAAGGCCGGGTATTCCAAAATTTTTTTGGCAGAGCATGAAGCGGATATTCTGCTTCATAAGGCGGCAAAAAAAGCCTTTGACGAGCTGGGGCTGAAAAAGATTCCGACAGTCAAGAGCTTGCAGGCCGAGTACGCACAGCTGCTGGAGGAAAAGAAGAAAGCCTACGGCGAGTTCCGGCAGGCCCGTGATGAAATGCGGGAACTGCTGACTGTGAAGGCCAATGTGGACCGGCTGCTTGGCACCGAGGAACAGGAGGCCGAACAGGAAAAAGAACACGACCAGCGGTGAGCCGGCTGTGTTCCATAAGCGTTTGAAAAACGCGCAGCCGCATGATGCAATCGTGCGTTCAAAGGGGGCTTGGGGGACTTCCCTCAACAAGCGCCTGGAGGCTATCTGGATAGCCAAAAGCATTGCTTGCCAGTATGTTAGTAAGTCCTATAATAGAAACTCACAAAAAATTTCTAATTATAAAACAAAAATTCATTTTCGTGTAAATTCTATTGCGTATTAGAAGAAAAAAGATATAATATATATAT
>CAMCSE010000038.1 GCA_945877515.1 uncultured Clostridia bacterium | reverse complement strand
GCGCTAGCATCTCCGTTCACATCGCCCCAGAGATAGATGGTCACATCCTTGGCGATGGCGGTGCTACCTACGGTGATTTCCTCCGTCCACGGCGCATGCCCCTTCTTCATCACCCTCAGGGTATACGTCCCGGCGGGGACGGTGGGGAAGGAGTAGTTCGCGCTGTTGCCGCTCACGATGACTTCATACGCCGGTTCGGTATGCCCCACCTCAATGAGCTGCACGGTGACATTCTCGCCGGCATCGCCGCAGCTGGTGACCGTCCCGCTCACCTCCACGCCCTTGGGCACGGTGGGGATAGAGATATTCTCAAAGATGAGCTTGCCTGTATCAGTTCTTCCCAGGTAGTCTTTCCCGAACTCACCTTGGTAACGCTTCCCGTTGATCGTTGCCCATCCGTTGCCGAAACTGAAACGGCAGATGGTGTCGCCGAATGGATAGTTCGGCTCTTTGACCCTCAGTTCTTTGATGGTTCCGTCGGTGTTCCAGGTCAGGGTCTCAACGGTCAATCCGGGAGGGAGAATGCAATCTGCTGCTGTGGGCTTGGTTGAATCGCCATCGTGCAGCGGAATGGTAATCTCCGGGGCGTAGACCAGCCATGCGTCGAATTCAAGAGTCTTTTTATCGGCGGAGAGCGTGAAGCCACGCGTTACCGGCCAGCCTTTGTCCGGGGATTTGTTGACCTTGATTTCCACACTGTCGCTGAAGATCGCGCCCTCGGCGGCATGGCAGGTGATGTGGATGCGGTAGCACGCCTTCTCACTTTCAAACACGCCGTGATAGGGCTGGCTGCCCTTGTACCACTGCGAATCCACCGTGATTTGGGAAGGAGTCACCTTGTACGTGGCGGTGTCAACCGAAGTATTATCGTTCGGGGTAGTAAGAATCACCTCCACGGATTTATACTCCTGCGCATAGAGGATCGCCTTTATGGTGACATCCTGCTTGGGCATGGTGAAGGAGTAGGTACCGTTCCCAAGGTCGGTGATGGCCAGGCCGTCCGGGGAATTCCAGCCCTTGAAGGTGTAGCCCTGTGGAACGGTGGGTGTCAGAATGACGGTCTTGCCCACTGCCACATTCGAGTTATTCGCTGCCGGTTTGCCATCCACCGTGGCGGTGCAATCCCACAGGAACAACTTATAGGATTCCGGCAGCTTGATGTCAATGTCACTCTTGCGGATGACGGAATAATCGGTGCTGCTGTTTACGGGGTCGGGCACCCGCACGCCAACCCGGAGATACGCAGCTGTTTCACCGGAAGCCGCAATAGTATCCGGGTCAAAGGGAATCGGGGTTCCTTCGGTATAGTTGACATAGTTAGTGCTCGGTGAAAGGCGTTTTGTATGGTACACCAGCTCCGCATTGATAGGCCACTGGTCGGGGTTTTTCTTGGTGACAGTGGCTGTGATGGGGTCTGTGATGGTGAGAGTGGAACCTTTCAACGTGTAATTCTCCTCGGGGGCAAAGGTCACCGTGTAGGAAAGCGTGGAGTCTGTATCCTCAACCCGCCTCAACGGCACGATGGTTGCGTTGCTCCATGCGCCGTTTTCCTTGGATTTGAACCGCACCTTCAAATGGGTCACACCGTACCAGGTATCATTCTGATTCAGCACGATGACCCCGTTGCTCGTACTCGGTGAGCTTTCCGTCGGGGCGCTGGTGACTTCACCGCCTCTGTTATAGGTGTAGTACATTTCGTACTTGCTGGAGTCGAAGTTGGTCGCCTTCACGATCAGCCCCTTGACAAACGGATAAGGCACGGGGTTGTTTCGCGACAGCGGGGTTTGCCCGCCGCTGCAGTTCAGCGATGCCAGCTCCGGCATGGGCGGGAGCACCAAATCATCGAGATCGGGAACAAAGGGCTCGCTGAAATGCCACCTGCCGTCGAAATTCAGGGCAATGCGCTTCGCGCCTGCATCCGGGAGGACATAGGTGATGCCGCTGCCGCCCATCAGTGCAAAGACGCTCACGCCGGAAACAATATCCTTGATATCATTCCCGGATTTATCCTTTGCCGCCACCGGCGAGCTGCCGGAGAGCTGGAAGGTTGCGGGAACAAGCATACCCTTTACGTCCTTCATGGAATCCGGCGCTGTCCAGGAGACCGTACCGGTGGTGAAGTTGACAACAGGGCTGTACCCTTTTGTCCATGTAGGGGTGCCGCCAAAGGGATCGTACTTCGCCAGTATATAGTAATGGCCTGCACCGGTAATATGCAGCGTGACCGTTTTGTTGGAAACGGGCTGACCGTTAACGGGAAGGTCGGCACCGGGATCCTCGGCGGTGAGGTCATCCGTTATTGTGGACCACCGATCAAAGGGAGCCGCGCTTTCCGGGGCGGTAATGGTGATGTCGACAGACTTGTCTTTCAACGGCCCCCACAGCTCATCATAGGCCTTGAACTTACCGTCCTGGATCCTTCCGTCAAAAAGCTGCACCCTAACGGCGGCGGCGAGGCGGGGGAAATACTGGATCCGCTTGATGTTGTCAGACGTGAATGTCTTTACGGTAACGTCCTCGCTCACGGTGATACCCGGGTACGCAACAAAATCAAATCTATCGGGTTCCTTGTAGTTGTCGCTGCGGGAGCCATTGCGGGCGATACTCATGTACCCCACATTCTCTATCGCGAAACTGGAGGAAGCGGGATAGCCGTTGAAAACACGCGGGTAAGTACGCTCCAGATCATCGCACCCGAACTCGACATTCACGGTACCGGTGGTATCAATGCTAATGAAAGATTTTCCGCCCCTATCGTGAGCAGACGCCCTCACGACTTCACCGACATTGTAGCTCTTGATGTCCAGGCTGGCGTTATCGAACACATCGAGATCGCTCGTAAAGATCGTATGAGAACCATCGCTTTCATAGCTGGGCAGCTTCAGATCGATCGATACCTTTGCATCTCCCCTAATGGTCAGGCCTTTGGTAAAGATACACTGGGCGGTCAGCATCTGGTACGCGCTTACATTGTCATTGGCGTTAATGGCCAGCGAACCGCCGCCGTTTATGATGAACGACAGTCCTAGCGGTATGCCGCCGTTATCGGTCTCCTTACCGCAGGAAATGGCCCGGTAGTTGTGCTGGTTGGCATCCACAGCGTATCCGTCCTTGGGCGCAAGCACGTTTTCGCCCATCAGCGTGATGACCACAGAATTGGCGTAGTTGTTTCCCGGCACATAGGTGATGGACTGTCCGTTAAAGCCGTTCAGTATCAGCGTCCACTGGTACATGTTGGTTTTCGTCAGGTATGCCACATAGAAGCCGGGATTGTTGCTCGTCACCATGAATGTGTTGTAATCGCCGCTGGTAGTCCTCTGGATTTTCCAACCGGGGGTCAGGTTGAGCATCTGTCCGTTGTCCATGATCACCTTGATGCAGGCATCTCCCGCCGCCGCCATCATAGCCGGCTGGGAGACGGTCATCTCCCCCGTGGCGGTGACGCCGGGGTCAGGCTCCGGTGTCTCCGGGGTCTCCGGTGTCTCCGGCTCCTCCGGGGTTTCCGGTGTCTCCGGGGTCTCCGGCTCCTCCGGTGTCTCCGGTGTCTCCGGAGTCTCCGGCGTTTCCGGGGTCTCCTGCACCTCCGTCACCGCCGGAGCGGGCGGGTCGGTGCCGCTGTCCTCCGCCGTGGCCAGTGTCATGGTGGGCAGCATGGTCGCCACCATCACCAGCGCCATCAGCCAGGCGGTCAGCCGTTTGTAGGTTTGTTGTCTCACTCTTACTTTTCCTCCCTCCTGAATTCGGTGTCGCGGCTCTCCGCCGCTCTCATGCTCTCGGTCGCCTCGGCAAGCCATGCGCGCATCTGCTGCGGGTCAAGGTCGCCGATGCAGTAGCCGTCGATGAGCGTCAGCTCCACCGCCTTATCCAGCGCGGCCAGCTTTTCCGGATGCCCTTCCTCGCAGACGAGATAGACCCGGCACCCCGGCCGCCTCTTACGCACCGCGGCGGCAATGTCGCAGCGGCCGGAGACGTCCTTATCCTCCACTCCGTTTGAAAAGTCCATCTCCAGCACCAGAAGATCCGCCCCCTCTGCCTCGCAGTTCCACACCACGTCGTCAAAGTCGTCGGACAGGATCGCCAGCGGCCGGCAGCCTCCCAGCCTGCCCAGCCAGTCCGCCGCCCGGCGGGTCATGGCGGGCGTGGTGAAGCACACCGCTGCACGCGGCAGCTCCGCTCCGGGGCCGCTTGCAGGCGGCTCCCGCTTTCGGAAAAAGCTCAAACCGCCGCCCCCTCTCTCTGCGTCACGCCTGCCTTCGGCAGCCGCGCCCCGCACTCCGGGCAGTATTCCGCGATGCTCGTCACGGCCACGCCGCAGCCGGGGCAGCAGCGGTGGCGGGAGAGGTAGAAGTCGTACAGCGTCCTGCTCGGCAGCGCCGCGCCGCAGTCGGTGCAGTGCGTGTCCTGCGCGCCGTTGGCTCTGCCGCACTCCGGGCAGATCTTGCGCAGCTTCATGGTCTCCGGCCCGAAGCCGTATTCCAGCAGTGTTACCTGCCGCAGGGCTTTTTTTGTCCGCAGATCGTACTCGCTCACTCCACCGCCCCCTTTCCTCCTGCCGTGCCGTCCACCAGCAGCCTTGCCCCGCAGATGGGGCAGCAGCGCGGCGTTGCGCCCTGCAGCCTTACGCCGCATTGATGGCAAAAGGCGGGGAACTCCGCTTCCCACGGGGCGCAATCCAGACACAGTCCCGCGTTGACATTGAACATAGCGGAGGAAACATACTTCCCGCATTGGGGACAATGGTTGAACTCCCACTTGCCCTCCGTTGCCCACGCGATCTCCAGCGCGGCTTCCTCCGTGTCCGCCTGAATGGGGCGGGTCACGCAGCACAGCTCACCGGAAATGTCGCAGTAAAAACGGAAGACCCTGCTGCCTCCCGAGTCGGCAACGACCCGATAGGCTGCCGTTTTCTTCGCCTGCTCCATCCGCATTCCTCCTCCCTTTTTCAATTTCGTCTTGTAAAGCTGTCGTGGAATATGCTACAATGCCTAACGAGGCGGTCGGCTCGACAGGATAGGGCGTCGAGCGATTTTCAGGTTGGAGCTTCGCTCCAACCTAAAGGGGTATCCCTGTAACGATTCTCCGTTCGCCTGACGGTCGCCGGACGGTGCGTCCGGCTCCGCACACTATTCTTGTACCATATTTTCATTCTTTTGTCTGTCCCCTAAATCCCTCATTTAGGGGACAAAGAGAAAAAATATTTTTGAAAAATCCGAAAATCAGCTCGATTTTTCAAACACCCGTTCTGTTTTGGAGGTCTGTTTCATGAAAAAGCGTATGCTGGCGGCTCTGCTGCTATCCGCCCTTCTTTTCACCCTCTCCGGCTGCGGAGAGAAGTCCCTGCTGAATAAAAAGGAGCCGGTCTCTTTGACCTTCTGGCATGTCTACGGTGAACAGGCAGGCTCGCCCATGGATCTTTTGGTGCAGGAGTTCAACCGCACCGTGGGACAGGAGCGCGGCGTGCAGGTGAAGGTCACCGGCACCAGCAGCGCATCCAAGATCGGCGGCTATCTGAAGGAGGCACAGAGCGGCGGGCAGGAGGTGCAGGAGATGCCCGACCTCTTTACCTGCCACATCGCCGACGCGCTGGAGCTGGGTGAGGACAACCTCGTGGACTGGAACAGCCAGTTCACGCCGGGTGAGCTCTCTGACTTCGTTCCCGGCTTTCTGGACGATGGCACGACGGAGGACGGTCGGCTGCTGGTGTTCCCCGTTTCCAAGTCCACGCAGCTTCTGATGTGCAACGGCAGCGGCTTCGCCCGCTTTTCCGATGCCACCGGCGTCGGCTATGATGACCTTGCCACATGGGAGGGCTTTTACGACGCCGCGGGCAAGTTCTATGACTGGTCGGGCAAGCCCTTCTGTGCGCTGGATTATCCCATCCGCGCCGTGGAGCTCTGCGCCATGGAGCGCGGCAGCGGGGATTTCTACACGGAAAACGGCTGGTACGATACCGACAATGCCGTATTTAAGGAGAGCTGGATGCAGTTCGCCCGATCCCTCGCGCAGGGCCATGTGGTGGTCTCCGACCTCTACTCCAACACCCAGGTGATGACCGGCGATGTGGTGTGCGGCCTCGGCTCCTCCGCGGCGATTCTATATTGTAATGATACCGTCACCTACCCGGACAACACGCAGGAGCCCATGAACCTCCATGTGCTGCCTATGCCGAAAACGGCGGGTGCGGACGCTCTGATGACGCAGGCAGGCGTGGGGCTTTGCGCCTACAAGACCACCGAGCAGAAGGCGGAGGCCGCCGCGCTGTTCGTCCGCTGGCTGACGGAGGCGGAGCGCAACCTGGACTTTGTAGCGCAGACCGGCTATATGCCGGTGCGCAGCGGTGCCTTTGACGCCATCTCGGATTACGACAATTTCCCGGCACCCGCGGCGGCTTATGAGAGTCTCTATGCCGCACTCAAGACCATGCGTGAGGACTATGTCCCCATGTCCGAGCCGCGCTTCGAGGGCTACTACGGCAAGGTCGGAGTCCTCTATGACGGCCTGCGCCAGCTCCAGCAGGAGCTGCCCGCGCGCGCCGCAGCCGGTGAGGACATCGACGCGCTGGCGGAGGAAACTTGGGTATTGTTCTGCTCCATTCGCTGAAAAAATCGACTACATCGGAAGGGGGGTGAAGGCCCATGCCCGGCTTTTTGCTCTCAAAACTGAAGCAAGCGCAGCCCTCCATGCGCCGGCGGTTGTTTCTATACATGGGCGCATTGGCGGCTCTGCTGCTGGCGGTGCTGTTGGTCGCCCTGCTTCTGCTTGGGCGGCTCAAAAGCCCACGGGCTGAAACGGAAAAGGCTCTGACCTTCCAGATGGGAGCTTTTCGCTCGGATATGGCCTCCCTGTGGCGGAATGTCTCTGTCATGGGCGTGCATCTCTCGCAGGATATGACAGCCATCATTGAGGAGCAGACCTCGGACTTTTCCTCCCTCAACGGAGATGTAGCCGCCGTGGGTGCCTTGCAGGAGGCCATGCTGGAGCCGCTGTGCCAGTATGTGCGGCAGACGGATTGCTCCGGCGCGTTTATAATGCTGGACGCCTCGCTCAGCTCCGATCCCGCTGTGGATTCCCACGCCGGACTATATGTGCAGCGCGGCAACGCCGAGCACACCACCGGTGACCTGCTGCTCTATCGCGGCATGGCGGACATCGGGCGGCGGCATAAGGTAATGCCCCACCGGAAGTGGGCGCAGGAGTTTGACCTGTCGAGATTTCCCGGTTTTGCGGAGCATCTGGAAAAAGCCTCCGCACCCATAGAGCGCAGCTGCCGCACCACAGAATTCGTCACCCTGCCCGGTACCACAGAGCAGGCGATCCTTCTGACCGTCCCCATGATCGGCGCGGATGGCACGGTATACGGTCTGTGCGGCTTTTCCGTCAATCAGACCTATTTTCTGGCACATCACGCGCAGCCGACCGGCATTGGCAGCCTTGCCTGTGTTCTGTCGGATTCTGCGGAGGGACTGGATGTTCAAAGAGGGCTTCTGACCTATCCCGCAGGCGACTTCTGTTTTGTGCCGGATGAGCTGCTGGAAAAAAGGAGCCTGCGCGGTGGGCTGACCGCCTTTGCGGGGTCGGAGCTTTCCTTTGTCGGCATTTCGGAGCCGTTCACAGTGGCTGCCGGGGATGAGGCGCCGCACGATCTGACGGTGCTGATCTCAAAAGCCGCCTATGACCGCGCCATGCTGAAAAGCGTGATAGAGATCGCCGCCCTGCTGACGCTGCTGGTGTTTTTTGCCGTGGGCTGCTGCCTGTTCTATACCCGCCGCTATCTCAGACCCATTCTGGAGGACATCGATCATGTCACCGTGGCGGGCGGCGAGAAGGGAAAGCCTATCTTTGAGGAGCTGCTGCCCATCTCCGAGAAGATGCGATCCCATGAGGAGGCTGTGACCATTCTGAAGGCGGAACGGCAGGACGCTCAGGACAGAGCCGAGCAGCTTTTGGGCGAAAAGCTGGGGCTTGAAGAGCAGGTAGAGGGTATGCAGGGGCAGCTGGACGATTCCCTTGCGGAGATCCGTCGTTTGGCTCACCTCGGAAAGAAGGAGCTGAAACCGGCTGACTATGAAAAATTCTTAAAGGGCTATGCCAAGCTGAGCACCAAGGAGCTGGAAATATGCGAGGCTCTTGTCAACGGCCTGAGTACCCGCCAATGTGCGGAGCAGATCGGCTGTGCCTCCAGCACCGTAGATACATACCGCAAGAGGGTCTATGAAAAGACCGGCATCCACAGGGTGCGGCAGCTGCAGCTCTGCGTTGCGCTCATGCGGATGGAACAGCAGGAGTCGGAAACACAGAAAGAATCATGACGGCAATGACGGCGGCGCATCTCTCCACGAGGCGATGTGCCGCCGCATACTTTTCTGCAGCCATCAAATCTGAGTGCGGGCTGAGACACCCATACGGGTGTCGGGTGTCTTTCTTTTTCAGCATTTTTCCGCGTTGCGCAGCTGTCTCTTGACCTGCCGGGGGAAAATTGTTATGATACTGTCAAGATAAAACTTGCACCAAAGGAGCTGGAACGCGCGATGATAAAGAAGGAACTTACCTCCCGGAAGAAGCAGGCCATGGAAATGCGCTCCCGCATACAGGCGGTGGCGCTGGAGCTGTTTGACAAGGAGGGCTTTGAGAACGTATCCGTGGAACAGATCGCGCAGGCGGCGGGATGCTCGGTGGGGAATATCTACCACTATTTCAAGAGCAAGGACGAGTTGGTCATTCAGGTGACCAGCAGCGTGGACGCCCAGTACAGCGTGCTGGAGGAGAGCTATCTGGCGGACGAGGCCAACAGCTGGCACGACAAGCTGCTGGACTTCGTGGGGCAGGCTCTGGTCATCAGCGCTAACGACCCGTCCCTGTACCGCAGCTTCATCCACGGCATCCGCTATCCCCAGCAGGGCATCCTGCGGGATAACGAAAAGCGCGTGTACTTCCGGGTGCTGCGGGAGCTGGTGGACGGCTGCAAGCAGGAGGGCTCTGTCCACGCCGGGCGCGACCGGGAGGAGCTGGTGGCCGATCTGGTGGCGCTGCACCGGGGTATGCTGCTGGAATGGCGCATTTACGAGGGGGCATTCGATCTGCCCCGCCGGGGACGGCGCATGGCCGCCGCGCTGCTGGAGGGCTGGCGGCACGAGGAGGAGTAAAGGCATACACAGAAAAGGAGGAGCGGATGGGTAAGCGTGAAGAGAGGCGGCCGCCGGAGAGTGGGCGGGAGCCGGGCGAAAACACAGCTGTTGCGGGCTTGATAATGGGTATTGCCGCCGTGGTATTCTGGTTTTTCGGCTACTCTGCCGTGGCATCTGTTGTACTGGGCATCCTCGGCTTGGTATGGACTGACAAGGCAAAGAAAGAGGGCTATACCGGAGACAAGCGAACGATAGCCTTCGTGCTGTCGCTGGTGGGTCTTATCGGCGGGCTGGTTGTGCTTATCGTTACGGTGATCCTCATCAATGTGCTGGCAGTACCGGGGATAACGGCCTTGAGGGATATGCTGGGAATGATAGGCGAAATGGCAAATGATATCTGAGCGGACAGCCTTGCGGCAAGGGGAATAAGTTAAGCACCGTGAACGTTGTTTTCAACAGCGTTCACGGTGTTTTTTTGTGCGAAACGACGAGCTTTTGAAAAAACGGAAAAGGCCGTTGACATCCGGCGCGGGCAGTGCCATAATAAAATAAAATCACCGAGTGATTCGGTGAAATATTTAACGAAATCAGCCCGCCATAGACGCGGCAGAAGGAGAGAACATGAAGCTGTTGATCATTAACCCCGGCGCTACCTCCACCAAGATCGCGGTATTCGAGGACGAGGAGCAGCTGTTCAAGGTCACGATCGATCACTCCGCCGAGGAGCTGGATCAGTTCCCCCGCGTCATCGATCAGGCGGATTACCGCAAGGAGGCCATTCTCAAGGCCATCACCGAGGCGGGCTATCAGCTGACCGACTTCGCCGCCGTGTGCGGCCGGGGCGGTCTGTACCGCGCCATCCCCTCCGGCACCTACGCCGTCAACGACAGGGTCATGGCGGACGTGGAGGCCGCGCCCTATGGCGAGCATCCCTCCAATCTGGGCGCGTATCTGGCGCGCAAGCTGGGCGACATGGTGGGTATCCCCGCCTTCTTCGTGGATCCCGTCTGCGTGGACGAGATGACCGAGATCGCCCACTACACCGGCTTTGCCGAGTTCCGCCGCCTGTGCCAGTTCCACGCGCTGAACCACAAGGCCGTGGGGCGCAAGGCCGCCGAGAAGCTGGGCAAGAAGTACGAGGACGTGAACCTGATCGTCTGTCATCTGGGCGGCGGCGTCAGCGTGGGTGCCCACCAGCACGGCCGCGTGGTGGACGTGTGCAACGTCAAGGACGAGGGCTCCATGGGCATGGATCGCGCCGGCGGGCTGCCGGTGAACCAGCTGATCAGCTACTGCTTCAGCGGCAAGACCAAGGAGGAGGTCAAGCGCACCTTCGGCCGCCGCGCCGGTATGTTCTCCTATCTGGGCACAACGGATTTCCGCGTGATCTGCGCCAAGGTGGTGGAGGGCGACCCCAAGTTCGTGGAGGCGTATCAGGCGCTGGTGTACCAGCTGGCCAAGGACATCGGTGCTATGGCCGCCGTGCTGCACTTCGACGTGGACGCCATCGTGTACACCGCGGGTATGGCCTACGAGGACTTCTTCTGCGACGATATCACCGCCTATGTGGGCAAGATCGCGCCCATCATCCGCCTGCCGGGTGAGGAGGAGATGCGTTCCCTGGCGGAGGGCGCTCTGCGGGTGCTGCGCGGCCAGCAGGAAGCCGGCATTTATTAAGCGAGCAAATATATTGAAAATAAAGAGGAAAAAAGAGAAGAAAGGTGGAAATTGCTATGAAACATCTGATGTCCGGTAACGAGGCCACCGCCCGTGGCGTCTACGAAGCCGGTATCAAGGTCTGTTCCGCTTACCCCGGAACGCCCAGCACGGAGATCCTGGAGAATCTGCCCCAGTACGGCAAGGACGTCTACTGCGAGTGGGCGCCAAACGAGAAGGTAGCCACCGAGGTGGCCTACGGCGCGTCCGTGGCCGGCTCCCGCGCGTTCTGCACCATGAAGATGGTGGGTCTGAACGTGGCTGCCGACCCCCTGTTCACCGCCGGCTACATGGGCGTCAATGGCGCGTATGTGGTCGTCACCGCTGACGACCCCGCCTGCCACTCCTCCCAGAACGAGCAGGACAACCGCCACTATGCTCGCGCCGCCAAGATCGCCATGGTGGAGCCCTCTGACGCGCAGGAGTGCAAGGACTTCGTCCGTCTGGCCTGCGAGATCTCCGAGGAGTTCGACACCCCGGTGCTGTACCGCACCACCACCCGCGTCTGTCACAGCAAGGGTCTGGTGGAGTTCGGCGAGCGCACGGAGCACGAGGCGCCCGCCTACGCCCGCAACACCCGCAAGTTTATCAGCACTCCCGCCAACGCCTACCTGAACCACCCCATCGTGGAGGAGCGTCTGGTGAAGCTGGCCGAGTACGGCTGCACCCGCGCCGTGGAGAACGGCCTGAACAAGGTGGAGCTGGGCGACGGCAAGGTGGGCGTCATCACCGCGTCCATCAGCTATCAGTACGCCAAGGAGGTGTTCCCTGAGGGTACGTCCTTCCTGAAGCTGGGCCTGACCTATCCGCTGCCCATGGATCTGATCCGCGACTTCGCCGCCAAGGTGGAGAAGCTGTACGTCATCGAGGAGCTGGATCCGTTCATGGAGGATCAGATCAAGGCCGCCGGCATCGACTGCGTCGGCAAGGAGTTGACCGGCAAGCTGTATGAGCTGAACACCGAGCTGGTGCGCGAGCGCGTGCTGGGCATCAAGGCGGACTACAAGACCGTCGACGAGGTGAAGGTGGCCAAGCGTCCTCCCGCACTGTGCCCCGGCTGCCCCCACCGCGGCTTCTTCTATACCCTGTCCAAGAATAAGAACTATGTGGTCACCGGCGATATCGGCTGCTATACCCTGGGCTCCGCCGCGCCGCTGAACTGCATGGACGTGTGCATCTGCATGGGCGGCGGCTTCTCCGCCGGCATGGGCATGGCCAAGTCCTTCCAGCGCGAGGGCGTCACCGACAAGGTGGTGTTCGGCGTCATGGGCGACTCCACGTTCTTCCACAGCGGCATGACCGGCGCTGCCGAGATCATCTACAACAACGGCCGCATGATCCCCTGCGTGCTGGATAACCGCATCACCGGTATGACCGGCCACCAGGAGAACCCCGGCACGGGCTTCACCCTGATGGGCGAGCCCGCTCCCATGATCAGCGTGGAAAAGGTGCTGGAGGCCTATGGCTTCGCCCCTGTCTTCACCGTGGATCCCCAGGATCTGGCGGCCATGAAGAAGACCGTGGACGAGGCGGTGGCCGCGCTCAACGAGGGCAAGCATCCCGCTATCGTCACCCGCCGTCCCTGCCTGCTGATCAAGCGCGTGAAGCAGGATCTGGGTATGTGCGTGGTCAACACCGACAAGTGCAAGAGCTGCAAGAGCTGCCTGAAGGTGGGCTGCCCCGCCATCTCCATGGAGAACGGCAAGGCGTTCATCGACCGCACCCAGTGCGTGGGCTGCACCGTCTGCGCGCAGGCTTGCCCGTTTGATGCCATCGAAAAGGAGGAGAAGTAATATGAACGATGTGAAAAGCTGCCTGTTGGTAGGCGTGGGCGGTCAGGGCGCGATCCTGATCTCCAAGATCATGTCCAACGGCTTTATGAAGGCCGGTTACGATGTCAAGCAGAGCGAGGTACACGGCATGGCGCAGCGCGGCGGCTCCGTGTCCACCCAGGTGCGCTGGGGCAAGAAGGTCTACGGCCCCGTGTTCGGCAAGGGCGAGGCGGACATCATGGTGGCGCTGGAGAAGA
>CAMCSE010000037.1 GCA_945877515.1 uncultured Clostridia bacterium | reverse complement strand
TTTTTGCGCATCATGTTCGGTTGCCCCGAAGGGGCGAGAAAATGGCGCATCTTGTTTTTTGCTATGCTTTTGCATAGCAAAAAAGACGGCGAAAGCCGTCTTTTTTCTTATTTGTCATTTTCCAGCGTCAGCGTGATCGGTTCGGCGGGATCGGGCATTGCCGGAGCAGTGTTCGGCTCACTGACAGCTTCTTCCGTCAGCGCGTCACTGACCGTCTCACTGACATGAGCCACGGCGACCCGGTTGGCCGCTTTTTCCTGTTCATCCCGCTGTTTTGCAGCGGCCTTTTCGTCCTTTTCGCGCTGATGGGCCTCGGCATTGGCGGCCCGGTTGGCCTCCTTCTCGGCGACCCGGCGGCGGTTGGCGGCCAGAAATGCCCGCACAGCCACCCACACGGTGATCACAGCCACCACGGCCATGCCGATCCAGGCGGGCGTACGGATCACATAGAAATCGCGGATGGTAAAGTATCCCCGGCCCATGCCGAAGAAGTACAGTGCCACACCGGCGGCAGCGCACACAATGCACAGCACCAGATCCAGCACCGCACGGGCGTGGTGACTGCGCCGCCGGGCAAAATAGCACAGCAGCAGCACGACAGCGGCCAGAAACAGGGTGGGGGACTGGCTGCACAAAATGTATCCCAACGTGGCGTCCATCATATCCAGGACTCCTTTCTCTTTATAAAGTAGGGAGATGCGTTATTATACCACCGGCAGAACGCCCAGCAGCTCCAGCGGTTCGCCGCCGGTATTGCGGATGCTGTGGGTGTGTCCCTCCGGGCAGTAGTGGCACACGCCGGCGCTGATGGGGTATTCCGCCCCGTCGTCGATACATTGGCCGCTGCCGGACAGTACGTAGACGATCTCGCAGTTGCCGCTGTGGGTATGCAGCCCGATGGATGCACCCTGGGGCAGGGTGATACGCACCACAGCGCCCATGCGGGGATCATCAAATTTGCGGACAATGGCCTCGCCCTCGCCGCCCTTGAAACCGGGAATGGTATTGGCGGCCATGCTGGCAAAATCAAGGATCATACGGCACCTCCTCAGTTCAGGAAGTCTTTCAGCTTCTTGCTGCGGCTGGGATGACGCAGCTTGCGCAGCGCCTTGGCCTCGATCTGACGGATGCGCTCACGGGTCACGTTGAACTCCTTGCCCACTTCCTCCAGTGTGCGGGTGCGGCCGTCCTCAATGCCGAAGCGCAGCTTCAGCACTTTTTCCTCCCGGGGGGTCAGGGTGGACAGCACGTCCACCAGCTGCTCCTTCAGCAGCGTAAAGCTGGCGGCCTCACTGGGCTCAGACGCGCCCTCATCGGGGATAAAGTCACCCAGATGGCTGTCCTCCTCCTCACCGATGGGGGTCTCCAGCGAAACCGGCTCCTGTGCGATCTTCAGAATTTCCCGTACCTTGTCCACCGGCATCCCCATCTCGGCGGAGATCTCCTCCGGCGAGGGATCATGTCCCAGCTGCTGCAGCAGCTGGCGGCTGACCCGGATGACCTTGTTGATGGTCTCCACCATATGTACGGGAATACGGATGGTGCGGGCCTGGTCGGCGATGGCGCGGGTGATGGCCTGACGGATCCACCATGTGGCGTAGGTGGAGAATTTGTAGCCCTTGGTGTAGTCGAACTTTTCCACGGCTTTGATCAGGCCCAGATTGCCCTCCTGGATCAGGTCAAGAAACAGCATACCGCGGCCCACATACCGCTTGGCAATGGACACCACCAGACGGAGGTTGGCCTCGGCCAGCTTCTGCTTGGCCTTGTTGCCCTCCTTGATGTCCGCTTTCAGCTGTGCCATCTCCTCGTCACTGATGGGTTCCTCGGTCTCACCAGCCTGGTCGATGCGCTCCTGCGCGGCCCGGCCGGCTGACATGGCAGTGGCCAGCGCGACCTCCTCGTCGGCGCTCAGCAGCGGTACCCGGCCGATCTCCTTGAGGTACATGCGCACGGGATCGTCAATATTGAAGCTGTCCACCAGTGTGTTGGGGTCGACCAGCTCCTCCTCTTCGATCTCGGCGATCTCCTCCATGGGCGGTTCGATATCGTCGTTGATGTCGGCCAAAAAGTCCTCGGTGCCCACTTCAATGCCAAGTGTTTCCAAAGAGTCGTAGATGCGGTCCATCTGCTCGCTCTCCAGATCCATCTCGTCCAGCACATCACTGACCTCGTTGGCATCCAGCCGGCCTTTTTTCTTGCCCTTGACCAGCATATCCCGCAGTTTTTCATTCGCCATGATCAGCGCAGCGGCCGGCAGAGAAGCAATGGTTTTGTCATCCAGCTTTCCCTTTTCCTTTTTGGCCTCGCCTTCCTTTGCGGCGCCGTCTGTTTCCGTATTCTCAGCGGCCTTGGAGGAGCCTTCCTTTTTCAGCTGATCCTCCGTCAGCAGGGCATCAGCCATCTCCTCCAGTTCCTTCTCGGTATAGGTCTTGTCCGTCATGTGCGCTTTCCTCCATATCGTTTCTTATCTTTGAATGTTTCTTTTGCCAATAACAGGGGATCAAGGCCGGAGCCGTCCCGTTTGGCCTGCTCCTCGCGGATCACCCGTATGTAGTCCGCCAGCGCCTGGGACGCGTTGGCGGTGGATTCCGGTTTTTGCAGCAGCGTGGTCAGATGGCTCATCTCCTCGCCGGTCAATTCCACCGACAGTGCCGACAGGCCGCTGCGGTTGTGGCGCTGCCGCCACATGGCGTCGTAGATCTTGCCCAGCAGGGGGGAGGAGAACTCCTCCGGCTGCAGGGGCGGCGTATCGCCGAACAGTGTGGGGTCAAGATGCAGCAGACGGATCACACCTTCTTCCGCCATGGCGCTGCGCAGATTGGCGTAGCGGCTGCCCCGCTGTACCGGCTGGGCGGTAAGCGCCGGACTCAGCTCCTGCCGCTCCCGCTTTTTGCGGGCGTTGTAGCGCCGTCGACGGACAGCCCGTTCCACCTCTTGCCGCATGGACTCCGGCGACAGGCCGGCGGCCTCTGCGGCACGATTGGCGTATACCTCCCGCTCCACGGCGTTGTCCAGTTCGGAGAGGACTTGACTGATCTCCGCCGTGTAATCAATGCGGCCCTGATCGCTGCGCAGATCGTACTTGGCTGCCACCTGCGCCATACGGAACTCCACGCCGTTCTCGCTGCCGGAGAGCAGCCGCTCAAAGGCGGGCGCTCCCTGAAATTTGATGAAATCGTCGGCATCCTGCTTCACGTATTCGCCGTCCACCAGCCGCCGGGGCAGCTTCAGGACCCGCACGGTAAATTCCGTGTTGTTCAGCATCTCCAGCGCCCGCTCCGTGGCCAATTGCCCGGCGTTGTCGTTGTCGTAGCACAGCACCAGCTCCTTGGTGTACCGGCCCAGCAGCCGGATCTGCTCCGTGGTCAGCGCCGTGCCCATGGAGGCCACTGCGTTGTCGAAGCCCGCCTGATGCAGCGTTACCACGTCCAGATTGCCTTCACACAGGATCATGTTGGGCCGTTTCGTTTTTTTGGCCAGATTCAGCCCGTACAGCACCCGCCGCTTGCTGTATACCGGCGTTTCGGTGCTGTTCATGTATTTCGGCTCCGATTTGTCGATAACGCGGCTGCCGAAGCCCACCACGTCGCCCCGTATATCAATGACAGGCAGCATCAGCCGGTTGCGGAACTTGTCGTAGAATCCGCCGTTCTTGTTGGCCACGATCAGCCCCGCAGTCAGCAGCTCCTGCTTGGTATAGCCTTTTGCGGTCATGGCCCGCAGCAGGGCGTCCCAGCTGTCCGGCGACGCCCCCATGCCGAACCGTACGGCGATCTTCCGCTGAATGGCCCGCTTGTCAAGATAGGCCCGCACTGCCGCGCCGTCGCTGCTTTGCAGCACATCGTAGTACCAGCGGGCCGCGTCGCGGTTCAGGGCCAGCAGCCGCTTGCGCAGCCGGTCGGCATCGGCGGACTCCCGGTCCTCGGGAACCTCCATGTTGACCCGCTTGGCAAGAAACCGCACCGCGTCGGGATAGGACAGGTTCTCGATCTCCATAATGAAGTTGATGACGCCGCCGCCCTTTTTGCAGCCGAAGCAGTGATAGAACTGCTTGTCCTGCAAAACGTGGAAAGAGGGCGTCTTTTCATTGTGGAAAGGGCAGCAGCCCCAGTAGCTTCCGCCCTTCGGTGTCAGCGCCACATAGGAACCCACCACGTCCACGATGTCATTGCGGGCGATCAACTCGTCCAGAAATGCCTGGGAAAACATGGCGGCTCCTCCTTTCTGCAGCGTACGGAATTTGCTTCACATACTATTATACGGAAAAACTTTTGAATACACTCTTTTTTTATCAAAAAAATTTCAAAAAACAAAAATTTTTTGTTTCTGTGACCGCTGCCTGACCTTTACGCTTCTGCGGTAAAATGCTATAATACAGACAATACTTTACAGAACAGGGAGGCACTTTCTGATGAAACGACTCTTTACCGGCGGCCGCGTGGTCAGCGGCAGCGCTGTTACGGTGGCAGATGTGCTGGTGGACGGCGAGAAGATCGTATCCGTCGCGCCCCAAATCGATGCCCCTGACGCGGAGAAGGTAGATGTGACCGGCAAGCTGCTGCTGCCCGGCTTCATCGACGCCCATACCCACTTTGACCTGGACGTGTGCAATACCACCACTGCCGACGATTTTGAAAGCGGCAGCCGTTCGGCGCTGCGGGGCGGCACCACCACCGTCATCGACTTCGCCTGCCCCAACAAGGGGGAAACGCTGCAATACGGTCTGGAGCTGTGGCGGAAAAAAGCGGCGGACTGCCACTGTGATTACGGCTTCCATATGACCATCGACGACTGGAACGCCGGCATCGAGAGCGAACTGGACGATATGTTCGCCGCCGGCATTACCTCCTTCAAAATGTACATGACCTATCCCGCCATGATGCTGCCGGACGGCGACCTGTACCGCGCTCTGAAAGCTCTGAAGGCCCGCGGCGGCATCTGCGGCGTCCACTGTGAGAACAGCGGCGTCATTGATGCGCTGGTGGCGGAGAAAAAAGCCATGGGCGAAAACACCGTCGCCTGCCATCCCCAGACACGGCCTGACTATCTGGAGGCCGAGGCGGTTGGCCGTATCCTGCGGATCGCCCAGGCGGCGGACGCCCCGGTGGTCATCGTCCATACCACCAATGCCGCTGCGCTTGCCGAGATCGACCAGGCCCGTCAGCGCGGCCAGACCGTCTATTCCGAGACCTGTCCCCAGTATCTGGCGCTGGATGACACCGTGTATTACCAGACGGACTGGCTGTCCGCTGCCAAGTTCGTCTGTTCGCCCCCCATCCGCAAGAAGGCGGATCAGGACGCCCTATGGGCCGGACTGAAGGAGGGCCGCGTACAGACAGTATCCACCGACCACTGCTCCTTTACCACCCAGCAGAAGCTGGCGGGACAGGGAGATTTCACCACCATTCCCGGCGGTCTGCCCGGCGTGGAGACCCGGGGTGAGGTGGTGTATACCACCGGTGTGGCCGGCGGCCGCATCGACCTGCCCACAATGTGCCGCGTTCTCAGCGAGAATCCCGCCAAGCTGTACGGCCTCTATCCCCGCAAGGGCTGTATCGCACCCGGCGCTGACGCGGATATCGTGATCTACGATCCGGAGGCGGATCATACGCTCCGCGCCGCCGATATGGTGTCCCGCTGCGACTATACGCCCTTCGAGGGCTTCCGCACCTCCGGCAGCATCGCCGCCGTGTATCTGCGGGGCGCACTGGCGGTGGACCGCGGCGCAGTGCGGGATGTGAAGGGCGAGTATCTTTTCCGCGGCAAGTGCATGCTGTAAAAAATTTCACGGCCGCTTTTCAAACGCTGCCTGCGGTGTTATACTATACCTGATAAAACACACCCAACCGAAAAAGGAGCGACGACCATGAAGAAAACCGTATTGCGCAGCTATGCCCGCCTGATCGCCCGCACCGGTGTCAACATCCAGCCGGGGCAGGAGGTTTTTATCGAAGCCGAGCTGGATCAGCCGGAGTTCGTGAAAATGCTGGTGGAGGAGTGCTATAAGTGCAAAGCCAAAAAGGTAGTGGTGGACTGGAACTACCAGCCCCTGCAGAAGCTTCACTACCGCTACCGCACCCTGACCACTCTGGGTAAGGTGGAGAACTATGAGGAAGCCCGCTGGCAGCACTATGTGGACACCATTCCCTGCCGCATCTACCTTGTCAGCGAGGACCCCGACGGCCTCAAGGGGATCGATCAGGTGAAGATGGCCAAGGCCCAGCAGAAGCGCTATCCCATCGCCAAGCCCTACCGTGACGCCATGGAGAACAAGTATCAGTGGTGCATCGCCGCTGTGCCCGGCAAGGCATGGGCCAAGAAGCTGTTCCCGGAGCTGCGGAGCGCCGCCGCCATGGAAAAGCTGTGGCAGCACATTCTGGCCACCTCCCGGGTGGACGACGACCCCATTGCGGCGTGGGAGGCGCATAACAAGGATCTCCACGACCGCTGCGCCTATCTCAACAGCCTGCATATTGAAAAGCTGCACTATACCAGCGCCACCGGCACCGACTTCACGGTGGGCATGATCCCGGAGGGCCGGTTCTGCGGCGGCAGCGAGACCAGTCTGCAGGGCATCGTCTTTAACCCCAACATCCCCAGTGAGGAGTGCTTCATCTCCCCCAAACGGGGCGAGGCCGAGGGCATTGTCTATGCCACCAAGCCCCTCAGCTATCAGGGTCAGCTGATCGACGGCTTCTGGATCAGGTTCCACGAGGGCAAGGCGGTGGAGTGGCACGCCGACGTCAACAACGAGCTGCTGACCAAGCTGATCACCATGGACGAGGGCAGCGCCTATCTGGGCGAGTGCGCTCTGGTGCCGTACGATTCTCCCATCCGCAAGTCCGGTATCCTGTTCTATAACACGCTGTTCGACGAGAATGCCGCCTGCCATCTGGCGTTGGGCATGGGCTATGCCGACACCATTCAGGATTTCCAGAACAAAACGCTGCAGGAGTGCCGCGAGCTGGGTATCAATGACTCTATGATCCACGAGGACTTCATGATCGGCTCGGAGGATATGTCCATTGACGCCATCTGCGCCGATGGGAAAACGGTGCCCATCTTCCGCGAAGGCAACTGGGCGTTTTAAGAACAAAAAAGAGGACGCATTCGCGTCCTCTTTTTACTGCCTGCTTCGCTGCGCATCACGCCATCTCCGGCCGCTCGTCGCCGTAGAAAAACACGGCCACGGTGCCGGGACCGGCATGGCTTCCGATGATGGTGCCGATGTCGAAAATGCGGATCTGCCCCTTCAGATGGGGAAACCGCTGCTCCAGCTGTTCCGCCAGCTGCTTTGCCAGATCCAGACACTGAGAATGACAGATCCAGCACCGCTGGTCATAGTCCCGGCCGCCCTGCGCATGCTGCTCCATGGTGTCTGCCGTCACCTCAATGGCCTTGTGCTTGCCCCGTACCTTATCATAGGCTTTGATGGCGCCCTTGCTGTCCAGCCGCATGATGGGGCAGATATTCAGCACCGTAGCGATAGCGGCCGTTGCGCCGGAGACCCGTCCGGTGCGGCGGAACTGGGTCATATCGGTGGAAAAGAACTGATGGTGGACCTTGTTGCGGTTGTCCATGGTCCACTGATAGGCCTCCTCAACGGTGGCGCCCGTGTCACGCATATCAGCCACGGTATCCACCAGCATACCATAGCCGGAGGAGGAGCATAGCGTATCCACCACCAGCAGCTTTTGCTCCGGATACTTTTCCTTCAGCATTTCCGCGGCTAAAAAAGCGTTGTGAATGGAGCCGGACTGGCCGGAGGTAAAGCCCAGATGCAGCACGTCGCCGCCCTGCTTCAGCAGCTCTTCAAAGAACGCCATATATTCCGCCACATTGACCTGGGAGGTCTGAGGCAGCTTGCCTGCCGCCAGCATTTCGTAGAAATGAGGCAGAGCCTGCGGATCGCGGCCCATGTCGTCCACATAGGTCACATCATCCACCACATAGGTATAAAACAAAACAGGAATGCTGCGGCTCTCCAGATAGTGGTAAGGCACATCCACGGTGGAGCAGCAGCTCAATGTAAAGTTTCGTGACATAGCATTGATTCTCCTTTCTCTCAACGTTATTATAGCAGGTTTGATGGTGTTGTCAATAATATACAATGCAGAGAAATATGATATTGCGCATTAGAAGGAGCGTGTTGCCAAATGTCCAAAAATGTGATACATTATATGACTGATCAAACAAATTACCGGTAATGCCGGTTTTCGGAGGCATCTATGCTGATTTTGATAAAAAATGACACGCCGGAATCCGCGATCCGCTCCCTGGTGATTCAACTGAGCCGTCAGGGGATCGGCGCGGCCCGGGCTGACAGCGGCGGCCGCGTCCTGCTGACGCTGACGGGGCAGACATGGACGCTGGACGAACAGCGTCTGCTGGCCCTGCCTTATGTGGAGGATGTGAAGCGCCTGACGTCCCCCTGGCGTCTGGCCAATCGTCGGAACCATCCGGAGGATACGGTAGTGTCTGTGGGGAATGCCCGGATTGGCCGGGGCTTTTGTCTCATTGCCGGGCCTTGCGCCGTAGAATCCGCCATTCAGATGCAGGCGGTGGCCAGGACGGTAAAGGCCGCCGGGGCGCAGCTGCTGCGGGGCGGCGCCTATAAGCCCCGCACCTCCCCCTATGCCTTTCAGGGCTATGGCGCGGGCGCGCTGGAGCTGCTGGCTGAGACAGGCAGGGAAATGGGACTGCCGGTGGTATCAGAGATCACCGATGCATCGCAGCTGCCGCAGTTTGCACAGGTGGACATGCTGCAGGTGGGCGCGCGGAACATGCAGAATTATGAGCTGCTGCGGGCGCTGGGCGGGCAGCCTAAGCCGGTGCTGCTGAAGCGGGCCGTGGGAGCCACAGTGGAGGAGTTGCTGCAATCGGCGGAGTACATTCTGGCGGGCGGCAATCCCAACGTGGTGCTGTGCGAGCGGGGCATTCGTTCCTTCTCCCAGACCAGCCGGGCCGCGCTGGATATCAGCGCCATTCCGGTGCTCAAGCAAATGACCCATTTGCCGGTGATCGTGGATCCCAGCCATGCGGCGGGCAGTAGCGAACTGGTGCCGCCGCTGGCGCTGGCCGCCGTGGCGGCAGGTGCGGACGGCCTGCTGATCGAGGTCCATGACCGGCCTGCCGCCGCCCTCAGCGACGCGGCTCAGTCCCTCAGCTGCACCGCCTTCACAGAACTGGCGAAGAAGCTGGCCAGGGTGCGCAAAGCGCTGGAAGAATGAAAAACAGACCGACTCACTTTGAAGTGAGTCGGTCGTTTTTTAATGCGGTTTTATTCCTCCTCAAACAGGCATTGCGCCAGTTTGTTGAACATGTGATCCCTGCGGCGGATCACCTCCACGTCCCGTCCGTCGGAGTAATCATAGAAGCCCGCGCCGCTTTTTACACCCAGCCGGTCATGCTGGATGCACTCGCTGATGAGACCAAAAGGCTCCGTGGCGTTGCACAGGTCGGCGAAGGTATATTTGGCGATATTGTGGTGGATGTCCAGTCCGCCCAGATCGCAGGTCTCAAAGGGGCCGAAACAGGCGTAGCGGAAGCCCAGAGCATATTTCATCACATCGTCCACCGCCTCGGGACTGGCGATGCCCTGCTCCACAATGTGGAGGGATTCCCGCAAAATCGCCTGCTGCAGCCGGTTCAGCACGAAGCTGGGGGCATCCTTGACGATCACGGGCTTTTTCTTCATGCCCAGCGCCACCTGACGCACCAGCTCCGCCGTTTCCGGCGCGGTCTTTTCTCCCTCCACGATCTCGATCAGCGGAATGATGTGGGGCGGGTTCATCCAGTGCATCCCGGCAAACCGCTCCGGGTGGGTGACGGCCTCGGCGATCTTCGTAATGCTCAGGCCGGAGGTGTTGCTGCACAGAATGGCGTCCTCCGCCACGATACCGCACAGCTGGCGGTAGAACTCGTGCTTGACCTCCAGCTTTTCCAGAATGGCTTCCACCAGAAAATCGGTGTCTGCCAGATTCTCGATCCGGGAGGTGAAGGAGATACGCTGGATAACGGCGGCGGACTGTTCCTGGGTCAGCTTGCCGCTGGACACTTCAGTCTGCTGGTTCAGGGCAATCATGTCTCTGGCCTTGTCCAGCGCGGCGGGGAACAGGTCATAGAGCCTGACGGGGTATCCGGCGGCGGCAAAGGCCTGTGCCAGCGAATAGCCCATGGTGCCTGCTCCGGCAATGGCGACGCGGCGGATCTCTTTCATGGCGGTGCCCTCCTGAAAAAATGTAGTGTTATATGGTACAATAACCGCCGTTATTGTACCATATAACGCCGGTTATACGCAACAAAAAAGTCCCGAGGCAGAGCCTCGGGACTTTTGATCTTGTATGTTATGTGCGTTTGATGGCGTTCGGCTTAGAAGCAGCCCTGCTCCATCATGGCCTCGGCGACCTTCTTGAAGCCGGCGATGTTGGCGCCAGCCACCAGATCGTAACCCAGACCGTACTCGGCAGCGGCCTCGGCGGACACCTTGTGGATATTCTCCATCATCTTGTGCAGCTGATGGTCGACTTCCTCGGCAGTCCAGACCAGACGCTCGGAGTTCTGAGCCATCTCCAGAGCGGAGACACCCACGCCGCCGGCGTTAACAGCCTTGGAGGGAGCCACGATGATGCCCTTCTGCGCACGCAGGAAGTTCAGGGCCTCGTTGGTGGTGGGCATGTTGGCGACTTCGATGTAGTACTTCACGCCGGAAGCAGCGATCTTCTCAGCGGACTCCATCTTGACGTCGTTCTGCATAGCGGCGGGCATGTACACGTCAACATCCTTGACGCCCCAGCACTTCTCGCCGGGAACGAACTCGCAGCCGAACTTGTCGGCATAGGGCTTGCAGTGCATAGGATCCTTAGCGCGCATCTCCAGGATGAAGTTCAGCTTCTCGTCGGTGATAACGCCATCGGGATCGTGGACGTAACCGTCGGGACCGGCGAAGTAGGTGACCTTGGCGCCCAGCTGAGCGGCCTTCTTCATGATGCCCCAGCCCACGTTGCCGTAGCCGGAGATAGCGATGCGCTTGCCCTCGATGGTGTCGTTCTCGTGCTTCAGCACTTCCTGCAGATAGTACATGGCACCGTAACCGGTAGCCTCGGGACGGATCAGGGAGCCGCCGTAGCTCAGACCCTTACCGGTCAGAACGCCGTTCTCCCACACGCCCTTCAAGCGGCGGTACTGGCCATACAGGTAGCCGATCTCACGGCCGCCCACGCCCATGTCACCGGCGGGAACGTCGATATCGGGCCCAATGTAACGATACAGAGCGGTCATGAAGCTCTGGCAGAAACGCATGACCTCGGCGTCGGACTTGCCGGCGGGATCGAAGTCACTGCCGCCCTTGGCACCGCCGATGGGCAGACCGGTCAGGCTGTTCTTGAAGGTCTGCTCGAAGCCCAGGAACTTGATGATGCCTTCATACACGTTCTTCTGGAAACGCAGGCCGCCCTTGTAGGGGCCGATAGCGCCGTTGAACTGGCAGCGCCAGCCGCGGTTGGTGTGCCACTGACCATTGTCGTCGCACCACACCACGCGGAAGGTGAACATACGCTCAGGCTCGACCATACGGCCCAGCAGGTCAACCTTCTCATATTCGGGGTGCTTTTCGATCACAGGCTCCAGAGAGGACAGAACTTCCTCAACGGTCTGGACGAATTCGGGCTCATTGCCGTGCTTGGTTCTGACATTTTCCAGCACGCTTGCCAGATAAGCATTCATAATTATTTGCCTCCTCAAATTTTATTCCTCAGTTTGGGGAACGTTTGACGGACCCTATTCCATCGCTTTTGATGATAACACGGTTTCTTGAATTTCTCAAGAGGAAACGGACGAATTTTCCAATGTGCAACAGTAAAAAATCGGGAGGAAAATTTGTGCAAAATGTCGTTTTGCCATTTAAAGTGCAATACATTTTTGCTGTTTGTGCCAATGAAGGTTCGGTTTTTCAGCGGGGTGTCTTGACTTTTTCCGCCAATACCTTATAATGTTATGTTAGCACAATGCCGACCCGACTGATTCAGGGAAAAGGAGATTATGATAATGACATATACCATGACCATCGCCGGTTTGAAGCGTGAGCTTCCCATCTGTAAGGTGACGGATGATCTTTATATCGGCGCGTTCATCTGCTTCGGCGATGCCGAGGTTACCGTGGCTGCTGCCGCCGAAATGCTGAAAAAGCTGGAGGGTATTGAATACGACTATCTCTTTACCGCCGAGGCCAAGTCCATTCCGCTGATCCATGAGATGGCCCGTCAGAGCGGCGCGAAGAAGTATTTCATCGCTCGCAAGGGCCCCAAGGTCTATATGCCCAATCCCATTTCCGTTGCGGACCAGTCCATTACCACGCTGGCCCAGCAGATGCTGTATCTGGGCAGCGACGACGCGGAGATGATTAAGGGGAAGAAGATCGTCATTATGGACGACGTGATCTCCACCGGCGGCAGCCTGAAGGCCATGGAGGCGCTGGTACACAAGGCCGGCGGCGAAGTGGTGGCCAAGATCGCCGTGCTGGCTGAGGGCGGCGCAGCAGACCGCAAGGATATCATGTTCCTTGGCAAGCTGCCCGTGTTCAATGCCGACGGCACAGTGAAGGAATAAGAAACAGTATTGAATGATCCACCGTCCCGACCACTGTCGGGACGGTTTGCTATTACCTCAACTTATCTTTTTTTCATTACCTGCACTATTTTGAAATGGACATTTGCAATAAACTGTGCTAATATGAGAAATCAATAAAATTTATTGCGACGGAGGTCATATTATGGCAGTCAAGGAAAGCTATGCCGGCAAGATCAACCGCAAGCTGAATAAGAAGCTTCATGTGATCGAGGTGGCAGCGGGCCGGAAAAACGCGGATCTGGTGCTGAAAAACGCCACCTATGTGAACGTGTTTTCCAACGAGCTGTGTCAGGCGGATATCGCCGTGGCTGAGGGCCTGATCGTGGGCATGGGCGAATACAGCGGTAATGTGGAGGTGGACGTCTCCGGTAAGATCGTATTGCCCGGCTTTGTGGACGCACACATCCATCTGGAGAGCTCGCTGGTCAGCCCCAGTGAGTTTGCCCGCGCGGTAC
>CAMCSE010000036.1 GCA_945877515.1 uncultured Clostridia bacterium | reverse complement strand
GACATCCGCTGCTCGGTCGCTTCGATTTTTTCGGACATCCGCTGCTCAGACGCCACTATGATTTCCTGAATCATCTGCAAATCGTTTTTGTCCAGCATAAACGCTCTCTCCTTTTCCGGTCTGGCTTTTATTATACGCAACCGCATGTCCCGCGTCAACATCAAAATCCCCCCACAAAGGAGCACACCATGGAACGCGTCAAAGGTTTCTTTCAGCATATCTCCCTCTATATCGCGGCGCTGGCCAAATGGCTGGGCATCGGCGGCTTCGTGGGCCTGGTGGGCGGCGCGGTAGGCGCGGCCTTCCACATCGGCGTGGAGCAGGCCACGGCGCTGCGGCTGGCGCATCCGTGGATCCTCTGGCTGCTGCCGGTGGGCGGCGTGGTGATCGTGGCGCTGTACCGCTGCCTCCACATGGAGGGCAAGGGCACCAACAACATCATCGAATCCGTCCATTTCGGCAGGAACGTACCTATTGTATTAGTACCGCTGATCTTCATCGCCACCTGCATCACCCACCTGCTGGGCGGCTCCGCCGGCCGTGAGGGCGCAGCGCTGCAGATCGGCGGCGGCATCGGCTACTGCACCGGCCACGCCCTGCATCTGGGCCAGAAGGATCTGCCGCTGGCCACGCTGTGCGGCATGAGCGCCGTGTTCGCCGCCCTGTTCGGCACGCCGCTGACGGCCGCCGTGTTCGCGCTGGAGGTCATCAGCGTGGGCGTGCTGTACTACGCCGGACTGGTGCCCTGCCTGATGGCCGCGTCGGTGGGCTATCTCATCGCGGTGCTGCTGGGGGTGTCCCCCACCCGGTTCACGGTGGCGCTGCCGCCGCTGGAGGTATGGACCATGTTTCTGGTGGTGCTGCTGGCCATCGGCTGCGCGCTGGTGTCCATCCTGTTTGTGCGGGGCATGCATCTGGTGGAGCACACCGCCGCCAAGTGGTTGAAGAACCCCTACCTGCGGGCGGCGGCGGGCGGCTTTGTCATCATCGGCCTGACGCTGCTGCTGGGCCGGGACTACAACGGCGCCGGCATGGACGTGATTGCCCGTGCCATGGCAGGCGAGGCCGTGCCCTGGGCGTGGTTGGTGAAGATCCTGTTTACTGCCGTCACCATCGGCTGCGGCTTCAAGGGCGGCGAGGTGGTGCCCTCCTTCTTCGTGGGGGCCACCTTCGGCTGCGTGGCGGCTCAGGCGCTGGGACTGCCCGGCGGCTTCGGCGCGGCCATCGGCCTGATCGCCGTGTTCTGCGGCGCGGTGAACTGCCCCATCGCCTCGGTGCTGCTGAGCATAGAGCTGTTCGGCGGCAGCGGCGGCGTGTTGTATTTCGCCTTCGCCTGCGCCATCAGCTATGTGCTGTCGGGCTACTGCGGGCTGTACAGCAGCCAGACCATCCTCTACTCCAAGCTGCGGGCAGAGTTCATCAATGTCCACGCCAAGGAGTGAAAAAAGGCGAAAACGGGCTGTCCCTCCCCGGGGCGGCCCGCCTGAATTTTATCCACAGGAAAATCTTCCTTCCCCCTTGACAACCGCCGCGGGGTAATGTATAATGTCCCTCGGACACTGCGCCACGGTGACATAGCCAAGTGGTAAGGCAAGGGTCTGCAAAACCCTCATTCCCCGGTTCAAATCCGGGTGTCACCTCCAGCCAAAAACCTCGTAACCATGCCGGTTACGAGGTTTTTCTTATGTTCTTTTTTCGTGTTTTCCCTTATTTTTTCCCTTTAGCGGTAAAAAAGGCCTCTGATGCACCGACATCAGAGGCCCATTTTTATGCGTCAATCACGTGACCTACGCGATAGCATTCCGCGATGTAGTCACGGGACTGATAGTAGAGCGAAGAGTTATAGTCGCAGAGCTTTTCGTCGATCCACGAGGTATATACGGCCACCAGTGTTTCGGCCACGTCATCCTGTCCGGACACGTCCTCGATCAAGCGGGCGTATACCTTGCCGATCGTCCATATATCCGGCACGGCGTATCTGGCCGCCGCCACGTTATCGAACTGGCCGTGGGGCAAGCCGAAGTGCTGCTGCATATCATCGGACACCTTTTCAATGGGCTCGCAGTGGAACACATCAGCATGGCCCAGGATCATCTGCACGCCATTCACTCCCAGCGCCTTCACCACGTCGCAGCGTTTCAGTTTCAGGTCGCGGCCCAGCTGCTCCACCAAAGCGCAGGTGAAGAACAGTCCGCTGTGGTTTTGTTCACACATGTACCTCGTAACTCCTCTCGAAGGTCAGCGTCGCCAGCGCTCTGGCGGTGTGGAAGCTGATCTGATGGGTGGGATGCTTGAACCGTGCCAACTCCCAGAAGGCGGCGCGACTGATCTCGCCATCTGTATAGCTCTGTACATAGTTGAAGATGGTGTCATCGGCCATCGGCCCCTCTACGATGTCATAGTCATGGGGGATGCCGCTGCGGCAGGCCACGATGAAGTCCAGCCATTCATCGCTCATCTCAGGGAAACGCTTGACCGACAGCCCCGGCTGCTCTTCAAACTGGTAGACATTCACGATACCGCTGCCGAACCGTGTGGCCCAGCGGGTGGCCTGCGTCTCATATTCTGTGCAGTAGAAGCCCCAATAGAAGTCCTTATGGAACTTCTGAATGCGTATTTCCGGCTGTTCTACCGTTACCCGGCTGCCGTGATACAGTGTCCGCATGGTCTGCCTCCTTCCGCAGTTTTTTCTATTATACCCGATTCCTCCCCTCTGCGCAACAGGGAAGTTGCGGTGATTGTCAATCCCCCGAAACACGGCGAATGAAATCCTCCATCTTGTCGGCACTCTCACGCTTCATGCGGTCAGTCACATGACCATAGACATCCAGCGTGAAGGCGGCGGTGGCATGCCCGAGGTTGCCCTGTACCGTTTTGATATCGATGCCGGAACTGATCGCGGCTACGGCGTAGCTGTGCCGTAGGTCATGGTAACGGGCATCGGGCCTCCCAATCGCCGCAACCGCTTTCTTATAGTGGCGGTAGACCGTCGGCTTCGTCAGGTGATGCCCAAGCGTATCGGTGAACACCAGGTTACTGTCCTCCCAGGCACAGCCTGCCATGAGACGCTGCTGTGTCTGCTCGGCTTTTCGGTGGCGCAGGCGGGCGACCACCGTAGGGGACGCCACCAATGTGCGGCTGCGGCTATTCTTGGTGGGAACCAGCTCATAGGCCGCAAGGCCCTTCTCCTGATGGAGCTGGAGCTGTTTGTTTACGGTGATAACGCCGTTGTCCAGATTTACACAGTCCCAGGTCAGCCCCAGCGCCTCGCCCTCCCGCAAGCCCAGGAACAGCGTGGTCAGAAAGAGATCTTCAAAGGGATGTCCTTGAATGACCCGGATAAAAGCAGCTACATCGTCCTCATCCAGAGGCTTGATCTCTGCTTTTTGTCCCCGCGGTAAGGTACAGGCATCTGAGGGGTTGGTTCGGATATAACCATTGAGTACAGCCTGCTTCAGCGCTTGATGCAGTACGCCGTGGATATTCTTGATGGTCTTCGCCGACAGGCCGGGCTTATCGGCCTTATCCGATGCCAGCGCATTGTAAAAGGTTTGCACAGTATGGGGCAGGAGGTTTTCCATCCTGACCGCGCCCAGAGCAGGCTTGATATGTACCCGGATGTCACTTTCGTAAATCTGTTTTGTACGCGGCTTGCAGGCACCCAGGTAGTTTTCCACCCAGATGTCCAGCCACTCGCCCAGCGTCATCCTACACGGCTCCTGATAGGTACCGTTGTTGACTTCTACTGCCAGCGCTTGTAATTTTTCCCGCACCTCCTTTTGCGTCTTGCCGGTAACAGAACGCTGCTTTTGCCGACCGGTTCCGGCATCGTAGCCTGTGGTGATGCGTGCCTCCCAATATGTATAATCCTGACCATTCCGTGTGACGGTCTTCTTCCGGATCGTGCCGCTGCCGTGGGCGGCCCGCTTGCTATTTGCCATGTTCATTCTCCTTCGTCGATATGGTAAAGTGAAAGTGTGAGGGGGGATCACCCCCCCTCACCTCAGCTTGCCAGATTCAGATATTCCGCCAGGGCGTCCCGCGGGATTCTAAGACATAGTTTGCAGTCCTTGACAGAATGAAGTTGACGCACCACATTCAGAAAGGGGACAGCAAACTATGTCAGAAACAATTGTACCGCTATATGAAGAAGCAATCAAGGGATCGCTGAACGAATTTGTACAGGGAAACATAGAAGGAGCTAACCAGCAGCGATATCAACGTCTTCCAGTGGTTGTGAGGCAACGGCCTAAATGGTGTAAGGCCCATCGTGAGAGACAAACGCTGGATAAAGTATTGTGAAAGACTGCAAAACTGCTATGGCGCTAACAGTCTGGACTAATACGGATCATCGTCTCTTTTAAAAATTTAACGAAACACCAACTTCAGCTTGCTCTGCGGCAGTTAAAATCTTGGCAGCGCTTGTCAGGTCTTGCAAGGCAATTCCAGTAGAATCAAAGAGTGTAACTGTGCAGCAAATACAGTGTGCGTTGGGCAAGCGCCACACCGAAGGAGATATCTTAGCACGGCGGCAAAGCAGCGTACAGGTGGAAAATGCTGTGAGAAGAAAATATTTCCCCTCACAGCATAGTTATTTTCACAAGCGGGCGTAACGGCCCATGGCTTCATATGGGAGCATTTTACTCCTCGGTACAAACTTAACAACGTATGCGGTGCAGATAATGGTTCTGCAAATGGCGCACAAAGAACAATGATAATTCTTATATACCACAATATGTTGTGTTTGTTAATATATAGTATGCTACATATTGTACTTTTGGATAGAGAGCAAAAACGGCAATACGTATTATCTCCGTATAGAATGCGTATTACGGAGATAATGCGTATTGGGGACGTATTAAAGACGTATAGATATGGCTTTAGAAAACTCCATTTTCACCAAATCATCGTCCGCTGTTAGCGGCGGGAGAAAAGCACCCCCTTATCATCGCGTCATGCATCCGGCACATATGGCACAAAGGAAGACCAGTCACACAACCAGTGTGTGACCGGTCTCCTTATCAGGCGGCGTCACTTTAGTTCCGATAAAGAGGGGATGCTGGAAGCAGCCCCTTTTCTGCTGACGGCAATTGCTGCGGCACGACTGGCCAGTTCCATGGCAGGTTTCACTTCCATCCCCCTTGCACGCGAGGCGATGAAATAACCGCAATAGGTATCGCCCGCCCCGGTGGTGTCTACTGCCCGGGCCTGAATGGCCTGCTGATAAACCCGGCAGCCGCCGAAGCCGTAGTAACTTCCATCTTTTCCGGCGGTCAAAATGATCTCCGTGCCCGGATACTTGGCAACAAGCAGTTCCAAAAGCGCTGCATAGCTTCCACTGTGGCCCGCAAGCGCCTCAGCCTCTGTTTCGTTGAGGATGAGGAGATCCACGAGCTCAAGGGGATATCCCAAAAGTTCCTGCGTGATGGGAGAAGGGTTAAAAACCGTTTTTAGCCCGACTTTTTTTGCTTTTTGCAGGGCATAGGGCACACAGGAGGTTTCGTTTTGGGTAAGGAACAGGTCTCCTGCACACATACGGGTCAGCGCCTGATCGATTTCGGCGGGAGTGATTTCTTGATTTGCCCCACCGTATACGATGATACTGTTCTGGCCATCGGTGTTTACCTGAATAATGGCGTGGCCGCTGTCATTTTCGGAAGGCAAAAGCAGCGACACATCCACGCCGGAACAGGAAAGTATTTGCTCCAGAGCGGTGCCGTCCGGGCCTATTTTCCCCAGATGGAGAACCTCTGCTCCGGCCTTGGCCAGCGCAATAGACTGGTTCAAACCTTTTCCGCCGCAGTGGACTTCGCAGCGATCCGCCAGGACGGTTTCCCCTGCCTGCACAAAGTGCCGCACGGCATAAACCTTATCCAGGTTCAGCGAGCCCAGATTCATGATCTTCATGGCTTGTTCACCTCAATTCCACAGTTAGAAGGTGACACCCGAATACAGGATGATGTTTGCATAACTGGTACATTCCCCGGTCCGAACGACAGCCTTGCAGGCGCGGGTCTTCAGCTTGAACTGCTCATGGGGAACATACTCTACCGTAACCGTATCGCCCAGCATGCTGAGGATCTGTTCATGCAATGCGGGGGACACCTCTTTGATTTCGGTAGCCATGACGACTTTCTCCACACACAGTTCCGTCAAAACCACGGCAAGGGTATCAAGAAAGGAGGGAACGCCCTTTTTCAGCGCCAGGTCAATCCTTCTGGTTTCCGGCGGAATGGGCAACCCGCAGTCTCCGATCGCCAGTGAATCGGTATGTCCCATTTCGGCAATGACGGACGATAGAGGGGCATTCAGTAATTCGCTTTTTTTCATAACATCCGGTCTCCTTTACTTCCCCTTTTGCAGTTTTTTGCTCTTGACAAAGTCCATATACACTGCAATCAGAATGACAATGCCCTTTACGATGTACTGCCAGAAGCTGTCCATCTGCATCAGGTTCAGGCCATTGTTGATAAAGCCGATGATAAAAGCGCCGATAATGGTACCGGCAATAGCGCCCTGGCCTCCGGCCATGGAAGTGCCGCCAAGCACAACGGCGGCAATGGCGTCCATTTCCAGCCCGGTGCCGACGGAAGGCTGCATAGAGGAGTTGCGGCTTGTAAGAACCAGGCCGGAAAGCGCGGCCAGGGTGCCGGAGAGGGTGTAGATGAAGATCTTAACCTTTTTGATGTTAATGCCGGAATATTCCGCGGCTTTAGGATTACCGCCGATGGCATAGATATGACGGCCGAGCTTGGAACGGTTCAGGATCAGCACAGAGAAAACAATCACCACGATCATATATAGGATAGGCCAGGGAATAGGGCCCAGGGAACCGCCGCCGAAGTTCAGGAACGCCTCGCTGGTCAGCCTGACAGTACCTGCTGCGGTAATGACATAGACCATACCCCTTAGAATGATCTGTGTGGAATAGGTGACGATAAATGGCTGCATATTGGTATTGGCGATGATAATGCCGTTTACCAAACCGGCAATCGTGCCCACAGCAAGTCCCGCCAGCACGCACAGGAAAAAGGGAATCCCGGCCAGGGACATATAGGCGGCAACCATACCTGTCGTGGCCATTACAGCACCAATGGAAAGGTCAATGCCTCCTGCGATCAGAATCATCGTCATGGCGCATGCAACAAAAACATTGATGGAGACTTGGCGCATTACATTGATCAGATTTTTTGCCGTGAAAAATGTTGTGGTGGAAAATGCAAGGACCAAAAACAGAATTGCCAGAAAGCACAACTGCGCTCCATAGCGGGCGATCCATTTTCCGATGACCTTAAAAAACCCGGAAATGTTGCTGTTTTCTCCTTTCAGGGCCTTGCCGGCCTGATTTGTTACGTTTTCCATAGAGCAAATACCTCACTTTAAATGTCTACCGCGTATTTCATGATTTCTTCCTGCGTTAACTGGTCATGGAGAAGCTCTTTGGTTATTCGCCCATCTTTCATTACCATAACGCGGTCTGCCATATTGATAATTTCCGGCAATTCCGAGGAAATCATAATAATAGCAATTCCATGGGCCGCCAGATCATTCATCAGAGCGTAGATTTCCGCCTTCGCACCTACATCGATGCCTCGCGTGGGCTCGTCCATGATCAGGATTCCGGGTGCACTGGCCAGCCAGCTGGAAATCACAACTTTTTGCTGGTTTCCTCCTGAAAGATTTTTGATAAACGAATCCACCGATGGAGTCTTCACCGAAAGTTCCCGGATATACCGCTGGATGATCTCCGTCTCCTTGGCTTTGTTGAGATGGACGCCCTTGATGAATTGATCCAGAACCTTGATCACCATGTTAAATCCAACCGACTGCTCCGGGAAGATTCCCTCCTCACGGCGGCTTTCCGGAATGTATCCGATACCAAGTCGGTAAGCATCGGCGGGGCGGCGGATCACGATGGGTTTGCCGTTAATTTCGATTTGCCCATCTGTCTTTTCATCCAAGCCCACAATGGCTTTCATGGCTTCGGTTCTGCCGGCACCTACAATTCCGGCAAACCCCAGAATCTCGCCCCGCCTGACTTCGAAGTTCAGGCCGTGGACCTTGGCAGAGGACAGATTTTTCACAGAAAGAGCCACCTCTCCAATGGGGTGACTGGTACGGGTATAGTAATTCGTGACCTCTCTGCCCACCATGTATTTTACGATTTCATCATTGGTAATCTCGCGATAAGGCTTGGTAATGATACTGGCGCCATCCCGGAGGACGGTGATCGTATCGGCGATCTCGCTCAATTCATTGAGGCGGTGGGTAATATAAATAATACCGATCCCCCTGGCTTTCAGCGTTTTGATACAGCCGAACAGAGCGGTAATTTCTTTGTCGGAAAGAGATGAGGTCGGCTCATCCATTACAATAATGCGTGCCTGGAAGGACACGGCTTTTACGATCTCCACCATCTGCTGCTGGGCAACCGTTAAAGCGTCGATCTTCTGCCCAGCGTCAATCTCCAGCCCCAGCTCGTCAATGAAGCGCTGGGCTTTTCTGCGCATACCGGCGAAATCGACCAGACCGTGTTTCGTTTCTTCCCGGTTGATAAAAATGTTTTCTGCAACAGTCAAATAAGGGACAAGTACTAACTCTTGATGGATGATATTGATTCCGTAATTTCTTGCGTCCAGTACCCCGTGGATCTCTTCATTTCTGCCGTTGATCCATATTTCTCCTTCGTCCTTTTGCAATATGCCGCCCAGAATATTGATCAGTGTAGATTTCCCGGCACCGTTTTCCCCGAGAATTGCATGGACCTCTCCGGGCCGTACACAGAGGTTGACCCCTTTCAAGGCATACACGCCCGGGAACCTCTTATGTATATTCTTCATCTCTAACAGGTACTGTTCCATACGAATTCTCCTAATTTGTATGAATACTATGATTTGGCTTTAAGGGGGCAAGGAAGTTGATCCCTGCCCCCCTTGACTATGGATTATGGAAATAAAAGCTTGTCAGCGATAGGCGCTACCGCATCAGCTCCAGCTCTCGAGGTCGAAATCACCGATGTTATCGGTGTTGATCATCCACATGGGGACCTGGGTCTCTTTTTCGTACTCGCCGCCGGTGATGATGGCGTAAGCCGCCTTAAAGCCAGCATTGGCAAGATCGATGGGGGAGTAAACCATGGAACCAGTCATCTGATGATCCGCGATAGACTGCTTGCCCGCGGGAGAACCATCAAAGCCGATGACAATGCAGTCCTCACGGCCCAGCTGTGCGCAGGCGCCATAGCAGGAGAGGGCAGTGTTATCATTCAGGCAGACGAAACCGATAATCTCAGGATTGGCCATCAGCATATCTTCAGTGTAGGAGGCAATGGCGCTCAGATCGGTGCAATCCTTTTCGATAATGGTCACATCGTCACGGCCGGCATCCTTCAGAGCATCGGCCAGGCCAACGAAACGATCAGCGATGACGGAAAGCTGGGGATAGTTCAGGCCGCCGATGACAGCATTCTCGGGCAGCTTCTCAGCCAGATACTCGCCGCAGGTGACACCGCCGCCGTAGCAGTCAGCAGTAATGAAGCAGCTAATGTACTGCTGGTCCTCTTCGGCAACTTTGGAGTCGCAGTTTACGACGGGGATTCCGGCATCCGCGGCGGTTTTCAGCGCGTTGCCCAGTGCGGTGTAGTCGGCGGGAAGAACCACCAGCGCATCTACACCCTGAGCCACCAGGTCTTCGATCTGGCTGACCTGATTGGAGGCGGTGGAGTTGGCGTCGGTAACGGAAACCTTGCAGCCGGCAGCCTCAGCAGCAGCCACAAAGCTGTCCTTGAACTGAACGGCCCAAGTCTCGGTCTGGTTGTGCATGGCGAGGCCGATCGTAATTTCCTTATCTGCGTCGGCGTCAGACTGCTCATCAGTCGTGGCCTGACCACAGGCAACCAGGGACAACGCCATGATCAGTGCCAGAATCAATGCAAGTGTTTTTTTCATTTCAAAAATCTCCTTTTATAAATTTTCTTTCAGCGGGTTTCCCCGTTAAAATTCTTGATTTCCGGAGTTACCGCAGGAAGGCGGCAATCTCGTCCAGGGCGGCAAAGGTCTCTTCATACGTTCTGAGTATGAATGCATGGGGCATTCCCTTGTACAGCTTGCATATGACTTGGTTTCCCGCGTCCTGCAGCCGGGCAGCATACATGAGGCCGTCGTCGCAGAGAGAATCACACTCAGCCTGAATAAACAGAGCCTTGGGCAGTCCTGACAGATCCTTCTCCATCAGAGGCGAAATCAGGACATTGTGTAAGTCATCCCCGGGGTTCAGATATCGCTCCAGGAAGGTCGGCTCCGGATCCTCACTGCTGTCAGGCGCGCTGCCCACTGGCGCATATACTTCTGCCGCTCTCTTGGGAATCTCTCCGGTAAAGTCCAGAGCCGGATAGATCAGGACCTGCTTGTCAATTGCGATACCGCCTCTTTCCAGAAGCGTTAAGGCCGCGGTAAAATTGCCGCCGGAGCTGTCGCCCCCCACAGAGATCGCGTTAGCATTGACGCCTTCGGCGTCAGCGTTATCGCTTATCCAGTGGAGAACGTCCTGACAATCCTGCAGCCCCACCGGGAACTTGGCCTCCGGGGCAAGACGGTAATCCGGCGAATAGCATACGCATCCGGCCTTGGCGGAAAGATAGGAGGGCACATAGTCGTGGGTTTCCGGGGTACAGGTGATGAATCCGCCGCCGTGCAGGAACAAAAGAGCCGGCCGCTTTCCGGTTGCATGCAGAGGTCTGTAAACCTTTACGGGAATCGAATACCCATCCCGCGCCGTCACCGTGATATAGGATTTTTGGATTTGATCGTCTACAGAATAGGGATCCGTGATGCTGTGGTAAAATGCCGCCTCCCGGTCTGTAATGGCTTTTCGGTTTTCTGGCTTGAATCCGGTGAAGAAATCCGGCTCAAGGTTTACTTTTGGGTCAAGGGGACCGTACTCGCTTTGCAGAAAAGTTCTGTACATGGCTTCCGCTCCTTTCAGGTTGATTCTCTGATGATCAGTTCATGCTTCATCTTAAGTGTGCACAAAGGCGTTCCTTCTGTAATATGTGAAATCAGCATTTTTGCCGCCTCAAAGCCCATGTCATAGGCTGGCTGCCGAACCGTGGTCAGCGCTGGCCTGAGGTAGCGGGAGAGATAGATATCATCAAAACCGACCACGCGAACATCGGTGGGAATGGTAAAACCCATGCTGTGAATTTCGGCCATTGCACCCACGGCGATCAAATCATTGCCGCAAAAAACGCCGTCTGGCATTCCGGCGGATATAATGGCTTTCATTCCCCGGTGACCGGTTTCAACACTATAGTCGCTTTTATAGCAAAGTGCGTCTTCCACACGGAGCCCCGCCTCTTCCAGAGCGCTGCAATAGCCCAGATAACGAACGTCGTCATAGTCATTGGCGGCCCCGACAAAGCCAATTCTCCGGCATCCCCGGGCAATCAAATGCTCTGTGGCCTGACGGGAGGCATGAAAGGTATCGACAAATAGCTTTCCCACATTGCGGTTTGTGGTTTCCACACGGCGGTCCACAACGACAATGGGCAGATTGACGGAAAGATAATCGTCAAAGCTGCTATGCCGCAGCGTTCTGGTAAAAATGACTCCGTCAACCATTTTGCTCCTGAGAAGCTGAAAACTCGTGAGTTCCCGTTTGGGGTCATTATCAGTATCGCAAAACGTTACCGCAAACCCGCAGGATTCCGCAGCATCTTCCACGCCCCGGGCAATTTCCGGGAAAAAAGGGTTGCTGATGTCCGGTAAGATGAACCCGATCGTGTTGGTCCGCTTCACTTTCAAGCCCTTGGCTACCGCATTGGGAACATAGTTATATTTTTTGATTGTCTGAAGCACCAGAGCCCTGGTCGCCTCGCTGATATGTTCGTCGTTCCCATTAATGATTTTGGAAACCGTCGCAGAAGATATCCCGCATTCTTGTGCAATTTCCTTCATTGTAATCATAAAAAGCAGCCTCAAAGAAAAAGGTAAACGATTACCTTGTGATAAAAAATATTTAGAGAGGGTTTGCGGTATCGCCAATCTCCTTACGAAAATTGCTCCGGATAAGTGTGGCCCCAACAGTCAGCAGCACCAAGAGCATCCTGTGCATTGTGCGCATTGAATTGCCGTTGCTCTTTGGTAATTGTTAGGTAAACGATTACCTAAAACCAAAAACCCTTTTTCTAAATACACATTGAGAATAGCACAGTTCTCCTCAGAATACTAGGGCAAATTTCAACGAATATTATTTTGAGTTTTTGTATAATCTGAACAGATTTTGTCCGAATCTTAGTGAGAGATTCTCTGCCAAATAAGAGATATAGTAGAGATGCGGTCTGGCAACTGCAAACGACAAAACAAAGACCTGCTAAGTTTTGTCAAGAGTAAAAATCAAAAGTTTTAAGTGAGTGAAAAAGGCCGCACCAAACCAAGCCGCTTCGCATCTCAAAAAAAAAACGGCGGCCAGCCAATGGCTTTATGGCGAAGATCAGGCGGTGTGTTCCAATGACTCCAAATAGGCTTTTACAGTGGCGTAGTAGATCCGCAGAAACTTGTTGGCGGAAGCCATCATGTAGACGCGGTAGGGCTTGCCCTCGGCGCGTTTCCTGTCCATGAACTGGTAGACCGGTTCATCCAGCGGTGCGGTCTGCAAATAGACGCTCATAACAAGAAAGAGTGTCCGCCGTAAAGACGATGCACCAATTTTGCTCATGGATTTGTGCCTGCCGGTCACATCACCGGAATCGTTTGGCGGAGCATCCAGCCCAGCGTAGGCTACGAGCGCTTTCTTGGAATAAAAGCGGCGCACATCCCCAATTTCAGCTATGAGCTGCGGCCCCAGAGTCGGGCCTACGCCGAACAGATCCATGACAGCGGGATATTCTGGCAGCATGGCAGCCAATGATTGCATTTCGTGTTTGAGAGCCGCAAGCGCGGTAGAAGTCGCTCTGAGCTGCGCAACCGCCTGTTCTACGAGCAACTTCGTTGTTTCGGACTTTGGCATGATGCCAATATGTCCGCTGGCTTCGGCGTAAATTGTGTGCGCCTTTGCTTCCCTGAAGTTGTAGCCGTGCTTCCTGCACCAACGCAGGTATTTGCTTGTGAAAGCCCTTTCGGATTTCTCGCTGACGCAGCGGCAATGCCAGAATTCAGCCACAAAATCCACCCACTTTTCACTCCCGTCCCCACGGATCGGGCTTGAAAACAGACGGTTGGCGTTTGGAAACACCGTATCCAGCAGCGAGATCAAATTGTTCTTCAGAACCGTCTGCACCTTGGAATACTGCCGGTACTGGCGGTAGCAGTTCTTCAGCAGCAGCCGGGTATCTTCCTCTGGAACATATCTCGTCAAAGTGAGCCAGCGGTCAAGGCCATAGTTAGCCAGTTTGACAGCATCCTTCCTATCGGTTTTGACACGCCGTAATTCGTTGTTCCCGTAGTCATGCACCAGCTTTGCATTGACGACGGAAACATACAGCCCTGCGTCGTGGAGCAGTTTTGCAACCGGTGCATGGTAATTTCCTGTGGCCTCCATGACCACACGAGTCTCACCGTCCAGGATTTTGAGCTGCCTTGCCAGTTCGCTCAGTTCGCTGTCGGTGTGACGGACTTCAAAGGGCGAGATGACGACCTCTCCAAAGGGACGCATGACAGCAATCGTGCTTCTGCCTTTGGAAATGTCGATGCCAACAGAGTTCATTTGCATTCCTCCAACACGAATTTGCAACCGGAATCCATCTTTTTCTCATTGCCGATTCAATCTATTGGGTGACGCGAACTCTATGGCTCAACCTGCTC